>NZ_JBXAFX010000001.1:266058-421567 GCF_058793515.1 Novosphingobium sp. GW835-FHT14H07
GGCGCACCCGGAACGATTCGAACGTCCGACCCTCAGATTCGTAGTCTGATGCTCTATCCAGCTGAGCTACGGGTGCTCACCATCATGTCGTGGCTGAACCAGCGGCACAGCCCTCCCGAATCACCTTCCCGGGGGAAGGTGGCGCACCCGGAACGATTCGAACGTCCGACCCTCAGATTCGTAGTCTGATGCTCTATCCAGCTGAGCTACGGGTGCTTGGGAGACGCGCCTTTAGGGGGCTGATTCACCTTTGGCAACCCCCAAGCAGAGGAATTACCGCCTGGGCTAGCGGAATGTCCAACGGGGGCATCGGCAGAGCTGCCAGTTCCTTGGCGTCTACCCAGCGGATGGCGCTCCCAGCTTCCTTGGCCATTGCCACGCCACCCCAGATTCGCGCGCCATAGAGCAAAAGGAGGATCTGCCGGGAGCTGGAGGCCAGCGCATCATTGGCAAAGCAAATCGGGAACAGGGCTTCTGCGTCGATCGCAAGGCCGAGTTCTTCGTCGATTTCCCTTACAACCGCGGCAGCGAGGGTCTCCCCCGCCTCCACCTTGCCGCCGGGGAACTCCCAGAGGCCGCCGTGCTGCTTGTTCGGGGGGCGTTGTTGCATCAGCACGCGCCCTGCCCGATCAAGGATCGCTACCGCCACGACGATCATGACTGTCGAGAATTTTTCCATTCCGCGCGCCTATCAACCTTTTCTTAGGAATGGCAACGTAGACCAACCTACGCTGCAACCATGGAAACGGAAATGAAGACCCTTCTTCTGAAAATCTTCCGTAACCATTGCGGCGCTACAGCTGTCGAATACGGTTTACTTATCTCGTTGATCGGCCTTGCTGCCACCTTTGGCATGAAGAACTTCACCGCAGCTTTGTACAACTTGTACGTCACTGTAGATGAAAACACTAACCAGAAGACGAATACGGATTAACGAATCCTTAGTCTTTTGTAAGTAAGAGTACGAATGCTCGCTCCGGGGACAAAATGGGGCGGGACGGGAAGAATGAAGCACCACCTCTAGGAGACCGAACATGAAGCTTTTCCGTGACCTGCTCGCCAACAACGAAGGTGCCACCGCGATCGAATACGGCCTGATCGCTGCCCTCGTTGCTGTTGCTGCCATCGGCGCGATGACCTCGCTGGGCAAATCGCTGAGCAACACCTTCACCGACGTGTCGACCGACATGGACACCGCTGACAAGGCCAACTAATAGTCGGCGCCTCGCCAGAGGATTTGTAGAGGCAGGTGCCATGGCACCTGCCTCTTTTCGTATGTTCGTCGAAAATTCAGAAGAAGCAGCGTCAATAGACGACCAGCTTGACCTTCTGCCCCGCAACCAGACGGCTCCCTGAGGAAAGACCGTTGAGCACCAGGAACCGTTGCAGCGGCTGGTCGGTATAAGCCATCCGCTTCGCCAGGGATTCGACAGTGTCGCCCGATTTTACAGTGACCACCGACAGACGGCGAGGCTTGACCGCCGATGCTTCGGTTGCACTGATTCTCCGGATGGACCGGAACATGGTATCGAACTGTGAGGCTTGCCCAGCCTGGCTGATGGTCGTGAAGTGATAGGCCTGCTGCGGGCCGAATTCATACGCGAACACCACAACGTCAACCTGTCCATTGCCGCTGTTTACGCGGGCTGTACCGTAGACGGCGGGGATGCCGTTGACCGTGGTCCGTTCAAGCGTTGCAGGCGCGAGCTGCTGTTGGCTTGACAGCTTGGTGAAGACCGAGCGCACGTAATTCTCGAGATTTCCACTATATGCTGCGGTCGAAAACTCGCCCTTCCCGCTTTGCCCGGAGATGGAGACGGCCCGCGTGCCATTCACGAGGTAGAAGCCATTGGGGGCCCGGAAGGCAAGCCGCAGAGCGGGATGCACGAAGCTGGAACCGTCGACGATGCCTTGGGCAGGATCATCCCCATAGGTTAGCCCGTTGATGCCAGCGAGGAAGGTATCGCGGTTCGTTCTTCCGGTGGTGTTGCCCGCTCGGGTTAATGCTGCCCGGACACGCGACGCGGGGTCAGGGTGGGTGCTGGCCCATTCCGGCACCTGATTCGTCGTCCCCTTAACGCTGGCATCAAGTGCGTTCTGGTTGGCAAGGCTCTGCAGAACTGTCGACATCGCCCGAGGATCGTAGCCTGCCCGCTGAAGATAGGTGATCCCGAGGTTGTCCGCTTCGGTTTCCTGCCCGCGCGAATACTTGAGAGTCAGCAACTGGCTGCCGGTCGAGAAAATCTGCTGGCCAAGCTGGCCGAGGGCGCTGTTACCGAGCAAGGCACCCGACAGGATCGATCCAAGCGCTCCGAGCAACGAATTGCGAGTCGCCTGGCTTTCGCGCTTGGCCGCGTGGCGTGCGGCCACGTGACCGACTTCATGCCCCAGCACGCCGGCCAGTTCGGCCTCGTTGTTCATCAGCGCCGCAAGCTGACGCGTTACGTAGACATAGCCACCGGGGATGGCGAAAGCATTGTTGACCGGGGAATTCAGCAAGGTGACGGTGAAATCACCGCGGGCGTTGCTGAGGCCGGACTGGATCGCGATATTCTTGCCCACCGTTTCGACATAGGTGGCCTGCGCCCCCGTCATCGCTCCGCCAAATTCCTGAAGCAGTTGTGGATGCGCCTCGGCGCCCTGCTTCTTGTCGGCTGCGCTGATAGCCTGCGTCGCGCCTTGCGCGCTTGCCGGGCTGCCAGTTTGACTGACACACGCAGGCAGAGACGACATCGCGATGACTGACACAGTCAGAAACGCTGCACGCGAACGGCGGAATAACGGCATCTTCAACTCCCCAAGGCGAAGGTCTAGCGGGACGCGAGTGCAGAACACCCGCCCGCTACGGGACTGGTCCGATAACCGTCTTGTCGCAAATCCGGTTCCCGAGCGCCAGATGGCGCCCGCGATCAGGCGCCGATGCGCAGGAAGCGTTCTGCCCGGATCTGGCGCAGCTCGTCCGCCGGCTTTCCGACGAGGGCATCGAGCTCTTCGCCGATGGCCTTGCCCAGGAGCGCACAGGTCGCGTCAGGATCGCGATGCGCTCCTCCAACGGGTTCGCGCACGATGCGGTCGATCACGCCAAGCGAAAGCAGATCCTGCGCCGTCACCTTCATCGCCTCTGCCGCGTCTGCGGCCTTCTCGGCCGTACGCCACAGGATAGAGGCACATCCTTCGGGAGAAATGACCGAATAAACGGCATGTTCTAGCATCAGGACGCGTTCTGCGCTTGCCAGCGCCACTGCGCCGCCGGATCCGCCCTCGCCCACAATGGTCGCCACCATCGGAACGCCCAGCGCAAGACAGGCCTCCGTTGACCTTGCGATTGCTTCAGCCTGACCGCGCTCTTCCGCCTCTACGCCCGGGAAGGCTCCCGAGGTATCCACAAGCGTCACGACAGGCAGCCCGAATCGGCTCGCCAATTCCATCAGCCGGATCGCCTTGCGATAGCCTTCGGGCTTGCCCATGCCGAAGTTGTGGCGAATGCGGCTTTGGGTGTCGTTGCCCTTTTCATGGCCGATAAGCATGAGCCGGCGACCATCCAGCTTGGCGAAACCACCGACGATCGCCTGATCTTCACCGAACAGACGATCCCCGCCCAAAGGCATGAAATCCGTAAAGATCTTCTCGACGTAGTCCTTGAAATGCGGACGTGAAGGGTGCCGTGCAACCTGCGTCTTCTGCCAAGGGGTCAGCGCCTTGTACGTGCTGGCAAGCAATTCGGCCGACTTGCTTTCAAGCCTGCGGATCTCGGACGAGATGTCGATGTCTCCGCCCTGCGCAGTCTGGCGCAGTTCGGCGATGCGGGCTTCCAGCGCTGCGACCGGCTTTTCGAACTCGAGGTAGGAAATCATGGCCAATCCGCTAGGCGCGAGCGCGGATTTGGTCAACTCCGGGCAAGCGGATGACGCTGGTTTACGAGGGCGACCAGACGCGCGGAATCAACGTGCGTGTAGATCTGCGTGGTCGCGATATCGGCGTGGCCCAGCAAGGTCTGCAACACGCGCAGGTCAGCGCCGCCCTCCAGGAGATGGGTGGCGAAGGCATGGCGCAGCACATGCGGGCTGACCTTTTCCGGGTCCAGGCCAGCCCGAAGCGCCAAATCCCTTAGCAACTGGAACAATCGAACGCGCGACAGGAACCCACCTCGCGGCGATGGGAAGACGAATCGCCCGCCCCCTCCCCGCGCTACCAGCCAATCGGACAACGCCTTCACGGCCCGGGCGGAAACCGGCACCATCCGCTGCGTCCCTCCCTTTCCCGTGATCGTCAGGAACGGTGCATCACGAGGCACCGCGGCCAATGGGAGCGAAACCAGCTCAGTCGCTCGCAGGCCAGACCCGTAGAGAAGCTCCAACAGCGCCAGCATCCGCAGACCCTCCGGAGTTCGGGACGCGGCATCCTCTTCCGCCTGCCTGAAAAGAGCGCCGATCTCCTCATGGCCGAGCAGGCGGGGGAGAGGGCGACGGGTCTTTGGCCGTGGCAAGGCGCCGGACGGATCGTCCTCTCTCACCCCTTCGTCGACAAGGAAGCCGTAGAACTGCCGCAAAGCCGAAGACTTTCGTGCCAGCGAGGCTGGCGCCAGGTCCGCAAAGGCGACCGAAAGCCGCGAAATGTCTTCGCGCGTTGCTGTCGACAAGCACCCGATCGCCTCGGCCGCACCCGCAAGATCGCGGCGATAGGCGGCGATTGTATTGGGTGCCGCTCCGCGCTGGACAGCCAGCATCGACAGAAAATCTTCGACTGCAGGCTCTGCCCTGGCTTTCACCCCCTTAGACGCGAGCGACGGCTTCGGCAGCAATCATGCGCGCCTCGTTATCGAGCCCGACACGGTGCAGGGCCGACACCACATGATAGAGGTGCAACGGGGTCATCCGGCCCCAGCCATCGCCCTGCATGCCAAAGGCCGCAAGCAAAGCCACCAAGGCCTGATTGTTCGACGCCGCAGCCTGATCGATCGCCCGGGTCCAACGAGTCTGCCGGTTGAAATCAACGCCCAGCTTGCCTGCAAAGTCGCGCGCGGCGGCAGGGTCGACCCGCTCGAGCCCCATCATGCCCGCAAGCAGGAAGCGCGATCTGATCGCGTTATCGGAGTCGTCATTGTCAGCGAATGCGTTCAGCCCTTCAGACCCAGTCCGGTTCGCCCGGCCCGGATTTGACAGGACCAGCAATCCCCAGGCCTCCGTTCCAACCGGGCAAAACGGTGCCCATTTTATCGCGTTGCGATCGAGTCCGGCGGTCAGCATCGACGAAATCAAGGGCGCCGCGCTATCGGCTAGTGCCTCGGAGGGGACCATCCGTGCTGATGCATGAGATGTTAGGACCAGCCCTGCATAGGCCCGCTCCGGATCATTGCCATCGCCCCACAGGCTGCGGATCGCGTCAAGCCGGTCTTCCTGCGCCTCGGCCACATAGGCGGTGCGCAGGGTCGCTGCCCGCTGGGTCCATTCATCCTCAGTGGCGTCTGCTGCCTCGGCATCGCGCTGAGCATAGATCGCGCTGTAGAGGTCGATCAGTGACCGCGACGACAGTACGCCACGTGCAGCGCCAACATCGGCAGCCGCGGCCCGTGAATAAATGGAGAGCATCGGCGCCCGCGCCGCCAGCAAGGCATAGTTCTCGCCAGCCTTCTTGCGCAGGTCCTCCGGAGGCTCAAGCCCTGTGGCAAAGGACATGCCGATGCTCCAGGGCGTCAGTGCCTCCACATCGTTCCACTCGATCTTGACAGCACGCCGCGCGTTCGTTGCCGCTCCGGCGAACTTCTGTGCCAGCAAGATGTCGATCTTGGTTCCGGTTCCCCTGCGCAAGGCCTTGTCGAGCGTGGCCATCGCGGTCGACCCTTCGTCGGTGAAGGCAGAACAGATCGCACGCGAAAGTTCCCAGTCCCACCCGGGCCGGCCTGCGGCAGTTAGCGCTGTGATGGGACACAGCCCGACGGGATCCGCCGTGGCAAGGAAGCTCGCCATCGCGGCGTCCTCAAGGCCACGGGTGAAATTTCCGCTGTCGACCGATTGCACCATCGCCCGCGCCGCGTCCGCTTCGCCCATGCGCAGCAGCAGCTGCGCACGCATCGCCGCCCAGTCCGCCCCGTTCATGCCGACAGGTGTTGCCAGCCTGCTGGCAATCACCCTGCGTGCGAGGATGTGGCCCCAGCGCGACACGAAGCGTCCGCGCATCTTCGTGATCACGCCCTCGACGAACGGGCCGTTGAGGTAATGCGTCGAGCCGACCGGGAAACCGCCATCGCTCTGGTCGATCACGCCCACGACATCGAGGCTGCGCCGTCCGGCCGGCGGAATGTCCGATTTGGGCCTCGCCGAATCTATCAGCTTGGCGAGGAGTGCCGGGTCGATCGAATCGAGCAATGCCTGATCGCTGAGACCGCCCCCGGTCGTGGCTACGGGTTGCACCGTGTCGGGCAACGGTTGCACGACAGGCGAAGCTGTCGGCATGGGAGCCGCCGATCCCGATGCAGCTGGACGCACTGCCGCGGGAGCCGCGTTACGTGCCGGTGCCGGTGCCGGGGCGCTGGAACGCTGTGGCGCAGGGCGCGTGGGCGCAGGAGGGTTATCAAAGCCCGGCGGGAGCAGGGATTCCTGCGCAAGCAAGGCCCCGGACAGGGAAGCCAGGGCAGCAACCCCGCCCAGCCAGAACGTCATCCTTCCGGACACAGGCCTGCTCACTGCGCATTGCCCCCGACCGGAGGTTCGCCGACCGGCTGTTCAACCCACTGCATCGGCTGTGTTCCACCCCTGATCCAGATCACCGTCAACAAGGCCACCACTACAACTGCTGCCAGAGCGACCACGGCAATCCTCTTCATTCAACCACCCGGTACCAGACGACAAACCCTTTTGCACCGCCGTGCAGTCGAGGCGGTGCTTGCAACGGGCACTAGCGCAAGTATAGGCGGCGCGGCAATGGAACATGACGCGCATCCGCTCAGCTCGTCCGAAATCGCCCGCATCGCGCGGCGGATTGCACGACCGTTGGTACTCGTCGGCATGATGGGCGTGGGAAAGACGACCGTCGGCAGAAAGCTGGCGACAATGCTGCACCTGCCTTTCCTTGACGCGGACGAAGAGATCGAACGCGCCGCACACATGCCAATCCCCGAGATTTTTGCCACCTATGGCGAACAATATTTTCGCGATGGTGAGCGTCGCGTCATCGTTCGCCTGATGGGCACAGGGCAGCACACGGATCGCAAGGTGCTGTCCACCGGCGGCGGAGCGTTCTGCAATGCCGAAACCCGCGCACTGATCCTTGAAAAAGGCATTGCAGTCTGGCTCGACAGTGACGTCGAAACCCTTGTCGAGCGGGTAGGCCGGAAGGACAACCGCCCCCTCCTTCGGTCGGGAGACCCGCGCGAGATCCTGGCTCGCCTCAAGGCAGAACGGGAACCGTTCTACTCCCAGGCCCCGATTCACGTCACCAGCAGTGCGCAGCCGCATCATGTGACTGCCGACAAGATACTCAAGGCAATCGACAAATGGCTGTGATCCCCGTCGCCATCGCTGGCGCCCCTTACGAAGTGCGCATCGAGGCAGGGCTGCTGTCCAATGCGGGCCAGCATTGCCGGCCATTCCTGCGCAAGGACCGTGTTGCCGTTATCACCGATGCGAACGTCGCCGCAAATTGGCGCGAAGTGGTTGCGGCCTCATTCACGGCTGCAGGCATCCGCAGCGAATGGCTCGTTCTGACCGCCGGCGAAAGCACCAAGAGCTGGCAGTGCCTCGCCGAAGTTGTCGACTGGCTGCTGGCACTGGAAGTCGAGCGCAAGGACAACATCGTTGCCCTCGGCGGAGGCGTGATCGGAGACTTGACGGGATTTGCCGCCTCGATGGTCAAGCGGGGCTGCGGGTTCGTCCAGATTCCCACCACGCTCCTTGCCCAGGTCGATTCCAGTGTCGGGGGCAAGACCGCAATCAACACGCCCGCCGGCAAGAACCTGGTTGGCGCATTCCACCAGCCCTCGCTGGTACTCGCCGATCCGCTGGCCCTCGACACGCTGCCCTTGCGCGACACCCGTGCAGGCTACGCCGAGGTCATCAAGTACGGCCTGATTGACGACGCGCCCTTCTTCGAATGGTGCGAGGCCAATGGGACAAGGTTGCTCGCAGGTGACAGCGGCGCGCGGGAAACTGCAATTGCCAGGAGCGTTGCAGCAAAGGCCCGGATCGTCGCCGCAGACGAGAAGGAGACTGCCGGAATCCGCGCGTTGCTGAACCTTGGCCACACCTTTGGCCACGCGCTGGAAGCGGAGACCGGCTTTTCGGACCGCCTGCTCCATGGGGAAGGCGTTGCCCTGGGCATGGTACTCGCCGCGCGCTTCTCGGCACGTCGAGGGCTCATGAACGGACAGGATGCGCGTCGGATAGCGGCCCACATGGAAGCGGTCGGCCTGCCATCATCGTTGCAATCGCTTGGCCTTGCCTGCGATGGCCGCCGCCTTGTGGACCACATGCTGCACGACAAGAAAATGGACGCAGGCACCTTGCCCTTCCTGCTGATGCGGGGGATCGGGCAGACATTCCTTGCAAAGGACGTCGACCTCGCCGACGTGGCAGCGTTCCTCGATGAGGAATTGCGCGCCTAGGCAGCGTCCACGGGGATCAGGTCGATCACCTCGAAGTCCGGCAAGATGGCCTGCCGCAGCAAGGTGCGATGGCAGCCGTGTGCCTCGCGCTCATAGCAGAGCAGAGCAACCTTGCGCTCGCTTGCCATGTCGGCCAACCTGGCACCGGCCGCAATCGCTTCGGGAAGTTCGAGCTGGCCTTCGTAAATCCGCTCGAGAGTTGCGTGATCGTTGCGCCGTGCCGCCGCGCGTCCTTCGGCCGGGGTTCCGAGCGCCTTGAAATGCACATACTCGATCCCGGCGTCGCGCGCATTTGCCGCCAACGCCGACTTAGAGAAGCCCGGCCTGCGAGACAGAGGAAGGGCCCGGACATCGGCAAGCACCTCAACGCCCGCCTCACGCAGCGCTTTCATCACCGCAGGCACGGTTGCCTGCTCATAGCCGATAGTCCAGATCCTGCGGGTGGTCATACCCCTGAAGTGGGGTAGACCATCCGCATATCAAGGGTTTACTTGCCGGTGAACGCCGCCTTGCGCTTTTCGAGAAACGCCTTTCCACCTTCGGCCGCATCGGCGCTGTCGCCGGCTTTCCATTGTCCTTCGGCTTCGACGAGCAAGGCGCTGGCGTAGTCCGCTTCAAGCGCCTTGGCGATGTTCTGCCGCATCACGCCGAGGGCAACCGTTGGCCCTGCTGCCAGTCGGGTAGCCAGAGCCATCGCCTCGTCCTGGAGAGCGGCATCGTCCACAGCCTTGTAGATCAGGCCCCAGCTTTCTGCCTTCTCCGCTCCGATCTTCTCGCCCAGCATCATCATCTCGGTGGCGCGCGCCTTGCCGACAAGACGCGTAAGCATCCATGAGGCGCCCCCATCGGGCACGAGCCCAATGTTGACAAAAGCCTGGAGGAAGTAGGCGCTGCGGGCGGCGATCACGAAATCGGCTGCCAGCGCTATCGAGCATCCGACGCCTGCCGCAGGTCCATTGACCGCCGTGACCACCGGAACCGGCAGGCGCGATAATGCAAGCATCAAGGGATTATAGGCCTGCGTCAGCGCAGTGTAGGCACCTCGCCCGCCTGCAATCGAGCGATCACCCCGCGCGGCAAGATCAGCGCCGGAGCAAAACGCGCGGCCCTCTCCGGTGATCACGACGGCACGTGCTCCACCGAGATCGTTGACGGCATTGGCCAGTTCAAGCGCCATGTTCGGCGGACAGGCGTTCAGCCGCTCCGGCCGGTTCAGCACGATCTTGAGGACATCGCCTGCACGCTCGACGCGAATGGTCTCGTATTCCATCTGGGCACCTTCTCCTTCGGCATCCGCATTCATGCTTCCGACCCAAGCAATACCGCTTCGGCAGAACGAATCCACCAGAATTAATTGCCCGATTAAAGCGAGAATGCCGGTCTATCTGGTCCCATCCATAGGCGGACGCGGCACCGCACGCCTATCCACACATTGATCAGTCTGGATAGGCTTGGGCGTAGGCTGCTGCTGCACCGAACAGGCCCGGCTGCGGGTGGGTAATCAGCTTCACCGGGATCGCCGCCATCAGCCCTTCGAAGCGACCCTTGGCGCGGAACCGGTCAGCAAATCCCGATCGCACTAGCGTGTCCTTGATGCGCAGGCCAAGTCCGCCCGCCATCACCACGCCAGTCGAACCGTGCGCAAGCGCGAGGTCGCCGGCAACGCTGCCCAACGAAAGGCAGAATCTGTCAACCGCCGCCGCCGCCAGGCTATCGCCACCTGAAGTGCCGAGTTCCCAAAGCTCGCGGTCCGTGCGGGGGGTGTATGGGCGCCCTTCCAACAGCGCGAGAGCCTCGTAGATGTCGACTATGCCCGGCCCTGCCACGACACGTTCGACCGATACCCGGCGATGACGCTTGCGCAGGCCTGCGAGGATCGCATCCTCGATCGCATCGAGCGGCGCGTAATCGATATGCCCGCCCTCGGTCGGTTGAACGCGATATGCGCTTTCGTTCCGCCAGAGTTGCGCGACACCGAGGCCGGTGCCGGGGCCGACGACGCTGATCACGCCAGTGGATGGCAAATCCGTTTCCGGGCCGGAGAGATGCAGGAAATGACTATCGTCCGCCTGCGCCACTGCATGAGCCACGGCGGCAAAATCGTTCACCACCACGTAGCGTTCCGCACCGAGCTTTTCGGGAATCAGAGCCGGTCGGATGATCCACGGATTGTTGGTGAACTTGATGATCTCGCCGCCAACCGGACCCGCAACTGCGATCGCTGCTGCCGACGGCAACGGCCTGCCGACGATCCGCCCGTAGTCCTCCCAGGCGAGCTGGAAAGACCCGTGTTCGGCGGTCTTCAGCGTGACCGCTTCACCCAAGGAAACGACCCTTCCCCCCGTCACTTCCGCAATCGCGAAGCGGGCGTGGGTCCCGCCAATATCGACGGCAACTACCTGCATCCTGTCCCCCTATTCTCTTTCGTTGCCGTCAGAGCCCGGCTGCAGCCAGCATCGCCGAACCACCGCGTTCGGCCTCGTCCGAATGCAGGCGCATCAAGGCGAACAGTTCACGCCCAACGCCCATGGCTGCTTCGGGAGCAGGCGCATTCTCGCGTGCGGACCATTCAGCAGCATCGACCAACGCAGCCAGTTCGCCTGTGTCTGCGCAGACGCGCACGATGTCGCCGTCGCGCAGTTTGGCCAGTGGGCCACCGGTCTTCGCTTCCGGCGACACGTGGATCGCAGCAGGAACCTTGCCGGACGCGCCAGACATGCGGCCGTCAGTGACCAGAGCAACCTTGAAGCCGCGGTCCTGCAGCACTCCGAGCGGCGGTGTCAGCTTGTGCAACTCGGGCATGCCGTTCGACGCGGGTCCCTGGAACCGCACCACGACCACAACATCCTTCTCCAATTCGCCGGCCTTGAAGGCTGCCAGAACGTCGTTCTGGTCGCTGAATACCCGGCAAGGCGCTTCGATCGTCCAGCGCGAGGGGTCCACAGCGCTGACCTTGATCGTGCCGCGGCCGAGATTGCCCTTGAGCAGGCGGAAGCCGCCTTCGGGCTGGAATGGTGCAGCTACCGGGCGCAACATCTTGTCGTCGCCCGACACCTCTGGCGCGGCTCTCCATCTGAGCGTGTCGCCATCCATGACCGGCTCCTGCGCGCCCTCTTCGAGCGACTTGCCGTATACGGTCATGATATCCGCATGGGCGAGGCCTGCGCCGATCAATTCGCGGATAACGTAGGGCATGCCACCGGCCGCAGCAAAAGCGTTCACGTCGCCGGCCCCGTTCGGATAGACGCTGGCGATCAGCGGGACGGCGCGGCTCAGCTCGTCCATGTCGTCCCAGTCAATCTGGATGCCCGCGGCCCGCGCGATGGCTGGCAGGTGGATCACGTGGTTGGTCGAACCTCCGGTCGCCAGCAGACCGGCAATTGCGTTGACGATCGCCTTTTCATCCACGCACAGACCGAGCGGGCGGTAGTCGTCACCGTCCCAACCGATCTGGGTGATCCGGTGCACCGCAGCGCGGGTAAGTTCCTGGCGCAGCTTGAGGCCGGGCTGGACGAAGCTGGAGCCCGGCATGTGCAGGCCCATCATCTCCATCATCATCTGGTTGGAGTTGGCGGTGCCATAGAAAGTGCAGGTGCCGGGCGAATGGTAGCTTGCACTCTCGCTTTCGAGCAGTTCGTCGCGCCCGACCTTGCCCTCGGCATAGAGCTGGCGGATGCGGACCTTTTCCTTGTTGGGCAGGCCGCTCGGCATCGGGCCGGCGGGGACGAGGATCGTCGGCAGGTGCCCAAAGCGCAAGGACCCGATCAGCAGACCCGGCACGATCTTGTCGCAAATGCCCAGCAGCAGTGCGCCTTCGAACATGGCATGGCTAAGCCCGACGACCGCCGCCATCGCGATGTTGTCGCGGCTGAACAGCGACAGCTCCATCGAGTCCTGTCCCTGCGTCACGCCATCGCACATCGCCGGAACGCCGCCCGCAACCTGCGCCGTCGCGCCGACCTCACGGGCAAATATCTTGATCTGCTCAGGGTAGCGGCCATAGGGCTGATGCGCCGAGAGCATGTCGTTATAAGCGGTGACGATGCCGATGTTCATCGCCTTGCCGCTCTTGATCAGCGTCTTGTCCTCGCCCGAGGCGGCAAAGCCGTGGGCAAGGTTGCCGCATGAAAGCTGCGGGCGATTGAGGCCCTGTTCGCGCGACCGCTCGATCAGGTCGAGGTAGGCGGTGCGCGTGGGGCGCGAGCGTTCGATGATGCGTTGGGTGACGCGCTCGACGATAGGGTGCAGGGCGACACTGGAATTGGAGGGCATCATTCGCTCCAGTAGATGGTAACGGGCGGGCCAAAGCCGCGGAGGAAAGCTGTGACGGGATAACGCTCATCACCGTCAAGTGCCGCATCGAGCAGCGCCTTCTTCGAGGTGCCAGTCACGACAAGGATGATCTCCCTCGTCGCCTTGAGTGCTTTTTCATTCAAGGTGAGCCGATCGAACGGCGCTTCCTGCGGCAGCGGGATGGGCGTGGTCGCGATGACGGCAGGCCCGGGTCGGACATGCGCTGTCATTTCCGGGAACAGCGAGGCGACGTGCCCGTCCTCACCCATGCCGAGCCAGACGAGGTCGAATGGCGCGACTTGCGCGCCTTCTGCGAGGCGTTCGAATTGCGCACCGGAATCCCCGAGCGCTGCATGGATCTTGCCGAAGTTGCTTGCCGGATGGTCGTCCGCCACCCTGCGATCGTCAGTCAGGGCAATGGTGACGCTGGACCAGTCGAGCGGGCGATCCTTGAGCAGGGCCAGCACCTTGATCGGCGTGGAGCCCCCGGTGAACGCGATCCGCTTATGGCCCGCTGCCGAAACGACTCGCGCGATATGATCCGCCACGGCCGCAGCATCGCCGGGCTGCGCCCACCGCACGCTTGCCGGCACGAGGTCAGTCATTCCAACTTCTCCCGTCCCGTTCGGTCAGGGCAATGCCGGCGTTCGGCCCCCACGACCCAGCGGCATAGGGCCGAGCTTCCATCTCCGTGTCAGCCCAGACCTTGCGGATAGCGTCGACCCATTTCCACTGCGCTTCCACTTCGTCACGGCGCACGAACAGCGTCTGCTCGCCCTCGATCAGGTCGAGCAGCAAACGCTCGTAGGCAATGCGACGGCGCGCCTTCGCAAACGCCGTGGTCAGCGACAGGTCCAGGTTCACTTCGCGGAGCACGATACCCCCGCGATCCAGCCCCGGCTCCTTCGCCATGACCTGCAGGCGAACGTATTCCTCGGGCTGAAGGCGGATGACCAAGCGATTGGCGCGCAGGCGGCCACCACGCTCGGCGAAGACGTTGTGCGGCACCTGCTTGAATTCGACGACGATCTCGCTGCGCCGCTCGGCAAGGCGCTTGCCGGTACGCAGGTAGAACGGCACCCCGGTCCAGCGCCAGTTGTCGACGTGCGCCTTGATGGCGACGAAGGTCTCGGTATCCGATGCCTCGCCAAGATCTTCCTGATAGCCCGCCACCGAAGCGCCCTTGACTGCGCCGGTGCGATATTGGCCGCGCACCATCTCCTCGGCTTTTACCGGGCGCAGTGCGCGCAGCACCTTGACCTTCTCGTCGCGGATCGAAGTGGCATCGAGGCTGGCTGGCGGCTCCATCGCCGTCAGCGCCAGAAGTTGCAGCATATGGTTCTGCACCATGTCGCGCAGCGCACCGGTATCGTCGTAGAAACCCTTTCGGCCTTCGAGGCCAACCGTCTCGCTGACCGTGATCTGCACGTGATCGATGCCGCCCGCGTTCCACAACGGCTCGAACATCATGTTGGCAAAGCGCAGCGCCATCAGGTTCTGGACCGTTTCCTTGCCAAGGTAATGGTCGATCCGGAAGATCTGTTCCTCGGCAAAGGCGGCGGCGACAGCATCGTTGATCCGGGTGGACGAAGCGAGATCGTTGCCCAGCGGTTTTTCAAGGCCGATCCGGACATTGGCATGCGCCAGCCCCGCCCTCTTCAGGCCTTCGATGGTCGGTTCGAACAGGAAGGGTGCGGTCGACAGGAAAATCGACAGGCCGCACGAAGTATCACCCAGTTTTTCAGCGAGCGCGCCGAAGCCATCGACATTCGAGGCATCAAGCGTCTGGTATTCGAGCCGTTCGAGGAAGCTTGCCAGCTTCTCGTCATCGCGCCGGTCTTCTGGCAGGAACTCGGCGAGCGCGTTACGGGCGAACTCGCGGAACTCGGCGTCGTCATGCTCCGAACGGGCGGTGCCGACTATGCGCAGGTCGGGCCGGATCAGCCCGTCCTCGTGCAGTGCGTAAAGCGAAGGCAGCAGCATGCGCCGCGAAAGGTCCCCGGTCGCGCCGAACAGCAGCAGGGCCGAGCAACTGGTTTCGATCATCGACGCTAATCTCCCTTGGCAATGCGGCCCGCCGAAATCGGCGCCGGACCCGTGCCTTGCACCGGCCCTAGACCCTTAGTCCTTCCGGTTCAGCACGCATATGTATGCAGGATAGCTATGCGCTGGCGCCGGGTAGACATCCTTGCACTCCGACAGGCGCTCGGGCAACCGTCAGGGGCGAAAGAGCCACTCGAGCACTTCCGGCAAGCGGGCTGCCCAGGCGTCCTCGTCATGGGGCGCACCGGGATAGAACCGGCTCTCGAAATCTGCACCCTCTTGCCATCCTGCGCTCGCGAAGGCCTGATCGACCTCCTTCTGGTAAGGCGCATAGAACTGGTCGAGCGTCACGTCGCCATGGTCCATCCACACCCGGCGAGCATCGGGCTTGCCCAGCGTCGACGAGAAATAGTCGCGCCACACCTTCGCGGCCTGCGCGTCATAGCCAGCAACCGCGTCGGGGATCGCTGCCGGCCAATGTGAACTCAAGCAGGCCGCCCGCCCGAACACTTCAGGCCTGGCGGCAATGGCATAGCAGCTCATCAGGCCGCCCATGCTCGAGCCGATGATCGCGGTGTTGTTTTTTGCCGGACGCGTGCGGAACGAGCGGTCAACCCAAGGCTTCAGCACATCACCGATCCACGCGAGGTATCGAGACGAGGTCACAGGTCCCTTTGCCATCACGTCCATCTTCGCCCGCAGTTCCGGCGGAGCGGCATCGTAGGCCGGCTTCGGCAGATACTGGCGGAAGCGATCCTCACCCGGAGCCCAGATCCCGACGATAATCCGCGGTTCGATGCCTTTACCCATGACAGCAAGCATGGCCTTGTCCGCCGCCCAGATCTTGTCGAAGTTGGAATTTCGCCGGTCAAACAGGTTGTGCCCATCGTGCATGTAGACCACCGGATAGCTGCGGTTCGACCCGTCATATCCAGGCGGCAGCCAGATGCTCAGTCGCTGCGGCGGCAACCCTGCCGCCGCAATCTCGCTATATTCGATTATCCGCCCCTGATCCTGCGCCGCCGCCGGATGCGTGGTCATCGCCAGCAGGAGCATCCCCATCCCGGCAAGCAGGCGCAGCATCATGTCACTTCCCCGGATGCAGACGCACGGCGAGACCACCGCCGGGTGCCAGCCAGGCCGGCAGGACATCGCCCTTCTTCACCTTCAGCGTGGCATAGGCGATACGGTGCCGGGCCTCGGTCTCGTAAGTAGCGCCCTCGCCGTCCTTCCACAGTGTGGCGGTATAGGTCTTGCCCGGGTCGAGGAAGTCGAGGCTCAGCGAAACGTCGCGCGCGGTCGCATCGTTCACGCCCCCGACATACCAGTCCTCGCTGTTGCGGTCCTTGCGCGCAAAGATCGCGAAGTCACCCACCTCACCGGCGATCAGGTGGCTTTCGGACCAGTCGGCGGGCACCTGCTTGATGAAAGCCAGTTCCCTGGGATGCGCCTCGAGGCTCTCGATGAAGTCCGCTGCCATCTGGATCGGGGAATAGAGGGCAAGGTAAAGGCCGAGCTGCTTGGCAAGCGTGGAGGCCAACGGCACCTTGTTTGCGCCTTCAAGGCTCAGCACGCCCGGCGTGTAGTCCATCGGCCCGGACAGCATGCGGGTGTAGACCAGCGTCGGCTCGTGGTCCGGTCCGTTGGCAAACTGGCCCCAGGCATTGTATTCCATGCCCCGCGCGCCTTCGCGATCGATCCAGTTGGGATAGGTGCGGCGCAGGCCAGTGTCCTTCACCGGTTCGTGGGCGTTGACGACGATGCGATACTTCGCCGCCATCTCCACGACCTTGAGGTGATGCTGAACCTGCCGCTGGCCGTCATGGTATTCCATCTTGTACGTGTCCGGCGTGTCACCGGGGGCGAGGATGCCACCGGCGTCAGCGACATAGCCAGTTTTCACCGCCCGAACGCCCAACCGGTCGTAAAGCTTCATGGCGTCTTCGAGTTGGGCCTCGTAGTTCGCGATATTGCCGCCGGTTTCGTGGTGGCCGATCAACATGACGCCCTTCTTTGCGCCGTATCTCGTGACGGCTTCGATATCGAAGTCGGGCGTTGCCTGGGTGTAGCTGAAGTCCTTGCCGTTGCCGAACCATGTGCCGTTCCAGCCTTTGTCCCAGCCTTCCACCAGCACCCCGCCGAAACCGTGCTTGGCGGCAAAGTCCATGTACTGCTTGGTCCGCGCGGTCGTCGCGCCATGTTTGGGCCCTTCGGCCCACGACCAATCACCGCGGATCATGCCCCACCAGATGCCAATGTACTTCATCGGCTTGAAGTAGGAGACATCGCCGATCTTGTTGGGCTCGTTGAGGTTCAATTCGAGGTCGTTCTCGACCAGGCCCTTGGCACTGTCGGCGATGCGCAGCGTGCGCCATGGAGTGTTGAATGGCACTGCGCGCACAACCTTCGGGCCACTGGACGAAGGGGCCAGTGTCGCACGGAACGAAGTGCCGGTCTGACGCTTGAGCCACATTCCCGAATAATCGACCAGTGCGGCTTCATGGAACGACAGGTGGGTGCCGTCATCGAGCTTCATCGTGATCGGCGTGTGCGCGGTGGAGACGGCGTCGATCGGGGTCTTCTGGTAGACCTGCTCGTAACGGTTCCATTCGCCGCCGGGGATCCACCATGCGGTGCCGTTCTGCGCGACGTTGAACTCGGTCAGTTCATCGGCGATCTTCATCACCTTCATCGCGGGCTGTTCCGGGATCTCATAACGGAAGCCGAAGCCGTCATTGAACAGGCGGAAGCGCACATTCATGCGTCGGGCACCCCAGGCCGGCGTCTGTTCGAACCTGACCAGCAATTCATTGTGGTTGTCGCTGACATAGCGACGCTCGCCCCACGGCTGTTCCCAGGTTTCCTTCCCCGATGCGGTCTCGCTGCCGACGATCTTCTGGCCGCGCTGCATCGTCGGCCCGTCGCTGGTGATGAAGCCCAGCATCGACGACGCCAGCAGCAGCTTGCCCTTGCGGGTCAGGCTGTAAAGCGGGTGCCCGTCATTGTCGGTTGTGACGGAAAGGACCAACGATCCGTCCGGGGATGATGCTGTCACGGTTTCAGCAAGAGCCGGCGAAACGAGGGCGCACGAAAGGGTCAGCGCCAGCGGCGCTGCAACGTTCAGAAAGTTACGCATCAGATCCTCTCTTCGATCAGCAGCGCGCCAAATGGCGGCAACTGCCCAACAGTGGCGCCGTTTACCGACGCGAGTTCCTTGCCATCCCGAACCAGTCCTTGCGGCCAGACCACCGGGACGGAGGACAGGTTGAAAAGTCCTGCAATCGATTGCTCTCCCGAGACGCGACGGATAGCAAGCAGGCATTCGTCTGCATGGAGAACCTGGAATGAGCCAAGGCGTAGCGCATCGTTTTCACGGCGCAAACGCAGCAGGCGCGTGGTCAGATTGAGCAGCGACGACGGATCGGCTTCCTGCCGGTCTACCGCGCGCGCCAGATTCTCTTCGCCCAACGGCAGCCACGGCGCTCCGCATGTGAAGCCCCCCTCGCCTGACTGCACCACCCACGGCATCGGCGTGCGGGCCCCATCGCGTGAAAGCGTCAGCGGCCAGTTGGCAATCGCTTCCGGGTCCTGCAACTGCTCGAAGGGGATCTCGACCTGGGTCAACCCCAGTTCCTCGCCCTGATAGACAATGATGTTGCCCCGCAGCGACGTGAAAAGCATGGCCTTCAGCCGTGCAAACGCCTCGCGATCATCGAGGCCGCACCAGCGCGACAGTGCGCGGGGAGCGTCGTGGTTCTCGAAAGCCCAGCTCGGCCATCCGATACCCGGCGTGTCCGGCCACTTGGCAACGGCCTGCTCGACGAACTTCGGAGTCAGCTTGTCCGCATAGAGGAAGTCGAAGCCATAGGCGCTGTTGAGATGATCCTCGCCGGCGGTGAAGGCTTTCATCTCGGTCTCGGCCAGATCGCCACCCACTTCGGCCACAGTGAACACCGCGCCATACTGATCGCACAGTTCCCGCACGCGCTGGATGAACCTCAGGATATCCGGGTGCGACTGATTGTAGATCTTGAGCTGATAGTCAAAGGGGCGCGTCTTGCGACGCCCGTCATCGGGCGCTGGCGGATTATCGCGCAGCGTCGGGTCATGCATGAGGAAGTTGAGCGCATCGAGACGGAACCCGTCCACGCCACGATCCAGCCAGAAGCGCATGACGCCAAGCAGCGCATCTTGCACATCAGGATTGTGCGCATTCATCTGCGGCTGGCTGGAAAGGAAGTTGTGCAGGTAATACTGCTTGCGCCGCGCATCCCACGTCCATGCCGGACCGCCAAACACCGATTGCCAGTTTGAGGGTGGCGAACCGTCGGGCCTGGGATCGGCCCAGACGTACCAGTCCGCCTTGTCGTTCAGCTGATCCTGTCGGCTTTCCTCGAACCATGGATGGAGGTCCGAAGTATGGGCGTAGACCTGATCAATCGTGACCTTCAGCCCCAGTTCGTGGGCGCGTTTCACCATTGCGTCGAAATCGGCGAGCGTGCCGAAAATCGGATCGACGTCACAATAGTCGGCCACGTCATAGCCGAAATCGCGCATCGGCGATTTGAAGAACGGAGAGACCCAGATTGCATCCACGCCGAGGCGCGCCACGTGCTCCAGACGTTGCGTGATGCCCGGCAGGTCGCCGATGCCGTCACCATTGGAATCACAGAAGCTGCGCGGATAAATCTGATAGATCGCAGCGCCACGCCACCACGGCACGTCAGGCTGTGGCTTGGTGCTGGGAAGTACGGCTTCGGAAGTCTTCATCGAACGGTAGTTTCCGGGGAGGGAGCAACACGGCAAACCATGCTGCCGAAGGCGGGTAGCTCGACCGTAACGCTGCCGGGCGCGGAAACCTGCGCCGGGCATCGCCCATAGAGCTTCTCAAGGCTTGCTGCGGACACCCCGATCACGCTTTGCATGGCGATCGGCTTGTCCGAGGTATTGAAGGCAATGAAGTATTCGGTACCGCTAACCGGATCAAAGCGGGAGACCGAAAACAAGCCGGGCGCTTCCGAATACGTTCGCGTAACCTGCCGACCTCGCGCCAGCGCCGGGTGGGCCTTGCGCAGCTGGGCCAGGGTCGCGATCAACCTGTAAAAAGGGTGGGCCGGATCGAAGTTGGCCGTTGCGGTGGTTGCCGAAGTGCCGAGCAGACGATTGTCGTTGTAGCTCGCGACCATGCTGGCGAACATGTCCTCGCGGGCGTCCTGATCGTTGCCATCGCCCACAAAGCCCTGCTCGTCGCCAGAGTAGATCACTGGCGAACCACGCAGGGTCAGCAACATCACATGGGCAAGCTCGACGCGCTTGGTAAGTTCGGCGTCTGAAATCCCCGGCATGTCCTTGGCGAGCAGCGTGGAGAACCGGCCCATGTCGTGATTGCCAAGGAACGTCGGCATCGCCAGCGCGGCTTCTTCGCCGCCCTCATAGAGCACATCGCCATCGAAAGTATCGGCGAGGACCTCGGTACCCTTGCCCTGCCCCAGCACGGCGCGCACCGCGCCCTGAAAGGCGAAGTCCAGCACTGCCGGATAGCCGTCACGCCGGGTGTAACGGGCTATGGTGCCGGGGTCCGACCCTTCGTGCGCCACTTCGCCGAAAATCGAGAAGTTGGGTATGCCGGCCTGCTTCGCCGTCTCCAGCATCGCAGGGATAAACGCCTGCCAAAAACCCGGATCGACATGCTTGGCCGTGTCGATCCGGTAGCCGTCGATGCCGAACTGCCTGATCCAATCGGCATAGATCTCGATCATGCCGGCGCGTACCCGGGGATGCTCGGTGAAAAGGTCGTCAAGGCCGGCGAAGTCACCGAAGCGGCTGTTCTCGCCGCGGAACGTGCTGTCACCGCGGTTGTGGTAATAGATCGGATCGTTAAGCCAATCGGGCACCTTCACGTGCGCTTCGGCTGGCGGAACGAATGGCTCGTAGGCAAAGCCGGGATTGGTCAGCTTGGCGAAGTTGGCTGCACTCGAGTCCGCGTCTCCGGCGAACCCAGGATTGACCGGCTCACCATTCACGCCACCCTTGCGCGAATAGGGCCAGTTCGCCTTGTCGCGGTAGGTGTACTGGCCATCCTTGTACTGGATTACGTCAGCGGTGTGGTTGGCGATGATGTCCATGTAGACCTTCATCCCACGGGCGTGGGCCGCGTCGACAAGCGCCTTGAAGTCGGCATTGGTGCCGAAGTGCGGATCGACGCGGGTGAAGTCGGTCACCCAATAGCCGTGGTATCCGGCACTCTCGAGCCCCGGCCCGCCCTGCACCGGCTTGTTCTTGAAGACCGGTGCCACCCAGATCGCGGTGGCGCCAAGCCGCTGCAGGTAGTCTAACCGCTGGGTCAGCCCCTTGATGTCGCCGCCGTGGTAGAAGCCCTTGGCGGCGGGATCAAAACCGGTCTTGTAGCGATCTCCCTTCAGGCCGCCGCGATCATTGGCCTTGTCGCCATTCTCGAACCGATCGGGCAGGAGGAAATAGATCGTCTCCCCCGCTGCCGGACGCGCCCGGACTTCGGCGAGCGGCACGTCGGCCTGCGCGGGTTGCGAGGCGAGCAGCGCCAGAAGAGAAAGACCCATGACCTTACGCATGTGCCGGCACCTGTCCGCAAACATGCGACACGTATTCAGCGTGAGACGGCATTCGGGCAACGTCCTTTTCGTAGGCACCGCGCACGGTATCGAGGAAGGCTTTGAGGCTTTCGGGCGCAACCTGGTCGGCAAGCGGATGCCAGCGTGCGGGCACGACACCCTGCCCGATCATGACCTGCACCCAACCGGGCACGTCGAACAGTTCGTCGTGTTCGCGCACGATGCGTCCCGACGCCCGGAACATCGCAAGACGTTCGCCCAACGCATCGGGCAGTTGTCCGGCTGCCTCCATCTGCCGCAGAGAGTCCCAGAAGGGTTCGCCGTGCCTGCCATTGGCGACGTAATGCAGGATCACGAAATCGCGGATGCGCTCTATTTCGAAAGTTGCGAGGCGGTTGTAAGCATCGCGATCAGCATCCTGCACAGGGCCATTGGGCATGAAATCGACGAGGCGGCTGATTGCGGTCTGGATCAAGTGGATCGAGGTGGATTCCAAAGGCTCAATGAAGCCGGAGGAGAGCCCGATAGACACAACGTTCCGCTCCCAGAACTTCTCGCGCCGCCCGGCCTTGAAGCGGATGGTGCGCGGATCGGCCAGTTGCTCGCCATCGAGGCGGCCGATAAGCCGCGCTGTGGCTTCGTCTTCGCTCATCAGGTCGGAGCAGAAGACGTGGCCGTTTCCGGTACGATGCTGAAGCGGAATGCGCCAGCACCAGCCGGCGGGCTGGGCAATTGAACGGGTGTAAGGAACAAGCGGCTCAGCCCTGTCGCAGGGCACCGCCACTGCGCGATCGCATTTCAGCCACTGGCTCCAATCGACATAACCGACGCCCATCTCCTGCCCCAGAAGCAGGCTGCGGAAGCCAGAGCAGTCCACGAAGAGATCGCCGTCGATCACGTCGCCACGTTCGAGACGAAGTGCCGCCAGATTGCCGTTCAGCACATCGCGGTCGAAACCGACGATCCGCCCCTCGATCCGGCGAACGCCACGGCCTTCAGCGTAACGCCTGAGGAATGCGGCATAAAGCGAGGCGTCGAAATGGTAGGCGTATGGCATCGGCGGCAAGGCGCTACCTTGCGGACGGTCGATATGCGCGAACTTGTTTGCATCGGAAGCGACGGCGTTGAGCACGTATTCGCCCAGCGGACCGGCAAGGTCATGTGCACGGCCTCGCAGCCAGTAGTGGTGGAACGGCAGAACACCGAGGCTGCGACCCGTAAGCCCGAAGCCGTGGATGTAGCGGTCATCGAAACCACCCCAGCCTTCGAAAGCGATCCCAAGCTTCCAGGTGCCATGCGTTTCGCGCAGGAACTGGGCCTCGTCGATACCCAGTGTCTGGTTGAACAGGCGAACCATCGGGATGGTCGCCTCACCGACGCCGACCGTGCCGATTTCCTCGGACTCAATTAATGTCACCTGCCAGTGCGGCGAAGCCAGCCGGGCAAGAGCAGCGGCGGTCATCCATCCTGCCGTGCCGCCACCTGCAATGACGATCCTGCGCTGATCTGTAGCCGACACGTCCGTTCTCCCGCAGTGAATTCTCTCGAGAGTGCCTTCTGCGGGCACATTCTGGCAACGTCTCTGTCCCGAAAGGGTGGAGGGAGCGGGATGAGGCCGCTCCCTCCGGAGGGATCAGAACTTGTAGTTGAAGCCTGCCATGAAGCGACGACCGTAGGTCTGGTAGTTGCGGATCTGCAGCGGTGCGCCATTGTCGACCGAAACGAAGGGCTCGTCGGTCAGGTTCTGGCCCTGCACGAAGAGGGACAGGCCATTTAGCGGGCTGCTTTCCTGGAAGTCATAGCCGATCTGCGCATCGACGATGGTTTCCTTCAGCGCGCGGCGCAGTTCACGCTCGCCGCCGAAGCCGACAAAGATTCCCTGGAACGATGAGCGGTGACGGGCCGAGACGCGGGCGTTGAAGCCGGCCTTCTCAAAGAACAGCGTGCCCGAAGCAACCCAGCGCGAGTAGTCCGGAAGGTCCATCGAATTGGCGTTCGGACCCGGCTTGATCGAGGTCTTGGTGTAACCAAGCCCGCCCGTGAAGCCGAAGCCCTCGAGCGCCGGGGTGATGACTTCAAACGGAAGAGTTCCAGCGAGTTCCACACCATAAAGCTTGCCGCCCGAACCGTTGACCGCCGTGTTGATCGTACCGACGAAGTTCGTGATCGGAACCGGGGCGACGATCGGCAGGCCGGTGTAATCGTAAGGGACGACATCCTTGTAGATGTAGTTGTCGAGCTTCTTGTAGAACATCTGTAGGCCGACGTAGCCCTTGCGGCCGAAGTACTTTTCGATGTTCAGGTCAGCTGCCCATGCGCGATACGGACGCAGCTGCGGATTGCCGCCGTTACCGGTGATCACGCCGCTGTTGACGTTGTAGCTGTAGTCCAGGCTAACCTTCATGTCCTCGAAGCGCGGACGCTGGATCTCGCGCGCTGCGGCAAAGCGTACCACCCAGTCACCCGGAATGCGGAAATTAAGGTTGAGGCTTGGCAGGATGTCCCAGTAACGCGCGCCGCGGGTGACAGGCACCAGCGAGGCAGCCGCAAGGTTCACGAAGCCACGCGACTTTTGCTCGGTGTTCTGTGCGAGAACGCCGATATTGCCGTCCATCTCGACATCGCCGAGCGTCGCCTTGAGGTCGCCCTTGAAATAGATCGACATGACGCGCTCGGTGACCGAGTAAGCCTTTGCCGGAACGTCCTTCGAAGCGTTCAGCGTCTTTACGTAGACTCCGTCCTCGAGCAGCGCGAAGGGATCGTAGCCGATGACCGGACCGGCACCGATGAAGCCAAGGTCGGTTGCGCCCGTGCGGTACTTCTCCGGCACGACCAGCGACTTGGCGCCGCCGGCGAGGTTCAGGAAATACTCGACCGGCGTCTTTGCCTTGGTGCGATCGACGTAAGCCGTGCCTACCGTCAGCTTCGAGAGGAAGCTGTCTTCCAGTTCCTTGCCGACTTCGACCTGGAAGCTCTTGATCTCGTCGTCGATGATGCGGTCGTTGTAGTAGCCCTCCTGCGAACCATTCGGCGCGCCGCCACCCCAGCCGAGCGGGTCGGTCAGGACGATAGTGTTGTAGTTGCCATAATCGAGGACGTGGCTGGTGAAGCTGGTTCCGGTCGGACCGCTGACGAAGGTCAGCGTATCGGTCGCACCGACGCCAGCGCCCGGGCCGGTGCCCGCGTTGGTTTCAAGGGTAAGTTCGTTGCGATCGGTCTTCGAGTAGCCGAAGTCGAACGAGGCCGACCAGCCATCCTCACCGGCCCAAGCAGCGTTGAAACCGCCCGAGAAGATGTCCGAGTTGCGTTCGTAGCCATGATTGTTGACGACGGCCTCGACGCCCGAGAACGTGCCCTTGGTGATCAGGTTGCCGTTGGTCTCGATACCGGTAGGCGACAGCTGCGCACCACTCCAGGCCAGCGGAAACTCGATGCCACGCTTGATCTGCTTGTCCTTGAAGTTGCCGTAGAAACCGTCAACGGTCAGGGTCAGCTCGTCGACCGGCTTGAACTGCACGGTGCCCTGGATGCCGAGACGCTTGAGCTGCGTTGATACGCCAAAAGGCTTCATGCCGCCGATGATCTTGGTATTGTTCGGGCCGTCGGCGTAACCCCAAGCCTCGAATTCCTGAGCCTGATATGGCTCATCGGTGTAAGCAGCCGACAGAGCAACGCCAAGGCGATCTTCCATGAACTGGCCGACATAGGTCGCCGTCGCACGATAGCCGAACTCGTTGCTGTCCTTGTTGACTTTGCCAAGGTCAGCGTAAGTGCCGCGGCCGCCGAACGAGAGAAGGCCCTTGCCGAATTCCAGCGGACGGATCGTCTTGATGTCGACGGTGCCGACGAGGCCTTGGTGGACAAGGTTCGCCTGCGGCGTCTTGTAGACGTCAACGCGGCTGACGATTTCCGAAGGGAACTGATCGAACTCGACGTTGCGCTGTTCGCCCGTCGAGGTTTGCGGGCGACCGTTCAGCGTGGTCGAGGAAAGGTCCGCGCTCGAACCGCGGATAGCGATCGAGTTGGCGCGGCCGAACAGGCGCTGGGTGGTGAGACCCGGCAGGCGAGCGATCGATTCACCGATCGAGGCATCGGGCAGGCGGCCAATGTCTTCGGCCGAGACCGATTCCACGATCACCGGCGAGGTCTTCTTGACGTTGACGGCCGTGGCGAGCGCGGCGCGGAAACCGGTGACGACGATGGCCTGCTCCTGCGCCTCCGGAGCCGCGTCAGTTGCCTGCGCCTGATCCTGCGCCGGGGTGGCGTCCTGCGCCATGGCCGGAGTCGCAACGAGGGCGACTGTCATCGCTGCGAGCGATACGCCGGCAGCAGCGGATAATGTGCGAATTGCCATGTTGAAATTCACTCCCCCAAGCCGGAAGCTCCGACCCTGAACCTTCTGTTGAAACCGTGATTGCACTCGGCGGTGCCGCTGATCCCGGCCTTCCGCTCCATTCCGGTTTAAGGGAGCGATGAAGAATGGCGAATATGGCATACGTATACTATGCATGCGCCGCCCCCCGGATTGGTTTCAGTTGATGCTATTTGGCAACGCTCCCTCCGTGAGAAAAACCCTTGGGAAATCGGCATTTCCCATTGATTCTGGCAGCGCAACCGCCGAGCCATTGCATGACTGAGACATCACGCATAAAGTCCGGGTTGACCGACCACGGGACCACACCGGGCGGTGGGAGTGATCGGGATATGGGGCGCAGGCCTTCCAACAAACCAACCAGTTTCGACATTGCCTACCTTGCCGGCGTATCCCAGCCCACCGTGAGCAGGGCGTTGCGAGGCAGCAAATCGGTCAGTCTCGCGACACGGCAGAAGATCGAGGCGATTGCTCGACAACTCAATTACACGGTCGACAAGAATGCTTCTTCACTGCGTTCGCAGCGGTCGAACACGTTGGCTCTGCTGTTCTTCGAGGATCCGACGCCTGATGAATCCAACATCAACCCGTTCTTTCTCGCCATGCTCGGGTCGATCACGCGGCATTGCGCCAATCGCGGTCTTGACCTGCTGATCTCGTTCCAGAAACTGGATGACGATTGGCACAAGCGTTACCAAGACAGCCATCGCGCGGACGGATTGATCCTGCTTGGTTATGGCGACTACACGGCATACGAGCCGCGACTGCGCCAGTTGATCCGCTCGGGCACGCATTTCGTACGCTGGGGCTCGGTTGACGACGGCACGATCGGGGCCACGGTCGGATCGGACAATTTCGGCGCGGGGCGGCTTGCTGGCGAGCACCTTCTGGCACGTGGACGCAAGCGGATCGCTTTCCTAGGACAGGCGGATTCGCACTATCCGGAATTCGAGCAGCGCTATGCCGGCCTTGCCAAAGCTGTGGTGACTGCAGGCCTCGCGCCCGACCCATCCCTGCTCGTCGACGCCGTTTCATCCGAGGAGAACGGCTATCACGCTGCGCGTGAGCTTCTATCGCGGGAGGCGTCGTTCGATGCGATCTTTGCCGCGAGCGATCTTATCGCGGTAGGCGCCATGCGCGCACTGTCCGAAGCCGGACTGTCGGTTCCCGACGATGTCGCCGTCGTGGGCTTCGACGACATTCCCGCTGCCGCATTCACTTCGCCTCCGCTGACCACGATCATGCAGGATATCCGGCTGGCTGGTGAGGCTCTGGTGGAAAGCGTCCTTGCACAAGTCGAAGGTCGCCCAGGCAACCCGCGCGTGCTGCCGGCGCGGCTTGTGGTTCGGGCAAGCAGCGGCGGGTGAACCGCCAACGGTCTTGGTATTCGTATGCGCATCGATTGCAGGAACGCCCGGATTCTGCGACTTCGCGACGCCTGATTGCAATGCAATGGCCGCGTGAGACGGCCACCTGGCGCGCCAACAGCGCCCCGATGGAGAGCCGATGACCACCTCGATCCGCCAACCCGCTAGGGAAAAACCCAGGCAGAGTTTCTGGGGACTGTGGAACATCAGCTTTGGCTATTTCGGCATCCAGATCGCTTTCGCACTGCAAAACGCAAACGTCAGCCGCATCTTCCAGTCACTTGGCAGTTCCGTCGACGATCTCGCATTCCTGTGGATCGCGGGGCCGGTAACCGGCCTTATCGTGCAGCCGCTGATCGGTTATCATTCGGACCGGACCTGGGGTTTCCTTGGCCGCCGCCGCCCCTATTTCCTTGCCGGTGCGGTGCTCGCCGGATTGGCCCTGATCGGCTTGCCCAACACCGGACTGCTCCTGCTCGCCGCCGCCTTCCTGTGGCTTCTAGATGCTTCGCTCAACGTCGCAATGGAGCCCTTCCGCGCCTTTGCCGGAGACATGACACCGGACGACCAACGCGCGCAGGCCTTTGCCTTTCAGACGTGCTTTATCGGCGCGGGCGCCGTGCTCGGCAGCCTCGCGCCGGCGCTCTTCAACTGGCTCGGTATTCCTAACGTCGCGCCGGAGGGGGTGATCCCGCCGTCCGTCCGCTACAGCTTCTATCTCGGCGCGGCAGCGATGGTTTTCAGCGTGGGCTGGACAGTGCTCAGAGTGCGCGAATACTCACCCGATGAAATGGCAGAGTTCGATCCGGGCTCCGACCACGATCATGGCGCGGAGCACGAGCCACTGATCTATCCGCGCAGCGGGCCGTTCTGGACGATTGCCGGAATCGTGATGCTTGGGCTTGTCCAGGCGCTCGCCCTGGACAAGCAGCTTTACGTGCTGGGAGCCGGGCTTTGCGCATTCGGCCTCATCCAGATCGGCGTTCGTGCCACGTCAGCCCGAGGAGCGCTTGCGCACATCGTCAGCGACCTTGCCCAGATGCCCGTCCAGATGCGCCAACTGGCATTCGCGCAGTTCTTTACTTGGATCGGCTTTTTCATTGTCTGGATCTACACCACGCCGGTGGTCACCGCACAGGCGTTTGGCGCGACCGACACGACCAGCCTTGCCTATAACGAAGGCGCGGACTGGGTCGGGATAATGTTCGCATTCTACAACGGCGTTGCCGCAGTTGCAGCGTTCGTGCTGCCAATTCTGGCGCGGCGCATCGGCAATGCCGCAACTCATGCAGTTGGCCTTCTGTGCGGGGCGGCAGGTTTCGTCGGGATTCTCCTGATCCGCAACCCGGATGCGCTGCTCCTGCCGATGGTCGGCATGGGGATTGCCTGGGCATCGGTGCTTTCGATGCCCTATGTCATTCTGACAAGAGTGCTGCCGCCGCGAAAGTTCGGGATCTACATCGGCATCTTCAATTTCTTCATCGTCATACCCCAACTCGTCGTGGCGACACTGATGGGTGGTGTGATGCGCAGCTTCTTCCCCGGAGAACCGCGCTGGACGATGCTGGTGGCGGCCTTGATGATGACGGCGGCAGCAGCTGCCATGATACTGGTTAAAGAGAATGCGAAAGTGACGGGCGAATGAGCGAGAAAGGTCTGATCGGAGCGGTCGAAGCTGGCGGCACCAAGTTCGTGCTTGCGCTTGCGACGCATGAGGGTGAAATCCTCGCCCGCACGCGCATGCCGACGAACACGCCGACCGAGACATGGCCGGCAATGCAGGCGTTCTTCGAAGAGGCAAGCGCGCAGCATGGTCCGATCGTGGCGTTCGGCGTAGCAAGTTTTGGCCCTATCGACATCGACCCGACGTCGTCCGCCTACGGCACGTTCACCACCACGCCCAAGCCGGGCTGGTCAGGCGCACGGTTTCACGACGTGCTGTCCGGATTTGGCGCCCCGATCAAGTTGGATACCGACGTGAACGGCGCTGCGATCGGCGAATGGATGGCCGGGGCGGGTCAAGGCTGTCGCACCCTCGCCTACACCACCATCGGCACCGGGGTTGGCACGGGCGTTGTGCGCAACGGGCAGTCACTCATGGGCATTTCACACTTCGAGAGCGGCCACATCCAGCCCCCGCGCAATCCGGAGCGCGATCCTTTTCCTGGCATTTGCCCTTACCATGGGGACTGCCTTGAAGGACTTTCTTGCGGTCCGGCTATTGAGAAACGTTGGGGCACCAGCCTCGACAAGCTGGGGCCACAGGAAGTGGAAATCGTCGCGGAGTACATTGCCCACCTCGCCTCGACACTGGTGCTGCTGCACATGCCGGACCGGCTGATTTTCGGCGGTGGCGTGATGAAGGCGCCGGGGCTGGTCGAAGCGGTGCGCAAGGCTACGGTTGGCCAGCTTAATGGCTATGTTCAGCATCCACGGCTCGACGCCGAGCTGGAAAGCTACATCGTCACGCCGGGCCTTGGAGATGATGCGGGAATCACCGGCGCCATCGAACTCGGCCGTCAAGCGCTCGCGGTAAGGTAACGGGCAGAAAGTGTGCCGCTGCCGCGCAACGCCCATGCCTCACCGGCAAGGCGATGCTGCAAGGTGAGGCAATCTGCCCCAGCCCCTGCGATGATCTCCATGCTGCCGTGGTCGAGCCAGATCTCGACTGGTCCATCGCCGGTGAGCTCCATTTCGCACTTCCGATCAAGCTGCGGCGTTACCGCATCCTTGCGCACGACCTCGATCCTGCCCGCCTTGCAAGAGCATGCGAGCAAGCGTCCTGCGTCATCGGAAAGCGTGAAGCTCCAATCGCCAGCAGCCGCTGTTAGCATGGAACAACCCGGCAGCGGAAAGCAGCCGTGATCTAGTTCGATCTTCTCCGCTCCACCGAAGAGTGCGCGGCATGATGGTTCGATCGACTGGACGAGCACGAAGCCGTCCTCGCGCCGCCTGAGCGAAAGCCTGCGAGGGAGGCTCATCGCACCGCGCCACCCTTGCAGCGGCAAGTGCTTCTGAACGGCATGGTTGCCCATCCAGCCAATCCACGTCGGCCTGTCTAGTCGGTCGCGTGGTTCCGTCCAGCCAATAGCCGCGTAGAACTCGTCGCCGTAGTCGGCCACCTGCCAGGCGCTTTCGGCTTTGAACCGGATACCGTCAAAGCTGCCGGCCCGATAAAGAGCGCCCGATCCCGGTGCGCCTGAAAGCACATCGACCTTGAACAACCAGCGTGTCTCAGCGGAGCCTTCAATGGGTAGTTCGACGAGGAACGGGCATTCCCACAAGTGTCCCGGCGCGCCGTCTGTCGGTATCTCAGACAGCTCTTCCCATGATTTCAGGTCGCCCGATCCATAGATCAAGGCGCGATTCTCGTCGGACAGGACCACGGTCATGATCCAGCGCCGCGTCGGCTCATGCCAGAACACGTTGGGATCGCGGAAGTCTTCCATCTTGCGGTCCAGCACCGGGTTTGCGGAATACTTGGTAAAGGTGCGCCCCTGGTCGGTGCTTGCGGCAATGCATTGGAACTGATGCAGGCGATCGGTTCTGGCGCCGGTGTAGATTGCGATCATCGCGCCATGTCCGAAGCCAGCACTGTCGGCATGATCGATGACTGCCGAACCCGAAAAGATCATGGTCTGATTTTCCTCGGCCAGTGCCACCGGCAGCTCCCGCCAATGTGCGAGGTCCGACGAAACAGCGTGCCCCCACGACATGTGCCCCCATTCTTCACCGAAAGGATTGTACTGGTAGAACATGTGCCACGCGCCATCCTGCCAGACGAGGCCGTTAGGATCGCTCAGCCAGTTGGCGGCGGGGGCATAATGGTAGCGAGGGCGCATCTCAGGCCTTTGTGGGTGGGTTGGGGATTGCGGGAGCGGGAACGACATCGAAAGCGATGGTCATTCGCTCTCCATCGGGGAACGGTACAGTGCCGTGCCACATCGTCGAGGGAAACAGCACGAGCCGACCTGGCTTCGGCTCGATCGAGCCGTAAGGCTCAAGCGCCAGCGCGAGTTCGGGCGGCGGTCTTCCGAATTGCAGGTAACCCGCCGGCGCCGCCCCCCGCCGGGGCTCCTCCGGCACGGTAACGTAAAGTGCAGAGCTGATCCAGCCCATAGGGTGCGTGTGCATCGCGTGATATCCACCGGGCCGCAGCTTTACCGACCAGCTACCGGCGAACAGAGACCGCCCCCGCGGCGCAGCAAGCAGCGGGTGCGCGGGGTCAGGCGAGGATAAGTCGGCGATGTAGCGTGCGACTGCCACTTCGATCCTGCTCCTCGCTGCAGCGATGACGGGATCGATCCGCAGCAGCAGCGGCCGCTCGGTCTGTGTGCCGCCGCGAACTGACTGTTCGTGCCAGGGTTCGTTCATGGTGTGAAGCCGGCGAAGCGTCCGTGCCAGTTCCGCCAATTCTTCAGCGCTGAAGCCAAGATCGAACGCCCGGACATCGCGCATCCCGCCGTCGAGCCAATCGACACGGGCATCATCGAGGAGCCGCCAGGCAAGCGAAAGATAGGGCCAGAAAGCGCGCATTGCTGCGGTTCCGGCGTGGCGCAGGCAAACGTCGCGGCCGCGTTCTATCTGCCCACCGCGCAGGAAGTGTCGAACGCGGGCGAGATCGAGCCCCACGTCCTGAACCTGTTCCACGCCGTCGAACAATGCCGCGTTGTCCGCCGCTTCACCGCTCTCGCTGGCAATGAACAGCTTGCCGAGCAGCGAAGGTTGGCGTTCGCCCAATGCCGCTTCGGCGTCTGCTATGACGGCGCGGGCATCGTCCCATTGCCGGGCCGTGGCAAGCACGTGGAACCACGCCATCCTCAGGCCGAAGTTGGCAGGATCGCGCTCGATCGCGGCTGGAAAGCTGCGCGCGAAGTCCGGATCGCCGACAGTCGCACGCATTCCGCACAGGCAGCGGTGACCTTCGATCCAACCGGGATTTGCAGCCAGCACGCCTTCCAGCAGGTCTTCACCTTCCAGCTGTCGTCCTTCGGCCGCCAAGGCAGTCGCACGGCTGCGCTGGAGGTCTATCCGCTGTGGCTGCAGCCTTGCCGCCTCGGCGTAGAGGTCTGCAGCATTCAGCCCCGCCTCAAACGAGATCTGCGCCAGTCCCAGCGCCGCGTTGGGATCGCCAGGCGCGGCTTTGGCCGCCAGCAGGATCGCGTCCAGAGCACCGCCAAGGTCCTGCACTTCGCGCAACGCGACGGCGCGCCGGAACAAGGCTTCCGCCTCGCTCATGCCGCGCAGTTGGCCTTGATGAACTGCTCATGCGTGGGTTGCTGAAGCGCAGCGTGGTGCATGGCGGCCCGCAATTTGCCAAGCCACTCGCGTCCGTCGATCCCACGGTAGTCTGCAAGCGGATCGGTGCGCTCTGGAATGTTCCCCTGCCCGACATGCACTGCCAGCCACGACGGCGCGCCGAACAGGTCGGCATCGCGCTGAACCAGGCGGCCGTAGCGACGGAAATGCTCGATCTTGGTCTGGAGCGTATCGGGAATGTCCATTGCCGCGCAATAGCGCCAGAGTTCGGAGTCATCGCGCGTCGTGAGCTTGTAGTGCAGGATCAGGAAATCGCGGATCCGCTCGTACTCGTTGATGGCAATGCGGTTGTACTCCTCGATCACGATGGGATCGAAGGTGCGGTCGGGAAACAGGGCAAGCAGCTTGGAAATGCCGGCCTGGATCAGATGGATCGAGGTTGATTCCAGCGGCTCCATGAACCCGCTGGAGAGGCCAACCGCAATGACATTCTTTTCCCAGAAAGTCTTGCGCCGACCAGTGACAAAACGCAGCGGCCGGGGATCGGCCAACGCCTTGCCATCCAGGCGCGACAGGAGCTTGTCCGCAGCCTGATCCTCGGACAGGAACTGGCTGCAGAAAACGTAGCCGTTGCCAGTGCGATGTTGCAGCGGAATGCGCCACTGCCACCCCGCTTCCCGCGCAGTCGACCGGGTGTAGGGCGTCAGCGGCCCTGCATTCTCGCATGGTACGGCCATTGCCCGATCGCACGGCAGCCAGTGCGTCCAGTCCTCGTAGCCCGCCTTGAGCGCACCTTCGATCAGCAGGCCGCGAAAGCCCGAGCAATCCACGAACAACTCCGCTTCGACCGCTCGCCCATCATCCAGCGTTACCCCTGTGACAAAGCCGGTCTCGGCGTCCTGCTGCACGCTGGCGACCTTGCCCTCGATGCGCGTCACGCCCCTGGCTTCTGAGTATTCGCGCAGAAACTTCGCATAGAGGCCTGCATCGAAATGATAGGCATAATCGAAGGTCGAAAGCACATTGCGCTGATCTGGCATCGGCGGAGCAAACCGGTTCTCCTTTGCCAGAGCCCACGCCATCGAATGCTCGTCCAGCGGCGCAGCCTCGCCCGCTTCACGCGCCCGCAGCCAGTAGTGGTGAAGGTTGACGATATCGAACGCCCGTCCATGCGGACCGAACGGATGGAAATAGCTGTTGCGGAGGCTGCCCCAGTCAACAAACTCGATGCCGAGCTTGAAAGAGCCCTTGGTCTTGCGCACGAACTCGCGCTCGTCGATCTGGAGCGTCTCGTTGAAGGTGCGGATCGGCGGGATCGTCGCCTCGCCTACGCCGACCGTGCCGATTTCGTCGGATTCGACCAGCGTGATGCTGCAGTTGTGCCGCAGCGCCTGAGCCAACGCCGCCGCTGTCATCCAGCCTGCAGTGCCACCACCGATCACCGCGATGGATCGGATCATCAGGTCAGGATTGCTCATGTCATACCGCTCATTCAGGCGTGCCTCTCGTTGGCGTCCCTTCTGTCCTATCGCTCTTCCGGCGATATTGGAACGGAAGGGCGGAACGCATCAGCGCCCCGCCCCTCCCTCATGCGACCCGAAGTGACCGGGAGAGACGCCAGGCCTCTCCCGCCAGCATCAGAAGTTGTAACGGACCGAAGCCGAAACCGTGCGGCCCAGTGCAGGCGCACCGCCGATCACGACCGGGTTGGCAGTCGTGTCGGCAATGCCGCCGTTGCCGCGCAGGTCGAAGGTATCGAACACGTTGTAGACCTGCAGGCCGAGTTCGAGGTCCTTCATCGGATAGACGCGAAGCGACGGGTTGAAGATGGCCTTGCCCGGATACTCGAAGCCCGCATCGTCAATCGCGCTGGTCTGCCCGGTCATCGCCACGCCGACGGTGGCGATATCGCCGATGTCGTAATTGGCCGATGCGGTGTAGATCAGGTCAGGCAGGTTGGGCGAACGAGTATAGGACGTGGCACCTGCCGACTGCCGCTTGGCCTTCGAGTAGGTTGCGTTGCCGACGAAGCTGAAGCCGCCGTTGCGATAGGTTGCGAAGAATTCCGCACCGGTCGACTTGAACTTGGCATCGATGACGCAACCGCCAGAACCACCGGGGCAGCGGGTGGCCGACAGCTCATAGGTCGACTGCTTGAAGTTGCCCTTGAGCAGCGTCATTTCCATCGTGAACTGGCCGCCGAACAGATCGCCACGGCTCTTGATGCCGAGTTCGTGCTGGGTGACGAAGTCGACCGAAGGCGTCACGCCGTCAGCCGAGCAGCCGTTGCTGCCGATGTCGCTCGCACGGCACAGCGCACCGTCGTTGCGGATCTTGCCGCCCAGCGTCTGACGGTCGCTGTTGAAGCGGCCACCCCGTGAGGTGCGGGCGAAGATCGTCACGTTCGGCGTGACCTTGAACAGACCGCCCACGGTCCACGAGGTGTAACTGCGGGTATAGTTCAGGTTCTCGCGCACGCCGTTGGCAGTGATCGCAGGGATGGTCACGCCATTGCTGTTGATGGGGAACTCGGCCCCGCCGCCGATGGCATAGCCGGTCGACTTGATGCGCTCGAAGCGGACCGAGCCATCGAGCCCGAACTGGTCGTGGTCGAAGTCGAGCGAGAGGTACGGCGCCGTGTTCGCATACGACAGGTCGTAGTCGCGAGCGCAGCATTCGCCCCAATTGTTGTTGTAGCCAGAAGTGCCGGCCTGGGTCAGCTTGTTGCCTGCGCTGTCGAACAGGTCGAGCTGCGAGGGGTTGTCGCCGTTCAGTTCGCGCAGCGACTTGTTGACGTGCCAGTCCATCGCGATCTTCTGGTTCATGTAGAACAGACCAGCGCGGGTGGTCAGCTTGCCCGAAGCTACGTCGAACTTGCCGGCGAGGGTCAGGTCATTGGCAAAGCTGCCAATGTCGCGGATGTTGGTGCGCACGTTGACGTTGTTGTCGAGGTAGCGATCGGTGAACAGCTGACCGGCCTTGGGACCGCTGGCATAGCGGATCGCGGCGACGGTGCGGCCGTTGACGGTCGACCCGAGCACCGACGAGGTCAGCGCGGTGTTGAGGAACGGTGAGGCAAACGCACCGCTCATGCTGGTGTAGCGCATGTTGTTATCGACAGTGATCCCGCCGTCGAAATCATAGTGGAACTGGCCACCGAAGGACTGCGCCTGGGTGGTGATGCCGTCCATCTTGACGCGCTCGAGGTTGCCCTCACGGTTATAGATGAGGAAGTCCTGATTGTAGATCGAGTAGTTCGAGGAATCACGACCATCGAAGCCCGGATAGGGGCGAATGTTCGAGACCTTCTTGCCGGTGATCGTGGCAAGTGCGGGTGCGCCGGTGTAGTTCGGCTCCTGCGTATCGGCCACCTTGAAGTTGAGGCGGAAATAGCCGCGCCCTTCGTTGAACTCCTTGGTCAGGTTGCCCTTGACCTGGAAGGAATCTGACACGGTATAGTCCGCCTTCAGCGGGCCACGACCGTTCTTCACGTAACCGCCGATGTGGAAGTACATCGTGTCGTTGATCGGACCGCCATAACGGAAGTCGGCGCGGGTCTCGTCATAGCCGAGGCCGCGGTTGATCGAGACAAATCCACCTTCCTGCTTACCGGTGTGGCTGATGTAGTTGATGACCGCGCCGGGTGCCTGCGAGGCAAAGGTGCCGGCCGAACCGCCACGCACGCCTTCGATGTTCTGCACCGATCCGTCGAAGCGGGTCCAGTAATCGTTGTTGCCGAACTGGATATCGCCGAACAGCACGGTCGGCAGGCCATCTTCCTGGATCTGCACGAACGGCGAACCACCGGTGGCGACCGGAAGACCGCGCACGGCGATGTTCGAGTTGCCGCCTGGGCCGGCGGTACCGGCAACCTGGATGCCCGGGATGGCGCGGAACACTTCGGCTTCTGAGGTAGGACGGATCGCCTGAATGGTCTCGGACGAAATCGAGCTGACCGAGACTGCGCTGTTGAGCTGCGTCTTGTCACGGCCCGATGCGGTCACGACAATAGCGTCAAGGCCGGTTGTCTCAGGAGCGGCTTCGGCGCTGTCAGCCTGTGCTGCGTCCTGCGCGAGAGCGGGCATGGCCGACATCGCGCTGCAGAGCGCGACAAGCGAGGCACAGCCGTAAAGGGGTGTAAGCTTCATATTTCCTCCCACCAAGATGCTCCTGCAGCACCTGCAGGAATCAGTCACCGTCTCCACTAAGCCCGACTACAATCGTTTGCAACACGAAATCGCAATCGATTGCAGACTCCCTGCAACTTGTGCTGAATACGCAACACCAGGCCCCTCCTCACCGATCTTGAAGCCACCTAAATCATTGACACGCGCGCCGATAACATCGCATCAATCACGCGAGGGGCGTTGCGCATGACCGCGCGCAGATGCGCTTGTGCAGGACATGCAAACTACATGGACGATGTGAAAAAACCCGGCAAGATCAGGAACATTGCAGAGCTTGCGCGGATCGCAGGCGTCTCTGCCGGAACCGTTTCCCGCGCCCTGGCCGACAAGTCGCTTGTCAACAAGGAGACGCGTGAGCGTATTCAGGCACTGGCGCGCGAGCACGGGTTTCGTCCCAACCAGATGGCCCGTCGGCTACGTACGCAGCAGACCGGCGTGATCGGCGTGGTCATCCCGCTTGGCCATGAACGACGCCAGCACATCTCCGATCCATTCTTCATGACGCTCTTCGGCTACCTTGCAGACGAACTGACCGAGAGCGGCCATGACCTGATGCTTTCGCGCGTCATTCCGGGCGACGATGAGTGGCTCGATCGCATTGTCGACTCCGGCATGCTCGACGGCGCTCTGGTCATTGGCCAATCAAACCAGTTCGACGTTATCGAGCGCGTGGCGGAACATTACCGCCCTCTCGTGGTGTGGGGCAGCCATCGCGAGGGACAGGCACAATGCACAGTGGGCGTCGATAACGCGGCTGGCGGTGCCCTTGCCGCTCGGAGGTTGCTGGCGCGCGGAGCCAAGCGTCTGGCCTTCTTCGGCGATCCCAACGGCCCCGAGATCGCGGAACGCCAGCGCGGCGTACAACAGGAAGTCGCCAAGGCGCTCGACGCATCCCTGGTGTGCTTCCCCACCCATCTCGCCAGCGAGGAGATGGCAACGCAGATCGCTGGCCATCTGGCCGATCTGAACGGTGCGGTGGACGGGATCGTGTGCGCGTCAGACATCATCGCGATGACGACGATCCGCATCCTGCACGAGCACGGGATTGCCGTGCCCGATCAGGTTGCCGTGACCGGCTTCGATGACCTGCCCATCGCGACCCGCATGGTGCCGCAGTTGACGACCGTGCGTCAGGATATTGCCGCGGGCGCGCGCGCCATGGTCGATGCCTTGCGCCGCCGCATTGCCGGTGAGGACGCGCCTTCAACCATCATGCACCCCGAACTTATTCAGCGCGAAAGCGCCTGACGCTTCAGGCGACGGTTACGCTGTCGCCATCGAACCGCAGATGGAAACGAGGGGCTGGCGTCCCGCCAAAATTGCTGCGCAGCAACTCGGGGTTTGTGGCGGTAGTGCGGCCTTCCATGCCCCAGTAATCCACGAAGCTCCACACAACGCCCTCGCCGGTGACCCACCAACTGTAGGACTGCTTCGCTTCCGCATCAGGGTTGGCAGCAACCAGGCTGGTGCCGTTGATCGGCCGCCACGGCCCGGCAATGCTGTCGGCCACCATGCCATAGAGGCCGTTGGGCCCCGCTACCGCCTCGGGCGCGAAAGTATGCGTCTGTGTGGACCAGAACAGGTAGTACCGCCCGTCGCGGACGATCACATGCGGTCGTTCGAGTTCATTGTTTACGCCAACAGCATCGATCAACGGGTCACCAAGCGTCCACTGGCCGCCCTGCAGTGTCGCGATCCCGATATTGCCGTTGAATGCATGATCCGACCATGCAGCGCTGCCAGTGAACAGAATATGCGCCTTGCCTGTGGCGGGGTCTCGCAGCCATGCAGGGTCGCGGAAACCCTTGATCTGGCCGGGCGCGCCTCTGTCCTGCCGGTCAAGCACATAGCGGAGGCCGTCGGCGGCGAAGATCTCGCGCGGTTCGCGCCATGATCCGGGCCCTTCGGCGTTGAGTGTGCCTTCGCTGACGAACAGGCGCTGTTCAAAGGTTTCCTGTGGTTCCCCGCGGCGGCCGGCGGCTGTAAAGAAGTGCTGTACGGTCTGCCCGTTGTCCATCAAGACGGCTGAGCCCGCCCATTCGCGACTTCCTGGAGTGAAACCGTCCGGAAAGGCGTTGCCATGATCGATCCAGCCATCCTTGCCGAACGAAATCAGACGGATACGCGCGTGGCCGTGGCGCTGCACCGGATCGGCAAAGACCGGAGATGACAGGAAAAACCACCAGTTTCGGCCGTTGTGTTCAACCGTTCGTCCGTCCTCATGGGCGAGTGGCCAGCAGTCCCACAGGTCAAGGTGATCGAACAGGCGGACGACGTCGGTTTTGCCGATCAGCGGAATGCGAGGCGGATTGCCGTAGCCAGACGGCGCCCAGCGGCTCGCACCAAACGCAGCATCATTCTGAACCGGAAAGGAAATTTGGGACATCAGAGGCTTTCTCGAAAAGAACTTCAGGCGCGCTTGCGCATGTGAAAGATGGTCACGGTTTCTGCCTTCGCCGGTGGCAAGGGCAGGCCTGCATTGCTAAGCCAACTGGCCGGCAGGCTCTGATGCGTTGACTTCATGGCTTCAAAGAACGGTGCGCTATGGGCGGCATGGCCGCCCTCGCCTCCGGCAATGCGTAGAAGTTGGACATCCCAAGAATCTGATTTTCCGCAGAAAGGCAGGATCAGCGGCTGCGGACGGCGATCACCCGGAGGCTCTGCACGGATGACGAAGAGGAGGAGTTCGTCGTCCCGGCCTTGCGCCTGCCAATAAGTGCGGTCGGCGCCCTCCCCCAGCCAGACACGGCCTTGGTGGAGCAAGTCACGCCATTGCTTGTAAAAGGAAATCCAGCCCGCAAGTTCCGCGCGCTCGCCCTCCGACAGCGTGCGCGGATCCATTTCCACGCCGAGATGACCAGTCAGCGCCATCGCCGCGCGAAAAGCGAGAGGATGGCTGCGACCAGTCGCATGTGCGGGGCTCGCAGCAATGTGCGACCCCATCATTTCTGGCGGCAAAAACGAGAGAAATCCGCGCTGTATACTGATCCGGCTGACTGCGTCGATATTGTCACTGGTCCAGTAGCGATGACAAAATTCAGCCATTCCAGCATCGTTACGGCCACCGCCACCGGCACAGGACTCTACCTCAACTCCAGGATGCGCGGCACGAACTCTCGCAAGCAGAGCATAGACTCCACGCAACTGCGCGGCACCGCCGGCTGGCGCAAGATCGCGGTTGTGATCCCACTTGAGGTATGTGATCGGCAGCTCGGTCAGAAGAGCGTCGAGACAGTCGAAGAGATAGTCACGGACATCCGTTCGAGCCATATCCAGGACGAGCTGGTTGCGAGCTGTCGGCTGCGGCCGGCCCGGCAGGGACAGTGCCCAATCGGGATGAGCACGATAAAGGTCGCTATCCGGGTTGATCATTTCCGGCTCGACCCACAGACCGAACTCCATGCCCAAGGCGTTCACCCTGTCCGCTAGGGGTTTCAAGCCGTTCGGGTACTTTCGCGGATCGGCCGTCCAGTCGCCCAGTCCGGAAGTGTCATCATCCCGATTGCGAAACCAGCCATCGTCCAGAATGAAGCGTTCTACACCAACCGATGCCGCTGCCTCGGCCAAGGCAACGATGCGTGCTTCGTCATGGTCAAAGTAGCAGGCCTCCCATGAGTTGAGATGCACGGGACGGGGGCGCATAGTGCGGCCAGGCCACTGCAGACGGGCACGCACCGCGTCGTGGAACGCAGATGCCGCACCGTTCCGCCCCTCGGTTGACACCGTGAAAATCGCGTCTGGTGCTGTCCAGCTATCTCCAGGGGATAAAGTGACCTCTCCCGGCTGCAGAAGAGCGCCTGCGCTCATGATCCAGCAGCCTTCATCGTCGCGCTCTATTGCAACGCGATTGTCGGCCGACCACGCCAACTGCAATGCGCGAACGGTGCCTTGGTGCAAAGTCGCACCATGATCGAGCACGAAGACACCACCCGGTCCACCGTGCCCGGAAATGCCCCGCCGCACCTCGCGCACCCACGACTGCTGAGGCATGGCCTCACAACATTCCACCAGCTCAGCGTTATGACGGCCACGCCATGACACGATCCGACCTGAAGTTGACGGGAGCGGCAGCATGGCGCTGGCGAGCCAATCCACCGAGAAAGCCAAATCACCTACGTTGCGGACGACGCTGCGGCATACGCATGCCCTACCCGAGACCTCGAAAGTCTGTTCAACTTCAACGCCGGAATCCTCATCGCGACAGCGGATAATCACGCATCCAGCACCGTCGGAAACGTCCACAGCAGAAAAGTCGATATCCAGGCATTTCCCGGCGCTGCTGACCTTCAGGAATGCAGGGCCGAACCAGCCAAGGCCTGACACCGGAACCGAGCAGAACGGCACGTCGTGGTCGAGTGAATACGAGGCGGGACCGCGCAGGTCCGACAATGGCGGCAGGCCTTGCGTCTCGACCGTCGGACCGAAATGTCGCCAGACCGGCGCCCTGCCTTCTGCCGTGTCCCAAGCCAGGGACGCAGTCCCCGTATGCAAGGCAAAAGTGCGAGACATCACGCAACCACTGCCTGCTGCGACATGGCTCCGACCCGCCCTTCACGGACCCAAAGAACCGAAACACCTGCAAGTGCAAGCGAGACACCACAGAACATCAACATGTTGCGCGGATCGCCACCCAGCGCGAGCTTGTAGGCATCGAAGCCGATCGAGACGAAGCCAAGATCGAGCCTGCTCATCACCACAGCAAACAGCAGCATGGGGATTACGATCATCATGTTGAAAATGCCCATGTAGACGCCCGTGCGCTGCGGCGGGATTGAGTTTGTCAGAATGGCGTAGGGGTTACCCATGATGCTGCCCCACGCCAGGCCTATGCCGATGGCCGGAACGAACAGGAACGCCTTGTCTGTCACGTTCGGCAGAAGAAACATGCCGACGCCACCGGCAAAAAGGCAAAGTGCATGGAGTGGCCCCGGTCCGATGCGCTTCACGAGAGGAACCATGGCGAAGGCGGTCACAAAGGAAATGGCATTGTAGAATGCGGCGACTTCGCCGTTGGTCAGTACCGCCGTGTGGAAGGCACTGCTGTGAACATCGGCGGTCCCATAGACTGTCCGACTGATCGAATAGACGGCATACGTCCAGTAGCCGGACATGCCGGCCCACTGAAACAGGCTCATAAGGCCCAGTTTGCGCATGGCGACGGGCATGTCGGCGATCGCCGCCCCAATCTCGCTAAAGGTCGCCCAAACACCCCTCGGCTGGGCTTTGATGTGGGCGATCTCGTCTGCCGTAAGCGGGAGTTCGGGAACGCGAAGCACCGACCACAAGATCGTGGTCAGCGAAAGTACCGCACCGATCATGAACACGATGCGGACGGTGTAGGGAATTCCATGGCTGTCTACCCAGTCCTGGTTCATGCCGAAGCCGACAAGCAGTGAGGGCGTGAGGAACGCAAGCATCTGCGCGAGACCGGTAAAGGCGCTTTGCGAGAGGAAGCCCGCCTGGCGCTGATCGGGATTAAGCCGATCAGAGACATAGGCGCGGTAGGGCTCCATCGTGATATTGTTGCCGGCATCGAGGATCCACAGCAGCGACATCGCCATGAGGATTGAACTCGACAGCGGCATGAAGAACAGGCCGAGGCAGCACAGTACTGCACCGATCAGGAAATAGGGTGTGCGACGCCCCCACCGGCTGGCAGTCCGATCGCTCAAGGCTCCGATGATTGGCTGCACAAGCAGGCCGGTGATCGGCCCGGCCAGCTGGAGCATGGGCAACTGGGATTCATCAGCACCGAGATAACTGTAGATCGGCCCCATGTTGCCCTGTTGCAGGCCGAAACTGAACTGCAGGCCGAGGAAGCCAAGATTCATTTCGAGAATGCGCGCCAAGGACAGTTTGGGTCTGGCGATGTTACTGGTTCCCACGTCCGGCTCTCCCATCGACCTATTCCGGCCCTCTCGCCGCTTCTTGCCACAGCATGTCGAGCCTTACAACAATCGATTGCAGAAATACCTGACCCCACACTCGAGGCTGTGATCGGAAGCTTTGATGGAATGCAATAAGTTACCAGAAAACAGACCTTTGCGAAATATATGCAAACTCAAGCCAGGTCTTGGTGAAGGGTTTCGATCCGCAGGACGTTAGACATCGGCAAACGATGATATCAGCGGGACAAAGGGACAGACATCCAATGCAGCATGGCGACATCACCGAAGACACCTCGCACGACCATCAGTCCGAGGGTCTTGCTGCCGATCTAGCCCAGATCGAACGCCTGCGAGTGGGACGGCGTCGCGCCCTTGCCCTCTTCGGCTCGGCCGGCGGCAGCGCATTGCTGTTTGGCTGCGGCGGCAGCGATGGGGCAGCATCAAGCACAACGACAGTAACAACCAGCACCGCAACGGCAACGGCGACAGCTTCGGCGACTGCAACTGCGACAGCTACTGCGACTGCTGGCACCTGCACCGTCCCCGCGACCGAGACCAACGGTCCCTACCCGGCAGACGGTACGAACACCACCTCTGGCCTTACCTCGAACGCTCTTACAGCCAGCGGAATCGTCCGAAGCGACATCAGGTCCAGCTTCCTCGGCAGTTCGACAGCCACCGCCGTCGGCGTTCAACTGACGCTTACGCTGACCGTGGTCGACGTGAACAACGGTTGTGCCCCACTTGCCGGTTACGCCGTATATATCTGGCACTGCACGGCAGATGGGTATTATTCGCTCTATACCCTGCCGAATGAAAGCTACCTGCGGGGCGTGCAGGTAACCGATACCAACGGGCAGGTTACATTCACCACGATCTTCCCGGGGTGCTATTCCGGCCGCTACCCGCACATCCACTTCGAGGTGTTCTCAAGCCTCGCCAACGCGACCAACGCGAATTACGCCCGACTGATTTCGCAGCTCGCACTGCCTGCGGCAGCCTGCAACGAAGTCTATGCACTTTCGGCGTATCCAAGCAGCAAGACGAACTTTGCAAACGTTACGCTTTCCAGCGACAACGTCTTCGGCAACAACACCGACGCACAGCTCGCAGTAATGACACCCACGGTGACCGGCTCGACAACTACGGGGTACACGGGCACGACGACCATCGGCATCGCAACCTGACGGTCCTGCGATACCGAGCCTAGCCTTCAGCTCGGCCCTGAAAAGGCTCAGCCTCGGCAAGTCTCACACATCATTGCCCGGGATCTATCAGCACCTTGCACTGATGTGTGCGCTTGCGCAGGCTCTCGAACACGTCGGGCGTTGCATCGAGCGTAATGGTGTCGGTCACCAGCAGACGTGGTTCGACGGCGCCACGGTCAAGCGCGTCAAGCGCAACCTCGTACTCCTGCCGGGTGAAGAAGGCAGAGGTCACCAGCTTCACCTGCTTTGACAGCATGGCGAAGCTGTTGATGCTGTCAGGACGGGTGCAGAGGCCTAGCAGTGTGATCGTGCCATCGTTGCGCACCTGATCCACAGCCTGGGCGATAAGACCCGGAACCCCGACACATTCGAACACGACATCGGCCTTGCCGCCGAGCGCGCGGTCGGCGCTGCCAACGGGATCGGCGGGCTCTACCACGAAATCATGGGCCCCCATCAGCAGCGCACGATCGCGCTGCCAGTCGGCAAGGTCCTGCACGACTACGCGCCCCGCCCCGAACCTCCGCGCCCAGAAGGCCACAGCAAGACCAATGGGCCCCGCCCCCAAGACCAGCACCTTGTCACCGATCTTCATTCGGCTGAGCACGACGCCGTGGAGTGCAACGGCCAGCGGTTCGACGATCGCGCCATCGGCGAGGCTGGCGCTGGATGGCAGGCGCACGCACTGGTTCGGACGGGTCAGGGCGTATTCGGCGTACCCCCCGCCCTGCAAGCCAAAGCGCTCGCACCACTGGACTTCGCCAGTCTGGCAGGCATGGCAGTGGCCGCAGCTTTGCAGCGGTATTACCGAGACCAGATCGCCGTTGCGCAGACCTTCGACGCCCTTGCCGAGAGCGACGACCTCGCCAGCGAATTCATGGCCGAGCACCGAACCGGCACCCTGCCCATAGGCCGGGTCCTCGGTCATGTGCAGATCCGAACCGCAGATGCCGCAGCGGCCGACCTTTACCACGACATCGCCCTCCCCCGGCGTCGGGTCGGCGATGGTCTCGACGGCCAAGGGCTTGTGCAGCCCCTGCATCACGGCGGCGCGCATAACGGGGTCCTTACTTGTACTTGCCGAGCATCATGCCACCGTCGATCACCACGTGGCTGCCGGTCATGTAGTCCGAAGCATCCGAGGCGAGCAGCAGCGCAAGCGGCTTGAGTTGGTCTGTCTCTGCAACCGAACCGAGCGGGACGATGGCGTCCCATGCGGCCCGAGCGACCGGGTCTTTCTTGAGCCAACCGCCGCCGATGTTGGTGACGAACGGGCCCGGAGCAATGGCATTGATGCGGATCTTGAACTCGGCGAGTTCGAGGCCGAGCGCGCGCACCATGTGAAGAACGCCAGCCTTGGCTGGCATGTAGGGCAAGCCGACAATCGGTTCGGTGACGAGCCCGGCGTTGGACGCGGTGGTGATGATCGAGCCCCCGCTACGACCGCTGGCACGCCCCCCCTTCTTCATGATCCGCACGGCGTTGCTCACGGTATAGAACACGCCGTTGAGGTTGACCTGGATCGAACGGTCCCAGCGGTTGTGATCGTAAGTATCGACCTGGCCATCATCGTTGCGGTGGCCTGCCGGGTTCCAGAAGCCGGCGCCGGTGTCGATGCCGGCGTTGGCGAAACAGATGTCGAGCCCACCATAAGCGCTATCGTGCGCGTCGAAGGCGGCGACGACGTTCTCCCAGTTGGAAACGTCCAGTTGATCGGAGCGGACTTCATACCCCTCGCTCCGCAACCTTGCCGCTTCCCGGGCAGCGCCATCGGCATCGATGTCGGTCAGCGTCACTGCAGCGCCCGCCTCCGCCATGGCCTCGGCATAGGCGAGGCCGATCCCCGATGCGCCGCCGGTTACAAGCGCCGAGCGCCCCTTGATGTCGAACTTGTCGAGCGTTCCCATTTGCATCCTCTTGTTCTTGGTTTCGTTCAGGCAGCGGCGCTGGCCTCGCGCTCGCGGTCGATCAGGCGCTGCAGCATCCGGCGGGCCCGCACGCCGCCGCCGTCTCCACCGAGAATGACCGGGCGCAGATCCCAGAAGTCTGCCCCGCGCATCAGGCGGTGGCTGTCACGGATGATCGGCATGTCCTCCTGCTCGAACGCGAATTCGAGCGCGCCGCGCATGGCCGCCGTGAACTCGGCATCGCCCAGCTTGTAGTCGCGGGCCGTTGCCCAGAAATAGTGAGTGGTGTCGGGCGTTTCTGGCGTGAAGGCGTGCAGCGAGGGCAGCAGCGTGCACTCCTCAAAAGGGGTACCGGGATCGCCGGCGCGGAAGTCGAAGTAGAGCACGGCGGGCGCGTGCCATTGCACGAGGCCGTAGAAGTCCTGTCGGCGCCCCTCGGTGCCCATGACCGCGGAAATGCCAACCGAGAGGTGATCGTTCAGGCGGATGTATTCAGCGAAGACGCTGCTGCCATCCTGCCAGAATTTCCGCTCCCCCTCCGTGAAAGCACTGGCTACCAGCGCGGGATGGACGAAATTGGCGTGGCTGAGATCGAGGATGTTGTCGCTGTAGAGCTCGTAATGCCCTTCGGCGACGGTTACGCCGCGGACGGCTTCCCACTTCGGGTCCGAGAGCCAGGAGAAGTCCGGGATCGTTGAGGCGTCGGCCTTGGCCGCGTCGCCCATCCAGATCCACAGCAGGGCATGGCGTTCGACAAGGGGGTAGACCTGAAGGTTCGCATCGGGCAGCTGGCCGCCCGGGTGCGGATTGTGGACGCACACACCGGCGCCGCTGAAGCGCAGGCCGTGATACGGGCACATCAGCGCGCCATCCACCACCGTACCATGACCGAGCGGCGCGAAGCGATGGGGGCAGCGGCCGGTGATGGCCTGCGCCACGCCTGCTGCGTCGCGGAACAGGGCTACCGGCTCTTCAAGGAACGTGCGCTGCTGCGGCTGTGTACCTAGATCGCTCGCCCAGCCTGCCACGTACCAGGTGTTGCGCAGGTATGTCCCCCGTGGCTCCTGCCCGAGCCGTGGAACCGGTGCCCTCTCCTCGCCCACGATCGCAGCGTCAGAGATAGAGGGCGGGGTTGATCGCGATGTTGTGCTCGCGGCAGTAGCTTTCGTAGTGGTTCATGAACCACCAGACATCGAGAGTTTCGACGTGATTGCCGTGCTCGTCGAAGAACTCGTTCGCACCCTGCATGTGGAACAGCGCCTTCATGCCGTTCGGGTCGTCAGTGACGAGGGTGTGCGCGGTGCCCGGCGTCTCGGTAATGAAGTCGCCGGGGCGGCAAACCCAGTCATATTCGAGATAGCGGAACGATCCTTCGAGGCCGATCGCCCAGACCTTGCCGCGGTGCTTGTGCGTGCCGATGACGCCCGGTCCCTTGATCCACAGCACGTTGACGTAGACGTTCTCGCGGACGTCGAATGCAAGGTGACGGATGGCCGCGTTGTCACCGAAGGGAACCCACGGGCTCTCGACCTCCGACGAGCCGACGTAGGTGCCTTCAACACCCTTGGCGCGAATCAGGTCACCGTAGAGTTCCGGAACATTGACGATCTTGTAGGCACCCGATGGGGGTGCGGTCATGGTACCCATGGCAGCCTCAGAGATAGAGCTTGGGGTTGATGGCGATGCCGTTCTCGCGGCAGTACGTTTCGTAGTGGTTGATGAACCACCAGACGTCGGTGGTGTCGACCAGAACGGCATTCTCGTCGTAGAATTCGATGGGGCCCTGCATCCAGCCGAACAGCTTGCAACCTTCCGGGTGGTCGGTGACGAGCGTATGGCTCTCGCCGGGCGTCTCAAGGATCAGACCGCCCGGTGTGGCAACCCAATCGTACTCGAGATAGCGGACGCTGCCTTCGAGGCAGACCATGGTGATGGTGCCGCGATGGAAGTGCGTGCCGATGACGCCCGGCCCCTTCACCCACAGGATGTTCGAGAACAGGTTCTGGCGCACATCAAACGCGAGGTGCTTGATCGCGGCGTTTTCACCGAACGGCACCCACGGGCTGTCGACGTCGGTCTGCGCGTCGATGTAGCGACCGCCGGGGCTGAGGCGTTTGACCAGGTCCTTGTGCGCGAAAGGAACATCGACGATCTCGGCCTTGTCCGAGGGCGGCGCGGTCATCACGGTGGCGGTGCTCATTGTGCAGGTCCTCTCAACGGATCAGCGTGTCGACATAGTCGGCGCCGATTCCGACGGCGTCATAGTGTTCGCGCGCTGCCTTCATGTAGTCGAACACGTCGTAGTGGCCGACAGTGTTGCCCTCTTCATCGAGCCACATGAGCGGGCCGGAGACGACGAAGAAGACCTTCATCGGGTCCTCATGCTCGTAGCAGACCAGCGTATGGCTCTCGCCCGGGGTTTCGTAAACGAAGTCACCGGCAGTGGCGGTCCAGCTGTGCTCGAGGTAGGCCCACTTGCCGCTGATCGTGTAGGCCCAGATCGGATGCGGATGATAGTGGCGGTTCACCAGACCCGCCTGCTTGCTCATCAGGACGTCCGCCCACATGTTCTTTGCCGGGCTGATCCAGACGGGCTTGGAAAATACCGTTTCGGAGATTGGCACCCAGTAGCGCTCGTCGCCCTCGGCGATCTTGGGCATGTAGACTTCGGGCAGACCGCCTTCACGGAAGACCTTGTCGACCGGCTTGATGTCCTTCCAGAACTCTGTGTGCGCCGCTTCAGGCATTGTCTCTCTCCGTATTGATGGACGCGGGCGAAGCCGAAGGGGATACGACCCCGCCCGCGCACTTGTTCAGTTTATCAGAACTCCACGCCGAGACGCGCGAACCACTCACGCGGGCGGCTGTAGGTGCCGTAGAACTGACCACCGGCAATCTGGGCCTGGCCGGTGACCAGATAGCGCTCGTCGGTGATGTTGGTCATGCCCACAGTCAGGTCCCAGTGGTTGCCCGACTTGTAGGTGATGTTGCCGTTGATGATGTCAGTCGGCCCACGCTGGAGCAGGTAGGCGCGCTCGGTATCATTCCAAAGCGACGTGGTGTGTGTCCAGTCAGCCAGCACGACAAGCTTGGAATCCCCGCCCATCGAAAGTTCGTAGCGCGGGCTGACGTTGAACTTCCACTTCGGCGTCTTGGGCAGATCGGCACCCGGGAACACGCCAGCCTGGAACGGATTTGCAGCAACCTGCGCTCCTGCAAGAACCGCAGTATAGTACGAGTCCGTGTAACCGACCGAGGCATTGATCAGGAAGCCATCCGTCGGAGCTGCGACGACCTCGACTTCAAAGCCCTTGATGCGCGCATCGCCGGCGTTCTGAATGGTCGGCGAAACGCCCTGCTGGAAGTTCAGCTGGATGCCCTTGTAGTCGGTGAGGAACGCAGCTGCGTTGATCTGCAGGCGACGATCCAGAAGCATCGACTTCACGCCCACTTCCCAAGTCGTTGCCTTCTCCTCGTTGAAATCAGGCGCGGTTGGCAGCGGGTTGGAGAGGCGTGTCGTCCAGCCACCGGTCTTGTAGCCCTTCGACCAGCTGGCGTAGAGCATGGCGTCTTCGGTCGGGTGATACTGAAGGCCGATCTTGGGCGAGAAATCGCTGAACGACTTACGCTGCGTTCCGGCGACGTAGTAGCGCAGTGGCTGACCCTGATTGGGGAAACCCGCAGCGATACGGCATGCATCGGAGATCGGATTGATCGAGGCGCACTGCGGCACGCCGATCTGATTCAGGATCTTGTAGGTCAGGCCGTTGGCATCCGATTGGAAGCCCTCGAAGGTCTTGTTTTCCTTGGTGTAGCGACCGCCGATGGTGATGCCGAACTGTTCGGTGGGACGGTAATCGATCTGGCCGAAGAAGGCATAATTCTTGGTCGAAAGATCGTTCGGACCGTCAACCTGCAGCAGACCTTCGGCGAACGTCACGTAGTCGTGAAGGTCGCCCGCTTCCTTGAAGAAGTATGCGCCCAGAACGTAATTCAGCTTCTTGTCCATCGCCGAACCATTGAGCTGCAGTTCCTGGCTGAACTGCCACTGGTTCATGGTGAAGCTGGTGTGCAGGAAGTTCAGCGGCGAACCGTCGAGGTCCATTCCGGCGTTCCAGTGCAGTTCACGATAGGCCGTGATCGACTTGACCATCATCGTGTCCGAAAGATCGAACTCGATGGTGCCCGAACCGCCGTAGGTCTTCAGCTTCGAGTAGTTGTTGCCGTTCGCATACGACACGTCGATGTCCTTGGACACGAAACGGTCGTCGTAAGGCAGGCGATTGTTGGCCGGATTGGCATCGGCGTTGACGCCGAAGACGGTCGGATTGTCAAAAATGCTGTTCAGGCCGCCGATGCCACCAATGTACGCAAACGAGGGCGGACCACCACCGCAATCGCCAACGACAACGCCCTGAATGGCGCAGTTGTAGGTGCCTGCGAACACGGCTGGGGTTGTCTTGATCAGCGTATTGGCGAGCTGGGACTGGTCGATGTTGCTGTAGTCACCCGACACGGTGATCCGCAGGTTCGACTTGTTGTCGTAGCGCAGCTTGCCGCGCAGGTTCCAGCTGTTGTCGCCGCCTTCGCTGCCGTAGCCAATATTGTTGTAGCCAGCGGCCTTGTAGTTGGTGATCGGCGTAGAGGCGAAGTTGTTCGCGCCGGGGAACGCAACGCGCTTGACGTAACCGTCGCGGTTCTTGGTTGCAAAGCTGACCGACGCTGCAAGACCGTCAGTCAGCGGCAGGTCCGCTGTGCCACGGGTCTGTACGAGGCCGAAACGGCCCGTCGTCACATCGCCCTTGAAACGGAACTCGTCGCCCGGATCGTGCGTGACGATCGAGATTGCGCCACCAATGGTGTTACGACCGAACAGCGTGCCCTGCGGGCCCTTGAGCACTTCGATGCGCTCCACGTCGGGAAGATCCTGGTTCGCACCGACCGAACGGGCAAGATAGACGCCGTCGAGATAGACACCCACGCCAGGATCGATGTTGAACGCGAAGTCGTTCGCGCCGATGCCACGGATATAGGCCGAGAGAACCGCCGACGAACCCGAGAACGGCGTACCGGCGTCCAGCGTGACGTTGGGCGAAATGTTCGAAAGACCCGCAACGCTGCCGACGGCACGTTCCTGCAGAGCATCTGCGCTGAATGCGGAAATCGCGATCGGCACGTCCTGGACGTTCTCCGCGCGCTTCTGTGCAGTCACGACAATCTGGGCGATGCCGCCGCCGCTGTCTTCGGCCTGAGCCTGATCCTGTGCAAACGCTGGCGCCGCAAGGACCGTCGCCATGGCTGCAATGGAAACCGATGCTATTCTCATGGTTTTCCTCTCCCTGTTTATGTCCGAAAGGGGCCCCTGCCCCGGAATTTCGCCAGCTTGATAGGCACTGGCGGAACTTGTCGCTTGCACTCACGCGCAAGCTGATCAGGACTGCCGCGCAAAAGTCCTGCTGCGCGGCATTCCCTTACGTCATGCTGGTGACTTTCTGCCCATTCGCCAGTCGCGCGGGGCAGCGCCGAACTGCTGCCGGAAGCAGCGCGTGAAGTAGGCACTGTCATTGAAGCCCAGCTCGAATGCGATCTCGGTTATGCTGGAATCGGGTCTGGCCACCAGCCTGTCAGCCGCGCGGCGCAGGCGCTGATCAAGGATGTAGGCCGTGGGCGTAGTACCCATCGCCGCGAAGATGTTCTGCACCGTACGAACCGATATGCTGCAGGCATCGGCTATGGACGTAGTGCGCAGGGCCGGGTCCTCAAGGTTGGCTGCAACCATTGCCAGCACGCGGCGGCGCATGTCGGCCTCGCCTGCGTCGGTTGAAGGACGCTGCGCCCCGCGTACGGCCATTGCGGCGAGATCATAGAATACGGCGTTGACACCGATTTCCCATTCCGGATCCTCTGAGGCGCGCTCGCCCTGCTGCCACAACGAAAGCAGGAAATCGTGGAACACGCGCCCGCCAGGCGTCGCGCCGCACATGCGTTGCATCAGCGCATCATCGATGCCCGGAAAACGCTCGGCCAGAGGCGCTCGCGGAAACTCGACCACAAGCAGTTCGTGGCCTGTGAGGCGGATCGCATAAGGCTGGTGCGGACTGGCCAGAACGAAGTCACCCGGCTGGAGTGTGCATTCGCTGCGCCCCTGCATATGCTCGCTGTTGCCGCGGCATTGAAGGTGGAGGATCAGGCGCTCGTCATTCTGTGGCAGAGGATTGCGCCCTACTGCCGAGTGGGATGAATCCGTGCGGATCATGTCGAGCTCGCCGACGCGCCAGGACAGCATCTTCCCCGCGAAGTCTTCTCCCGGCACGTTGACGAATGTGCCCGTAAAGGCCCGATCGGCAATCTCGTTCCAATATCGCGCCCGATCGGGGGGAGCCACGTCAGCAGTGTGAAATTTGAGAAGCGCACCCATGGTTCTTCTCCGTCGTGTCAGGCGATCGAGGGGATCGCGTTGCCGGAGCGCCGCGCAACGACGCGCGGTGCGGATTCGATAAGTCCAAGTGTCAGGAAGCCCGCCAGCACGGTGCAGCCGAGCATCAGCCACAGCGGGGCAGCAAGACCGTAAGCGTCAGCCAAGGTTCCGGCGAGGAACGGGGACAGAACCCCGCCGAGCACCTCGCCTGTCCCCATGACGACGCCTGTGAGCGTTGCGGTCAACCGCGGGTCAACCGATTCCGACGGGATCGTGGCCATGAACATCGGGAAAAGCCCGTTGAGGCCCCAGCCGAAGAAGAAGATCGCTGCGAGGACCCACGCAGACCCTTCGTAATAAAGGCCACCCAAGGGCAGGATCACACCAAGGAAAGAGAAAAAGATCATCACCGGGCGGCGGCCAATGACGTCGGAGATCGCCGGTACAGCGAAGCTGCCCAGACCCGCGGAAATCCCGAGCGTTGCCATCAGCCAGCTCATTGTGTCCGGATCAAACCCGCGCGCCTTGGTCAGGAACAGCGGCATGAAGGCCCAGCACACAACCAGATAGGAAACCAGCAGGATCGAGATCAGGGCACAAAGGATCACGTTGCGATGGCCAAATGCCTCACGCAGCGTGACTTTGGGTGCGGTGTCGTCATGCGCCTCCACCGGCGGCTCGCGCAGCGTGAACCAGATCAGGGCCGCCGTCACGAGTCCGGGGAGCGCAGCCAGGTAGAAGCCGGTTCTCCAACCAACGGCAACAGCGACGGGCACCAACAGCAAGGGCGCAAGTCCCGAACCGAGCAGATTGGAACCCAGGTTCTGCGCAACCCCCATGGCAAGGCCGCGGCGCTCAGGGGCGACCTCGGCAACAATGATAGAATGGCTGACCGGCATGACACCACCCTCGGCAGCCCCCATCAAGAGGCGCGCGCCAAGCAGCATCAGAAACGAAGAGGCGGCGCCAGAGATGAAGGAGCACAAGCAGAATGCCACCGTCGCCACTACAACCACGGGCTTGCGCGACCCCAGCTTGTCCGAGATGCGCCCGACCAACAGGCCCGACAGCGCCCAAGTGAGCGACAGGGCCGAGCTGAACATGCCGACTTGCGTGTTGCTCAATTGCAGGTCCGGCTGGACGAACGGCATCAGGAAGTTGAGCGCGTTCCGGTCAAAAAACAGGATGCCGAAATTGAGGCTGAGGAGCGCGGTAACCCACACCTGATAGCCGCTGCCTCTTGCCTGTGTGCCCTTCATCCCGGTCTCCCGTCCCTGCTATCATTGTTATGGTTCAGATGAATGGACGGACCGGGTCGGCGCCATCCCACCCTTGCGAAGCCTGCCACATTGCCGTGAAATGCGCGTCCATCCCGGGCGTGGCCGGGATCAGTTCAAGAAAGCCCGGTGCCGCAGCATTCCCCCCTTCCAGATAGGCGACGCTGCCGCCTGTCGGCACAGCAGCCTTGAACGCAAGCTTGTAGCCCCGTGCGAGATAGCCGGGCAGTTCAGCCTCTACGTCCTCGCAGGCGATGCCGAAGTGGTGGAAGCCGTAGCCGCTCTTCTCGATGGTTTCGCGGTAAACGGACGGGTTGCCGTCGAGAGGCTGTATCAGTTCGACCTGCATGTGACCGATGAAGCCCATCGCGATCGTGACATCTGCGTTCGATGGCGCGCCCCGATAAAACTGGTCGGGACCGAGAAAATGGTCGAGCAGGAAGAACGGCCCGGCGGCGCAATCCTTCTGGAAGTGCGCGATCGACGCGCGGACATCCTCGACCACGAACGCGGTCTGCATGACGCCGCCGAACGGCTGGCCGAAGCCGAGCATCCTTGCCATTTCTGTCCTCTCCGCACGCCCCGCCTCTGGCGGACGGAAGCGTACCAAATGCTGCTAAAGCGTGATTGCGACCTTGCCGAACAAGCCTGCCGATGACTGGTAAGCGTAAGCGTCGCGGGCCTTCTCGATGGGGAATACCTTGTCGACCACGGGCTCGATCCCATGCTGGTCAATGAAGGCATTCAGGCGCTCGGCCATGCCTTTGGAACCGACGAAAATGCCGCGGATCGAGGCCCCCTTGAACATCAGGCCGTGCGGGTTGGTGTCGCCCTCGCGCGTCAGCACGCCGATCAGGGCGATTTCGCCCGCGAAGCCGACCGCGGCGATGGATTGCTTGAGCGTACCTGCGCCTCCCACCTCGACGACCTTGTCAACGCCGCCACCAGCGAGCCGTGCTGCTTCGGCACCCCACTCGGGCGTGGTGCGGTAATTGATCACATGATCGACACCCAGCGCTTTCACCCGCTCGAGCTTCTCGTCCGAGGACGAAGTGGCGATGACGGTGGCACCTGCCGCCTTGGCAATCTGCAGCGCCAGGAGAGAGACGCCCCCGGTGCCAAGAACCAGGACGGTGTCCCCCGCCTTTACCGGGCGCGGTCCCTCCATGAGGGCGTTCCACGCTGTGACACCGGCGCAGGGCAGACAGGCCGCCTGCGTGAAGTCCAAGGTTTCAGCCAGCGGGACAACGCCATGCTCGGGCAGGACAACATAATCCTGCAGCATGCCCGGCGCAGGCGGTGCGCCAAGGGCTGCGCCCATGCCGGGGTTGGGCGGGCCGTCCATCCAGTCCTGGAAGAATATACCGGCCACGCGGTCACCCACCTTGAGCGAGGCAACGCCCTCGCCCACCGCGGCAATCTCGCCGGCGCCGTCGGAAAGCGGTACGGTATCCTGCTGTACGACACCGCCCATGTAGAAGCCGAGCGGAATGATCTGGTCGCGGTAGTTCAGCGAGCACGCACGAACGCGCACCAGCACTTCGCCCGGACCGGGCTGCGGAATGTCGGTCTCGTCCAGCCGCAGATCATTCAGCGACGTAGAGCCTGCGGCTATCACCCACTGGCGCATCGGCATTTTCTCCCTGTGAGACGATCATCACCGATCCAGCGTCACAAATTAATCAGTTGGACAAACCGATTTCACGGAGTGAAACCTAGTTTGGGTTGGCTTCGAGCGCCGCCGCGATTGCTCGCGCAGTTGCCTTCAAAGCTTCCAGATGTCTCTGGACAACTGCTTCGTCCGCTCCCCGCCTGCCCGGCCAGGTCACGTTGATGGTTGCTATTGGCGATCCACCCACCATGATCGGTACAGCCATCGACCGTCGCCCGTCTCGCAAGACGAGTTGCTTCGACCGATCTGGCCAGGGCAGCAGCGGATCGCGGGTTGCATACCCCCGCTGCTTTACCTGCTGCAGCATCTGCCGAAGCTCAGCCTCGCTGCCGTCAGGTGGATTGGCGGGGCGAAGGCGGTCGATGATCGAGTCGCGCTCGGCATCTCCGCATGCCGCCAAGTATGCTCTCCCAGTCGCGGTATGGATGTAGGATAGCTTGACGCCCACTGGACCGAGAATAGCAGAATCCAGCCGGAAAAGCGGGCTGTTGGTCTCGAGGATCTCCATGTGATCAAGCCGCGGGGCGGCCAGCACGGACGGCCAGGCCACCCTTGTCGAAAGCGCCTTCAGGTGTGGAGAAGCGACTTCGGCAATATGCGCAGCTGAGGTGAAAGACGCGCGTTCGATCCGATCGACATGCGGAAGGTAGGCACCATCTGCCAGACGCTGCCAAACCAGCCCTTTTTGCCCGAGGGTGACAAGCATTCGCAGCAAGGTCGCTTTGGGCAACCCCGTCGCCTGATGGAGTTCGTGCAGGCTTGCCGCCTTGCGCGTCTGCACCTCAATCAACACGTCCAGTCCACGCTCGAGCGCGCGCACGGTCTTGACCCTGCGTTCCAGCATCCATCCTGCTCCGGCAAATTCTGCGTTTCACCTTATGCAACGCAAAATCACGAAACCCCCGTGCAAAGTCAACCGCGCTGTCGCAGCAATAGGGGACGGAGAGGAAAACCTGACGATGACGAAGCCAAGCGTCCTGTTCATCTGCACGCAGGATACCAAGGAAGAGGAAGCCCGCTTCACCCGAGCCGCTTTGGAAGCGGCTGGAGTTGACGTGGTCCACCTCGATCCCAGCGTCCGCCGCACTGTCGGCGGTGCGGAAATCTCGCCCGAGATGGTTGCGGAGGCCGCCGGCATGACGATCGAGGAGGTCCGGGCACTTGGCCACGAAGGCAAGTGCCAGGATGCGATGATTGGCGGTGCAATCGCAGCAGCCCACGCATGGGACGCCAAGTCGCCCGTCTCGGGCATTCTTGCCGTCGGCGGCTCGATGGGCTCGGCGCTTGCCGGGGCACTGATGCAGAGCTTTCCCTATGGCCTGCCCAAGCTGATCGTCTCGACCATGGCCTCGGGATTTACAAAGCCATACATGGGCGTGAAGGACATCGCGATGATGAACGCGGTGACCGACATATCGGGCATCAACACCATCAGCCGCGATGTCTTCCGCAACGCCGCTAACGCCGTTGCAGGGATGGCCAAAGGCTTTGATCGCGACAAGGGCCCGGAAAAGCCGCTGGTCTTGATTACCACTCTCGGCACCACCGAAGTCAGCGTGAAGCGCATCCGCCAGGCTCTGGAAAGCGATGGCTGCGAGGTAATGGTATTCCACTCCTCCGGCGCGGGCGGGCCCACCCTTGATGGTCTGGCCACCGACAAGGACGTGGCGCTGGTGCTGGATCTTTCGCAGACCGAGATCCTCGACCATCTCTTCGGCGGGCTGGCAGACTCCGGCCCCGATCGCGGTCGCGCAGCGCTGCGCAAGGGCATACCGACGATCCTGGCACCTGGTAATGCCGACTTCATCATCGGCGGACCGATCGATGCAGCAGAAGTGCAGTTCCCCGGCCGCCGCTACCATCAGCACAACCCGCAGCTGACAGCGGTGCGAACCAAGGTGGATGATCTCAAGAAGCTGGCCGACCACCTTGCCGCAAACGTGCGCGAAGCCAAGGGGCCGGTTCGGGTTTTCACCCCGCTCAGGGGCTTTTCCAGCCACGATAGCGCAGCCGGACATCTGCAGGACCTCGGCGTGCCAGGCCCGTTCGCCGAGTACCTCGCGCAGGTGATGCCCGATCATGTGCCTGTCACCGCGATCGATTCCCACTTCAACGACGAAGCATTTTCGAGTGCGGTGATCGCCGCTGCCCGTGAATTGCTGGCCGCAAAGAACTGATCCGATGATGACCGACGACATTCCCCTGACCCACGAAGACATCGCCGAGATCGCCGAGATCCTGGAGAAGTCAGGCTACCGCGAACTCGACCTTTCGACGCGGCGCTTCCGGCTGCGCGTGGCCAAAGGCGTCGATGCACAGGGCGGCGTGACCCAGGAATGGCAATGGGCCGGATCGGGACCCGAAGTCTCGACCGAAGCAAGCGCGGCAGTCGTCGATCCGAACGCAATCTGCTCGCCCCTGCCCGGCACCTTCTACCATGCCCCACAGCCCGGAGCGCCGCCGTTCGTGCAGCCGGGCGACGAAGTCGGCCCCGAAACAGTGATCGGCATCGTCGAAACGATGAAACTGATGAACCCGGTGCACGCCGGCCGCAGCGGCACGATTGCCGCGATCGTCGTCGCGAACGGAACCTTGGTCGCCAAGGGCGAAGCTCTGGTCCGGCTGACCTGAGATGATCCACAAGCTGTTCATCGCCAACCGCGGGGAGATTGCACTCCGCGTGATCCGCACCGCGCGCGCAATGGGGATCGAAACCGTCCTCGGAGCTTCCGAAGCCGACGCTGCATCGCTTCCGGCGCAGCTTGCAGACCATGTCCAGATCGTTGGCCCCGGGCCATCATCGCAAAGCTACCTGGCCATCGATGGCGTGGTTGACGCGATGGTGAAGTCAGGCTGCGACGCGGTGCATCCGGGCTACGGTTTTCTGTCCGAAAACGCCGCGTTTGCGCGCGCAGTGCAGGCCGCAGGCGTCCGCTTTGTCGGACCGGACATCAAGACACTCGAAGGCATGGGCGACAAACTTGCAGCCCGTGCGCTTGCCGTTGAAGCTGGGCTCCCCGTACTTCCGGGCGGCGAGGCGGCAACGCGCGCCGACGTGCACGCTCGCGCAGCGCAGACGGGCTATCCGCTGCTGCTCAAGGCCGTGGCAGGCGGCGGCGGCAAGGGCATGCGCCGCGTGGATCGCGCCGAAGATCTCGACAGCGCTCTCGACATGGCTCAAGCCGAGGCGCAGGCCGCTTTCGGCAATGCAGCAGTCTATGTCGAGCGGTTCGTCGCGCGGGGGCGCCACGTCGAAGTGCAGCTTCTTGGCGATGGCACGCAGGCCATCCACCTTGGTACGCGCGATTGCTCGATCCAGCGCCGCTTCCAGAAGCTGGTAGAGGAAGCACCTGCCCCGGCCATGCCCCCAGAGGCCCGTGAAGGTATCGAACAGGCGGCCGTACGGCTCGCCCGACACATCGGCTATCGCGGCGCGGGAACGGCCGAGTTCCTTGTCGATGCCGAGGACTTCTCGTTCTACTTCCTTGAACTGAACGCACGCATCCAGGTCGAACACCCGGTGACCGAGGCAATTACCGGCGTCGATCTTGTCGAGCAGCAATTGCTGGTCGCCATGGGCAAGCCGCTGTCCCTCACGCAGGCGATGGTGCGTCCGCACGGCCATGCTATCGAAGTACGCATCAATGCCGAGGACCCGGACGCCGATTTCCGCCCGTCGCCCGGACGTGCAGTCCGCGCCGCGTGGCCGGCCGGCGAGGGTATTCGTGTCGACACTCACATCGGCATCGGGGGCGAGGTGCCACCGTTCTACGATTCGCTGATGGGCAAGCTGATTGTGCACGGCGATACGCGCGAACAGGCCGTGACACGGCTCTCCGACGCGCTGCGCTCGCTTCACATCGAAGGACTGCCAACCACCGCTTCACTCCACCGCCGTATCGTCGCCGATCCGCGCTTTATCGCTGGCGGCGTCGATACCGGCTTCCTCGCGGGACTTGCCCAATGACCGAGATCCGTCTCGTCGACGTCACCATGCGCGACGGCAACCAGAGCCTGTGGGGCGCGACCGGCCTCAACACCGCACACATGCTGCAAGCTGCTGCGCTGACTGAAGCGTGCGGATTCAGGGCGATTGACTTCACCTCATCGAGCCACATGGCCGTGGCGGTGCGCTACTTCCAGAACAATCCCTGGGAGCGTCTCCGCCGCATGTCGGCTGCCATGCCGACAACGCCGCTTCAGTTCATCACCACCGGCCTGCGGTTCATTGCCTGGCAGCAGGCGGATCCCGAGTTCATGCGCCTTGTATACCGCGCCTTGCAGGCCAACGGGGTCGGGCGCTTTGTCCTGCTTGACCCGATGCACGAAGTGCCCGCGGTGATCGAGGCGGCAAAGCTGGTGAAGGAAGAGGGCAACGCCGAGGTCATGGCAGCCCTCACCTTCACGCTTTCCGAAATACACACAGACCAGTTCTACGCCGATTTTGCCCGCGCGGTGGGGCAGAGCCCGAACATCGACCTGTTCTACATCAAGGACCCGGCAGGCCTGCTATCTATGGACCGTGCGCGCACGCTTGTCCCGGCAGTGAAGGCCGTGATCGGCAATCGCCCGCTCGAGATCCACGCGCACACCACGGTGGGCCAAGGCATGTTGGCGAGTCTCGAAGCCGCCAAGCTCGGCATTTCGGCCATTCACGTTGGCGTCGGTCCAGGCGGTGATGGCTCGTCGCTACCCGAAGCAAACCGTACGGTCGCCAACCTCGAAGAAGCAGGCTTCTCTGTCGGTGTCGACAAGGCCGCGCTCAAGCGCCTGACGGCCTACTGGCAAAGCGTCGCGCTGGCCGAGGGCCTGCCACCGGGCACACCGCAGAACTTCGACGCCAGCTTCCTCCGTCACCAGATCGCAGGCGGAGTGATGACCACCATCGCACGTCAGCTCGAGGAGCTTGGCCTCTCGGACCGGATGAATGCCGTGATCGAGGAAACCGGTCAGGTCCGAGCCGACCTTGGCTTTCCGATCATGGTCACGCCTTTTCCGCAGATGGTCATGACGCAAGCCCTGTTCAACGTGATTGGTGAGCGGCGTTACGCTCAAGTTTCGGATCAGGTTATTCGCTACTGCATGGGCAAGTTCGGCAAGCCCACTTCACCGGTCGACCGCGAGGTGCTCGCCACGATCATGGACCGGCCACGCTCGCGCGAGCTGGAGAAGGAGCCAAACTTCCCTGCTCTGGGGGATCTTCGCCGCCAGTTTGGCTACGACATGCCAGACGAGGAATTCCTTTTGCGCGCGGTAATGCCAGCCGAGCAGGTCGATGCGATGCTTGCCGCGGGACCATCGCGTGCCACTTATTCGCCAACGGTCGCCCCGATCCTCTCGCTGCTACGCAAGCTTGCCGCCAAGCCCGATGCACGCGACATCGTGATCGAGCGCGGCTCTTTCCGTTTAGCCCTTCATGCGGGAGCTGCGCTTTGACATTGACCTCGGATTTCAAGGCTCGCCTGCGCGATGCAGCCGGCTTCATTTTCGACATGGACGGCACGATTGCGCTGGGGGACTCCAAGAGCGGAGGGCACCGCGCGCTGCCGCACGCAATCGAGGTGCTGGGCGCGCTGAAGGATAGCGGGAAGCCGTTCGTCGTCTTTACCAACGGCACAGCCAAGCCGCCGGCCGCCTACGCAAACTCGCTGCGAAACGCAGGCTTTCCGGTGGACGATGACCAGATGTTGACACCATCATCGTCGGCGGCCGTATGGCTTTCGAAGAACGGGGTGAGCAAAGTGCGGGTTCTCGGCAATGCCGGTTGTGCCGCACCGCTTTCGGATGCAGGCCTCCATGTGGTCGGTCCGTCCGAAGAGGCCGAAGGTGTCGAGGCAGTTTACACCGGCTGGTTCCGAGAGTTTGACTTTGCCGCTCTTGAGGCTGCCTGCCATTCATTGTGGAGCGGTGCACGGCTGTTCACGGCCAGCAATGTGCCCTTCTTCGCCACGGAAAATGGCCGGGCAATCGGCGCCAGCTTTCCGATCAATGCCATGCTCACGGCAATGACGCGCAAACGCCCCCGTATCCTCGGCAAGCCTTCGAAGATAGCGTTCGAGACGGCACTGACGATCATGGGCCTGCCGCAAAGCGCAGCGAAAAGTGTTGTCGTAATTGGCGACGATCCGGCACTGGAAATGCGGATGGCAAATGCCGTCGGCGCACATTCGATCGGGCTTGCGACGGGCATAATGGGAACCGATGCCCAGCTTCTCGAGAAGGACCGCCCGTCAGCGCTGTTGAGCGACCTCAAGCCCCTGCTCGACGTGCTCTAGCGCTTTCTCGCCGCAGTGCGTGCGTGAAAATCGGGGTCTTTGTCCGCAATCCACACCAGAAACCGGGCAATGTCGGGATTGGCTATGAGAGCCTCCCGGTCTGCGCCGAAGCGCCCTAGTTCCCCGTTCGAAAACGTTGCGTGAAGCGTCCGGTGACAGATCGGGTGGACCGCTTCGGTCTGCCGCCCGCCCCTGCTCTTGGGTACGGGATGATGGAACTCCACGCGCTTCCCCAAGCGCCGCCCGCAAAGCCAGCAGGGCTTGGCAAGCGCGTCCATCAATCGGTCATGGCCGGTTCTGAAGGCGGCTTGCCAGCGCGCCACAGGTAAAGTCCCGCGCCAACGATGACCAACGCTCCGAAAGCTGCCACGAGATCCGGCCGCTCACCGAAGAGGACCCACCCGAACGTGCCGGCAAGCAGAAGCTGGACATAAGTCATCGGTGCAATCGACGCCGGTCCGGCCCGCGTAGTCGCAACGTAGATTAGGGCGTGAGCGCAGCTCGCCGAGATCGCGATGACCGCACACTTGATGAGGACAGGCATTGGCAGCGCAGGAACCTGGAAGAAGTGGATGCCGCTTTCGTGGCCCGCCCACGTGCCCAGGCACAGGAAACCAGCGCCGATCAGCGCCACATTGAACTGCATCGACAGCAGGCTGCCCGTACCGGCAACCTTGCGGTTGGCAACCATGAGCAGGGCCATGCCGCTTGCCGCGACTACCGGTAGCAGTGCAACCGGACCCAGCAATGAAAGATTGGGCCGCAGGATCACCAGCACCCCTGAAAACGCCACCACGGTGGCGATCCAGGTTTCCTTGCGCATCGGCTCGCCCAACAGGATCGCGGAAAGAAGGGCCGTAATCATCGGGCTGGTAAAGGAAATGGCCGTTGCCTCACCGATGGGCATCAGGTGGACAGCGCTGAAGAAGCTTACGGCCGACATAGCCACGCTCAAGCCACGCAGAACCTGCCAGCGCAGTTTCGGGAAGGCAAAACCCCGGGGCCCCTCGCGAACGAGCAGGATAATGCCGAGCCCCAGTGCTCCGAACACATAGCGCAAGGCTGCGATTGCGGTACCGGGCCACGCGCCTGCCATGCTCTTTACCAGCACATCGCCCAGCGAAAGTAGAGCAAAACCGCCAAGGGCAAAGAGCAATCCGGATCTGTGACTATCCTGCAAGATGCGAAATCCCGTTGCCCTTGTTGAACCGGTTATTGATCATAACCGAAGTCCTAGCGGGATGGACACGACAGCTCCAGTGCGAAGTGCGGCACTTTACCGGCAGTTAACCATGGCAGCTTAGGAATACGGAGTTGCGGGGCACCGGGGGCGCCGCCACAAGGACGGAAACGGGGCCATGACCAAGCTGATCATCCAGATACCCTGCCTTAACGAGGCTGACAGTCTGCCTGACACGCTGGTCGCCCTGCCCCGGCGAATCCCCGGCATAGACAAGATCGAGATACTGATCATCGATGATGGCAGTACCGACGGCACGGCCGAAGTTGCCCGGCGCTTCGGAGCGCATCATGTTGTCAGTCACCGCCGCAACCGCGGTCTGGCCGCCGCATTCCAGAGCGGTCTGGACGCCGCCCTTGCCGCTGGCGCCGATATCATCGTCAATACCGATGCCGATGGGCAATACGCTGGTGAGGACATCGCCAAGCTCGTCGCACCGATCGTGGCAAACGAGGCCGATCTGGTCATCGGTGATCGAGGCGTGGGTCGGAATGAACATTTCGGACCGATCAAACGCTGCCTGCAGCGCCTTGGCAGTGCCGTCGTGCGAAACCTCTCGGGCACCGAGGTCACTGATGCGGTCAGCGGCTTCCGTGCGATCAGCCGCGCAGCAGCGCAGCGCATCACCATCACCACCGAATTCAGCTACACGACCGACATGCTGATCCAGGCAGGCCGCAAGCGCTTCAAGATAGTCAGTGTCCCGATCCGCACCAATGCGACCGAGCGCCCAAGCCGGCTGTTCAAGTCAATCCCTCAATTCATCATGCGCCAGTTGATGACCATGGGGCGGGCATACGCCACCTACAATCCCCTGCGAACGTTCGCCGTGATTGGTGGTACCATTGCATTAGTCGGCTTGCTCCCGGTCCTGCGCTTCCTGGCCCTGTGGGTCATGGGCGACGGTGCGGGCCACATCCAGTCGCTGGTGCTCGGCGGAGCACTTATCGTCATGGGAACTCTTACGGGACTCCTCGGCGTCCTGGCCGAACTCATCGGCGCCAACCGCAAACTCCTAGAGGCAGCGCTTGGGCATATTCGCAGACTTGAACAGGACATCGCGACGCTCAAGGACGGCAGCTCGCCGCATACTGGTTGGTCTTCGAACAATGGCTCGGACAAGGAAGCGGCATGACTGCCGCATTCCAGGCGGCGACCTCTATCAAACCGACCGTGAACCACGGTGACAGATCGTATCTGATCGCACTATGCTCACTTCTCATTGTATCGGCCCTGCAACTCCAGCTTACGTTCAATCGCGCAATCAATTGGGACGAGTTCTGGCATTACAGCCTGACTGTCCTGGCGATGAAGGGCGAGCTGGACCAGCCACTGCAGACGTTTTTCACGCGGGCATTCATGTGGGTGCCAGCGCTGCCCGGCAATGCAGTGGACCATGTGGTTTTGATCCGCCTGTTCATGTTCGGCTGCGAACTGGTGACTCTGGCCTGCGTTGCCAGCATCGCGATGCGGTTCAGCGACAAGACAACCGGCCTGCTATCCGCGCTTGCCTATCTGTCGGCGGGCTACGTCCTGCAGCACGGCACGTCTTTCCGCTTCGATCCGCAGGCAACTGCGCTCCTGATGGCAAGTCTGTGGGTTCTGCTGAGCCGTCCGGCAAGCCTGCCATGGATGCTGTTCGCCGGCGTTCTCGGCGGATTGGCGGGCCTCACCACGATCAAGTCCGTTCTTTACGCACCTGCTTTCGCAGGCGTGTTCTGGCTTCGCTGGACCGTAGCCGGCAAGGATCGCGCCTACCTCAAGGCCGTGGCCGCGATGGTCGCTGCAGCGGCGCTGACCTTTGTGGTTGCCTATGCGTTTCATGCCAGCAACATCAGCGAAGCAAGCGGGCGCGGAGCGAAAGACATCGTCGGCGCATCGGCAGAAAAGATGTTCAGCCTTACGACCCATCCTTACTGGCGGCACAACGTCAAGGGCGCAATATTTTCGCCTGCCACGACGCTTCTGGTGCTTGCGGTGCCCGTTGTCCTGTTGCGCAGCGACCGTCCCGGCGCAGAGCGTGTCGCTCTGGCGGGACTTTGGCTGCCGCTTACGACGCTGGGTTTCTACCATAACACCGCGCCGTACTATCACGTCTTCATGCTGGCACCGGTGACGACATCAGCATGCGTCGGGATCCGGCTTGCCACCCGGCGCTACGGCACGTTGCTGGTCGCCCTGTTCCTGATGGTCGGGGCAGCGATAACCATGAGCCGCGAGGAGACCGGCACGCTGGAAAAGCAGCGCCTGCTGGTTGCTGCAGCAAACGAAATCTTCGGCTCGCCGGTAGGCTACTTCGACAGTTGCGCCATGCTTGGGCAGTTTCCCAAAGCCAACGGCTTCATGACGCCATGGGGCACCGAGCGCTACTTGCGCGGCGAATTGCCGAGCCTTGAGCAGATCCAGCGCGAACGCGTAGTCCCGCTGGTGGTGAACGACGACCAGATGTTTGCCAATGCGTTAAACTCGAAGGCAGACGTTCCGCAACTTCTGCCTTCCGATCTTGCGATGCTGCGCAAAAGCTATTTGCACTTCTGGGGTCCATTCTGGATCGCGGGTTTCGACCTTCCACAAACTACAGCGCCGTCAATCTTCACTGTGGTGGTACCCGGTCTGTACACCGTTGCCTCCGGCAGAAGCATCGTCATCGACGGTGTGCGTCATGAATCCGGTACCGTAGTCAAACTGGAACGGGGGCCGCACAAGGCGTTCACGAACGCCGGAGCCGCGCGCCTTCTCTGGGGACGAGGCCTTCGCATTCCCACGCAACCAGCGCCGTCCGAACCTTACTTCACGTCGTTCTGAAACAATGAAGCCGGCCTCAATCTTTGCCCTCCAGATCGACTGGCTCACCGACCTGCGCGGAAGGATACAGTCCCTTGTTGCGCGCCGAAGAATGCCGCTGCTTCTTGCGGCTACCGGACTTTTCGCCAGCGGCAGCTGGTACGCCTTTCGGACGCTTGGTCTGGCCCCACGCGATCTTGATCCCCAGGCGCTTCTGGCCACTGTGCTGCTCATGCCGCTCTCGCTGCTCTACTCTGGACTGGGGTTTGCCCTGCTTTCACGCTGCGCGGGGGCACGCAACACCCTTAAACAGGCCACGATGATCGCTTCATACGGCACCTTGGCCGAAGCCCTTCCCATACCGGGCGGAGCAATGGTCCGGGTCGGCGCGCTGATGGCGGCTGGAGCCAGCGCTGCGCAAAGTTCGCTATTGGTGCTGATGACGGCGGTGCTCTGGATTGCACTTGCAAGCCTTGGATGCAGCTTTGCCCTATGGCTTCATGAGGCCAATGCCAGCTGGGTGATGGCCGTGGCAGGCCTGATGGGAATGTTACCAACGATCTTGTGGATGCTGCGGCATGTCGGGGTAGTGCTGACTTTGTTGACGGTCGGCCACCGCCTTGCCGGATTGGCCCTGATTGCGCTGCGCCTTCATATTGCACTGCTTTGTCTGGGATTGCACGTACCTCCGATGCATACGCTCCCGTTTGCCCTGGCCAACATTGCTGGCTCTGCTGCTGCCATTGCTCCAGCAGGCCTTGGCATCAGCGAGAGCCTTGCGGCGCTTGTTGCAAATTCCGTCAAAGTTGCGCCAGCGGCGGCGTTCCTTGCCGTGGGGCTTGATCGCCTTGCCTGCCTGACGGCGAGCGCCGTTGCCGTAGTGGCAAATCTGATGTCGAAAGCACCGAACCGATCATCCCTGGGCGATGACATATGAATGGCAGGACGATTGTCTGGGGTACGTTCGATTGCGGCAAGCCACGCGTGCGAATTATGCTGGAAGCCTTGCGCTCGCTTGAGCCAGACCTTGTCATCTGCCACCGCTCCCCATGGAACGAGATCGAAGACAAGTCGATGTTGGGCCCAGGTGCACGCCTGATCGTCTTCCTGCGCTTGCTCGCAGCCTATCCTGCGTTGCTGTTGGCCTATCTGCGCACACCGCAGCATAACCGCGTTGTCGTGCCTTATCCCGGTATACTTGATGTTCTGGTGCTCTACCCCTTCGCGAGATTGCGCGGTGCGCGGATCTGCTGGGACATGTTCCTTTCCGCCTATGACACGATCGTGATCGACCGTCAGATGATTCGGAAAGGCAGCCTGTTCGCCAAGCTTCTCTATTCGACCGAATGGTTGGCCACTCGCGCTGCCGCAACCATACTGCTCGATACCTGCGAACACGCCCGCTACATTGCAGCGCTCTATCGCCTGCCCTTGTCCAGGACAGGAACTGTGTGGGTCGGAGTTGAAAGCGACGTTTTCACGCCGGTCAGCAATCCGGCCGCCGGAATGCCTGTCAAAGTGCTCTTCTACGGCCAGTTCATCCCCCTCCACGGCCTGCCGGTCATCGTGGAGGCCATCTGCGAAATAGCCTCTCGCTCCGAAGCGCCTGCCATGGAATTCACCATAATCGGCACCGGTCAGGAACAGCCATCCGTCGATGCCATGATAAAGCTGCATCAGCTCAAGAATGTGAAGCGCATTCCATGGGTTGACTACCGGCTCCTCGCGCAGAAAATCGCCGAGGCCTCGATCTGCCTGGGCGTATTTGCCGCCAAAGGGAAAGCTGCTCGCGTGATCCCAAACAAGGTCTTTCAGATCCTTGCAGCAAGGCGGCCACTTGTAACCATGGATTGTCCTGCGATCCGGGAAATCATCGCTCCAGGCAGGTCAATCCGCCTTGTTCGTCCTGGAGATCCCTTCGACCTTGCCAACGCATTGATCACACTGGCACAAGAACTGTGTGATCCGGCAAAGTCCGTCGAAATCCACAAGGCGGCGCAGAAGGAAATGACCACGGTCGGGATGACTGTGGTCAGGGATCAACTTGCAAGTGCGCTGGAGACACAGTGAATACGACTACGATGCTCCACGCCCGGTCTGACACCCACGAAGGCCTGTTTTGCAAGGACAGGCAATACGGCCCGATGCTGGAGGGACTTTGGGTACCCGCCCCACGCTATGTGCTACGACGGGATCGCATCATGGCAGCTCTGGCCGGACATGCGCCGGGACGTGTCCTGGAAGTCGGCTGCGGTGCGGGCGCGTTGCTGCGCGAACTGGCTGATCTCGGACACAAATGTATCGGCCTTGAAGCCGCACCTGCCGCAGCGTCGGTGGCAAGAACGATGACAAATGGCACCGGCGCCACCCAGATCGTGAGCGAACCTGCTCCGGACTGGAAGGAGAGCTTTGACACGCTCCTGGCCTTCGAGGTCCTCGAACATATCGAACAGGACGAGCAAGCTCTTCGGGAATGGCTGACCTGGTTGAAGCCCGGCGGTCTCGTCATGCTTTCGATGCCCGCTCACATGCGCAGCTGGAGCAGGCGCGACGAATGGGCGGGCCATGTACGCAGGTACGACCGTGCCGACATCATGCGACTTACTGCGCGATCCAACCTGCGCCTCGAAGGCCTGGAGTGTTACGGCTATCCGCTGGCAACCTTTACCAACTGGCTCGCAAACAAGCGCTTCCGCAACAAGGACATGGCTGGCGGAGCAGATGATCCGCACACCGCTACGGCAGCCAGCGGAACGGATCGGTCTGTCGACCTCGCCTATTTTGGCATGCAACAGAGCTGGCTCGGTCGCTTCGCAATGGCGCTTGCCTGCCAGACCCAGCGGCTATTCCGCAGGACTGACTTCGGCGACGGATACATTGTCATCGCCCGAAAGTCCTGAAGTGACACAAATTAGGGAATCTTCAAAGTTTCAAGTCTATTCACCATTCCTGAAGACGGATCGCTGACCAGTTTGGCCGGATGATCGTCGGGACACTGACGGGAACTGCGAATGAGCGCTTTCGGGCGAAAGAACGGGATTGCAGGCAACGCCGCCGGGGCTCGCCCCTCGTTTGGTGTTGCCCGGCCGATGCGCAGCGGCGAATCTGCGGCGCCGGTGCCCGCAGCACCGACGGCAGTGCCGATGCCCATGGGCGGTGATCAGTTCCCGCCCCTGCCACCGCTCGATCCAGTTGATACCCCGATCAACGCCGCATCGCTCAAGGCTGATGCCCTCACCCGCCTTGCCGACCGTGCGAACGGCGTAAACGAAGGCAACTATCAGGCCGAGGGCTTCGAGGCTTCGGTTCACAAGATCAAGGAACAGGTGCTGCCGCGCCTGCTCGAGCGCGTCGATCCCGAAGCGGCGGCCACGCTGACCAAGGACGAGCTTTCCGAAGAATTTCGCCCGATCATCCTGGAAGTGCTGGCCGAACTCAAGGTCACCCTGAACCGGCGTGAACAGTTCGCGCTGGAGAAGGTGCTGATCGACGAGCTGCTCGGCTTCGGGCCGCTGGAAGAGCTGCTCAACGACCCCGACGTGTCGGACATCATGGTCAACGGCCCGGAGCAGACCTACATCGAAAAGAAGGGCAAGCTCCAGCTCGCCCCGATCCGTTTCCGCGATGAAAGCCACCTGTTCCAGATCGCGCAGCGCATCGTCAACCAGGTCGGCCGACGCGTTGACCAGACGACGCCCCTGGCCGACGCCCGCCTCAAGGACGGTAGCCGCGTCAACGTGATCGTCCCGCCGCTGTCGCTTCGTGGCACGGCCATCTCGATCCGTAAGTTTTCCGAAAAGCCGATCACGCTCGACATGCTGCGCGATTTCGGTTCGATGTCGGACAAGATGTGCACTGCGCTGAAGATCGCGGGTGCCTGCCGCATGAACATCGTCATCTCGGGCGGTACCGGTTCGGGCAAGACGACCATGCTCAACGCCCTGTCAAAGATGATCGACCCCGGCGAGCGCGTGCTGACCATCGAAGACGCCGCGGAACTTCGCCTGCAGCAGCCGCACTGGCTGCCGCTCGAAACGCGCCCGCCGAACCTTGAAGGCCAGGGCGCAATCACAATCGGCGACCTGGTGAAGAACGCCCTGCGTATGCGCCCTGACCGCATCATCCTCGGCGAAATTCGTGGCGCAGAGTGCTTCGATCTGCTCGCGGCGATGAACACGGGCCATGATGGCTCGATGTGCACGCTTCACGCCAACTCCCCGCGCGAATGTCTGGGACGTATGGAAAACATGATCCTGATGGGCGACATAAAGATCCCCAAGGAAGCCATCAGCCGCCAGATCGCGGAATCGGTCGACATCATCGTTCAGGTCAAGCGCCTGCGGGACGGTTCGCGTCGCACTACCAACATCACCGAAGTGATCGGGATGGAAGGCGACGTGATCGTGACCCAGGAACTGTTCAAGTTCGAGTATCTGGACGAGACCGAAGAAGGCAAGATCATTGGCGAATTCCGACCGTCAGGCCTGCGCCCCTACACGCTCGAAAAGGCACGTCAGTTCGGCTTTGACCAAGCCTACCTGGAAGCCTGCCTCTGATATCGGATCAGGCCGCGAACCACTCCCTCGCGGCCAGGCCGAGGAATACGCACGCTGCCAGAAACGCGATCATATAGATCACGGTCCACGGCATGAAGCCCACCGCGTCAAGATTTACACGACGGAAACGCCGACGTTCAGCCCAGACCGATGTTGTCGCGACAGCGAGCGCAAGTGCGCCGGCGGCGAAGTGATATTGCCAGATATGCGGGAACCAGTCTTCCATTGCTCGCCAGATGGGCAACGAGGGGGTTGATCGCAAGGGGCAATGGCCTATGGCCCGCTCATGGCAAAAGCGATGTCCAGCGCCCACGATCGCCCCATGCTGGCCCTCGGCCTGCGACTGGTTGCGACGGTTCTGTTCTCGGTCATGCTGCTGCTGGTCAAGCTCACTGGCGAGCGAAACATAGCGCTGCCCGAAACGCTTTTCTTCCGGCAAGCCCTGCCGGCGCTATCGATCTTCGGGTGGCTGGCGGCGCGCGGGCAAATCGGGCGGTTGAGGACACAGCGCCCCTGGATTCATGCCCGGCGCGCGTTGATCGGCGGGACAGGCATGTTCCTGACTCTGGGCGTGGTCAGGCTGCTGCCCCTGGCCGAAGCGACCATACTGGGCTTCACGACGCCGATCTTCGCCGTGATCCTTTCTGCGTTGTTCCTCAAGGAAAAGGTCGGCCCGTGGCGCTGGACTGCGGTCATAATGGGCCTGCTCGGGGTCGTGGTCATTGCTGGGCCCGACACTACCAGCCTGCCGCCGTTCGGCGTTGCGGTTGGCATTGGCGCCGCCTTCATGGTCGCGCTGGTGACCATCCAGGTCCGCGATCTTGGCCGCACCGAGGAACCGATTACGGTCGTGTTCTACTTCTCGGCTTTCAGTGCCCCCGTTCTGGCGCTTGGATTGATCGGACAGGATCTTGGCCATGACGCCGTTGGCTGGGCGATGCTGGCAGGGATCGGTATCTCCGGGCTGTTCGCACAGATTGCGATGACTGCTTCGCTCCGCTTCGGCTCGGTGTCGAGCGTCATCGTGGTTGACTACATCCAACTGGCATGGGCGACGTTCTGGGGTTGGCTGATCTTCAATCGCCTTCCGCCAGCAACCACCTGGCTGGGCGCGCCGATCATCATCGGGGCAAGCCTCCTGATTGCCTGGCGCGAACATCTCTTGGCCCGCGCTCGGGAACGTGCCCCTCTGGCTGCATGATGGAACCGCGCCGCAATTGCGGCGTTTCGCCTCTTGTCCAGATCGTGAGGTTCCCCCGCCTCACCCCAAAGTTCGAAAGGTGTAAGCCATGATCCGCAAGTTCGTATTTGCCACCATGATGGGTGGTCTTCTGCTCGGCGCCACTGCCTGCAACACCGTGCGCGGTGCGGGCGACGACCTGAAGTCGGCAGCCAATGAAACCGAAGAAGCGATCAACTGATCGGTCTTGTGGTTGAGAAAAAGGGCCGCTCCGGATTTCCGGGGCGGCCCTTTTCGTATCCTCAGTCCTTGTAGACCAGCTTGGGCTTTCGCGCTGCAAGTGTCTCGTCGAGACGACGCCGCGGAGCCAAATGCGGCGCGGACTTCAGCAGCTCATCCCCTGCCTTGGCCCGCTGTGCCAAGGATCGCATCGCGCCAATGAACTGGTCAAGCCCAGCCTTGCTTTCGGTCTCGGTCGGCTCCACGAGCATGGCTCCGTGGACGACCAGCGGGAAGTAGACCGTCATCGGGTGATAGCCCTCGTCGATCAGACCCTTGGCGAGATCGTTGGTCGAGAAGCCTTCAGCAAAGCCATCGTCCGAAAACAGCGCTTCATGCATGCATGGTCCGGCGCCACCGAAGGGCGCATCAAGCACGTCATCAAGGCTGCGCAGAACGTAATTGGCGTTTAGCACCGCATCACCCGAGACCTGCCGCAAGCCATCCGCGCCGTGGCTGAGAATGTAGGCAAGGGCGCGGGTGTACATGCCCATCTGGCCATGGAATGCGCACATCCGGCCGAATGCTTGCGGGTGCTCCTGATGCGCCTGCTCTTCCTCGATGAGCTTGATCGAACCATCGGCCTGCCTCGCGGTAAATGGCAGCGGACCAAATGGCGAAAGCGCTTCGGACAGAACCACCGGCCCCGAACCCGGACCGCCACCACCGTGCGGGGTGGAGAAGGTCTTGTGCAGGTTGATGTGCATGGCGTCGACGCCAAGATCACCGGGACGCACGCGCCCGACGATGGCGTTGAAGTTCGCCCCATCACAATAGACGTAGCCGCCAGCGGCGTGAACCGCGTCGGCAATGATCTTCAGGTCACGCTCGAACAACCCGCAGGTGTTGGGGTTGGTGATCATCACGCCCGCCACATCGGGACCAAGCCGCGCGGTCAGCGCGGCGGTATCGACACGGCCATCCGGAGTGGCCGGGATGTTTTCGACCTTGAACCCGGCGAAGGCCGCCGTTGCGGGATTGGTGCCGTGCGCGCTTTCCGGCACAAGGATGACATCACGCGGATCGCCCTTGGCTTCCAGCGCGGCACGGATGCAGAGCAGCCCGCAGAGTTCGCCGTGAGCCCCGGCCTTGGGCGTCATTGCGACGCCATGCATGCCTGTCAGCTCGATCAGCCAATGCGCCAGTTCGTTGATAACGCCGAGCGCGCCCTGCACTGTTTGGACTGGCTGCAGCGGGTGCACGTCGGCAAAGCCGGGCATGCGCGCCACCTTCTCGTCCAGTCGCGGATTGTGCTTCATCGTGCACGAGCCGAGCGGGAAAAGACCAAGATCGATCGCATAGTTCTGGCGCGAGAGGCGCGTATAATGACGCACCGTTTCCGGCTCCGACAGCCCCGGCAGATCGGGACGTTCGGCACGGGCCATTGGCCCCAATGCCGAGAGATCGATCCCGTCTGTTGCTGGAAAGTCCACGCCCGAGCGATCGGCATTGCCGAGTTCGAACAGGAGCGCTTCCTCCAGCTGCAGCGCGCGGTTGCCGGTGAAGGTCTGGATACCGTTGTCGGGCGCATTCTCGCCCATCGAGGGACGCCATCCGGTGGGGTTGATCGCGTTCATGCCAGCACCTCCTTCAGCGCCGCGACCAGCGCAGCGATGTCTTCATCCGTCGTGCATTCGGTGGCGGCCACGACCATGCCGTTAGCGAGGCTCTCTTCCTGCGGGTAGAGCCGGCCGAGCGAGATGCCGCCAAGTACCTGGCGGTCAGCAAGTTCGCGCACGATCTGGCGCGCATCGCGCGGCAGGGTCACGGTGAATTCATTGAAGTAGTGTCTGTTCACCACCTCCACGCCCGGGACTTCGGCCAGCGCAGCGGCGGTCTTGCGTGCGGCAAGGTGGCTCAACTTCGCCATGTCTGACAGGCCCGAACCGCCCAGCAGGGTCATGTGGATCGAGAAAGCCAACGCGCACAGACCGGAGTTTGTGCAGATGTTGCTGGTCGCCTTCTCGCGGCGAATGTGCTGTTCGCGCGTAGACAGCGTAAGCACGAACCCGCGCTTGCCATCGGCATCGACCGTCTCGCCACAGAGACGGCCTGGGATCTGGCGCAGATACTTTTCGCGGCATCCGAACAGGCCAAGGTAGGGGCCGCCAAATTGCAGGCCGACCCCGAGCGACTGACCCTCGCCCACGACAATGTCCGCGCCCAGGCTACCCGGGCTCTGCAGCACGCCAAGCGCAACCGGTTCGGTCACAACGGCGATCAGCAGCGCGCCTGCGCCTTGCGCGGCGGCTGCAATCTTTGCCAGATCAGGTATGCGGCCCAGAATATCCGGGTACTGCACAACGACGCATGACGTTTCGACATCGATCTTTGCAATCAGTGCATCATCGTCCGGATCCGTCGCAAGATCGGGAACGGTGGTGTCGAGAACGTCACCCGTGAACTTCGCCATCGTGCGCGCGGTTTCGACGTAGTGGGGATGAAGCCCGCCCGAGAGGATCGCTTTGCCGCGCTTTGTGATGCGCCCAGCCATCGCGATCGCTTCCCAGCACGCGGTAGAGCCGTCGTACAGCGAGGCGTTGGCTACGTCCGTGCCGAAGAGCCGTGCGACCTGGGTTTGGAATTCGAACAGGACTTGCAGCGTGCCCTGCGCGATTTCCGGCTGATAGGGCGTGTACGCGGTCAGGAACTCGCCGCGCTGGATCATGTGATCGACGGTGGCCGGCACATGGTGGCGATAGGCACCGGCACCGAGGAAGAATGGCACAGATCCGGCGGTCGTATTGTCTGCCGAAAGTCGCGCCATGTGACGCTCGACCGTCATTTCGCTGGCGTGGTTCGGCAGGCCCGCAATGGGCGCAGAGAGACGCGCTTCGGCAGGCACGTCGGCGAATAGTTCGTCGATCGAGCCGGCACCGATGACCGAAAGCATCGCGCTCCGGTCGGCGTCGGTCAGGGGAAGATAGCGCATAGGATCAAAGCTCCGCGACGTAGGCCTGGTAGGAGGCCTCGTCCATCAGGCCATCGAGTTCGGCGGCTTCGGAAAGGGTCATCTTCCATAGCCAGCCTTCACCTTCGGGGTCGGAGTTGACCAGCTCCGGCTGTTCTTCGAGGGCGGCATTGGCAACCGTGACGGTGCCCGAAACCGGGGCATAGACGTCCGACGCTGCCTTGACGCTGTCGACAACAGAGGCGCTGTCGCCCTTGCCCACCTCACTGCCTGCACCGGGCAGTTCCACGAAGGTGATGTCGCCCAGCTGGCTCTGGGCATAGTCGGTGATCCCGACCGTTGCTTCATCGCCTTCAACCGCGATCCATTCGTGGTCCTTGGTGAAATAGCGGGTCATCAGGCGGCTCCTTTGCGATGGTAGCGATGGGGAACGAAAGGCATGGGCACGATGCTGGCAGCAAGCTTGCGGCCACGAACGTCGATGGAAAGCGGAGTGCCGGCAGCGGCAAGATCGACCGGCACATAAGCCATGGCGATGGGACGCTCGAGGCTGGGCGAGAAACCGCCGGAGGTGACGGTGCCAACTTCGGTTTCGCCCGAAAGCACCTTGGCGCCCTCACGCGCGGCCATGCGGCCGTCGATGGCGAGGCCCACACGGCGGTTGGCAGCACCAGTGGCGATGCGCGGCAGCACCCTGTCCGCACCGATGAAACCACCTTCGATGCGGCGGCGCTTGTTGATCCCGAACAGCAGGTCGGCGCTGACCGGATCCACCGTCTCGGTCATGTCGTGGCCGTAGAGCGGCAGCCCGGCCTCAAGCCGCAGACTGTCGCGTGCGCCAAGGCCGATCGGTTTTACTTGCGGTTGACCGCAAATCAGATCGGCAAGTTCAGCGGCGCTTTCGGCCGGGACCGCGATCTCGAATCCATCCTCGCCGGTATAGCCCGAGCGGCTGATCCATGCGTCGACGCCGCCAAGCTTGAACTGCCCGCCACGCATGAAAGTGAGCGCCGAGAGCGAGTATTCGCCAGTAACCAGCCGTTCCAGCGCTTCGAACGCCTTCGGCCCCTGCAAGGCAAACAGCGCGCTGTCCTCAAGGTGGTTCAGGGTTACGGCATCGGGCAAGTGCTCGCGCAGGTGGCCAATGTCGTCCCACTTGGTCGCGCCGTTGACGACGAGGTAGAAGCCGGTGCCCCAGCGCGTGACCATCAGGTCGTCGAGAATCCCGCCATCCTCGTTGAGCAGGAGCGAGTAGCGCACGCCGCCCACAGGCAGCGTTGAAAGGTCGATCGGCAGGACTGCTTCCAGCGCCGCCTCAGCACCCTCACCCGAAACATAAAGCTGCCCCATGTGCGAAACATCGAAGAACCCGGCGCTCGTCCGCGTCCAGAGGTGTTCGGCGATGATCCCTTCGAACTGGACCGGCATCCAGTAGCCCGCGAAATCGACCATCCGTCCACCGCGCGCACGGTGCCAGGCATCAAGCGGCAAGGTCAGCGGGCCGACAGGTACGTCAGGGTCGATATCGGAAATATCGCCAGAGTTATTGCCAGAGGTATTGTATGTGTCGCTCACAAATATCAGTCCCGTGCAGTTCAGACGCCATGCGGCGCCCCCTCTGTCACGGAAACCTGAGAGCTTTCCCCCGCCCGCCTCTCCAGACGGGTTTGGATGGGGTTACCCCTTCGGCGGCCCTTCCCTTTGCGGGAAGCGGCACTTTCCAGAGTGTCGCTATCGACCAACGCGGTCCATTTGCCTGAGAGATTCCGGGGCGGTTGCTCCTTCGGCGTCTCTCGACCCTGAACGAATCGAGAGAGCTCTCCCGCGCGATCAGCGACGCTTCCTCATCGTTGCAGTGCAGCAGGAAGTCAACCGGAGTGAGACCAGCTTATCCCCTGCGCAGGATGCGCTGCATCTCGTCGTGCTGGTGCACCACACGCCCATGCTGCTTCGTGCCAGCCAGCTTCAGGATCACTTTCGCCACGTCGCTGGCCTTGGCGGAACGATACTTGCGCAAGCTGCCGAGCATCAGAAGGTCTGTCAGCGGGCTGAGGATCATGCCGATCCTTTCGGCGGGCCTGGGTGAACCATCGCGCCTGCCCCGCAACAGTCCGGGCCGGATTACGTCGAGCCGATCGAAGTGCAGCTTCGCCAGCTTGTCTTCGACCTCGCCCTTGACCGAAAGGTAGAAGTTCTTCGACGAGAACTGCGCCCCCACCGAGGACACGACGATAAGTTGGCGCGCCCCTGCGGCCTTGGCCGCCGCCGCGCATTCCAGGACAAGGTCATGGTCCACGGCGCGAAAGGCCTGGCGGCTTCCGCCCACGGCATTGATCGTGGTGCCCAGCGCAATGACCACGGTATGCGGGCGTCCCGCCGCTATGGCATCAGGCCAATGGCTGGTATCAGACAGCAGCATTTCCATGCGCGCGCCGGGCGGCAGCGGAACCTCGCGACGCGCAACGGCGACCAGATGGATGTCGGGACGACCGACCGCCTCGACCATGACCGCACGACCGATCAGCCCAGTCGCGCCGACGAGAACCACGCGGGTCTGCTCAGACATTGCGCAAGCCCTCCGGCGCCTGACCGAACAGTCGCGCATAGCTGTCGATCGCGTAGCGGTCGGTCATGCCCGAAATGAAGTCGGCGATGTGCCGCGTCCGTGCCGGTTCCGCATCGGGAAGCGAGGCGCGCCAGCTTTCGGGCATCTGCACAGGGTCCTCGGCATAGGCCCGGAACAGCGCCGCGATCACGCCGCGTGCGCGATCTGCCGTCTGGCACTGCTCCTCGTGCAGGTAGAGCCGGTCATACATGAACTGCTTGAGTGCCCGCTCTTCCTCGCCCATCGCAGGCGAGAACGTGGCCAGCGCAAGCCCAGCCGCGCGCACGTCCTCGACGCTAACGACCCCCGTTTCCGCGATGTTGGCCCGAGCCGTGGTGATGACATCATTGACCATCCGGCCGATCTGTCCACGCACAAGTTCACGCAACAGGCGGTCCTGCGGTGCACCGGGAAACCGACGCTCGATCGCGCGCCACTGCTCTGCCAGCGATGGCAGTTCGAGCAATTGATCGAGACACAGGAACCCCGCCCTGAGGCCATCATCAATGTCGTGATTGTCATAGGCGATATCGTCCGAAATCGCCGCGACCTGCGCCTCGAGCGAGGCGAAGGAAGACAGTTCCAGAGAGAATGCCCTGTCCAGTTCCTCCAGAGCCCAGGTCGGCTTCAGGATCGGCCCGTTGTGCTTTGCCAGGCCCTCCAGCGTTTCCCAGGAAAGGTTCAAGCCTTCGTGCCCGCAATAAGGGCTCTCCAGCCGCATCAATACGCGCAGAGTGTTGGCGTTGTGGTCGAAGCCGCCTGCCCCGGCCATTGCCTCTTCCAGAGCATCCTCTCCGGCATGGCCGAACGGCGGATGACCAATGTCGTGCGCAAGGCAGAGCGCTTCGGTCAGGTCTTCGTCCAGCCCCAGCGCGCGGGCGATCACCCGGCCGATCTGTGCCACCTCAAGGCTATGCGTCAGCCGCACACGGTAATGATCGCCATCCGGCGCGATGAAGACCTGCGTCTTGTGGCGCAGCCGGCGGAACGCGATCGAATGGATGATGCGGTCGCGATCGCGCTGGAACGCGCTGCGCGGCCCGCGCGAGGCCTTGTCGTCCAGCCCGAACTCCCGCCCGCGCGTGCGCGCAGGGTCGCTGGCATAAGAAGCGCGGCCCTCGATCACGCTGCGCTCAACCGAGAATCCAGTCAACTGCGGCCTGCGCGTGGATGCGCGTACCATCGAAGATCGGCAGCACGTTCGCGTCTACGTCGATAACCATGTCCAGTTCGGTGCAGGCCAGCACTGCGCCCTTTGCACCACGCTGGCCCATGTTGGTCAGCATGGTCTTGAACGTCCGCTCGGCCGAGCGCGAGGCCTTGCCCAGCATCAACTCGTCATAGATGATCTTGTCCATCGCTTCGACTTCCTCGACGACGGGTGGCAGCAGGCTCACGCCATGAGCGACGAGGCGCTTGCGATAGAAGCTCTCCATCACGACGTTGCGCGTGCCAATCAGCGTGGCATTCGTTACGCCCTTTTCCTTCATCTTCGCGCCGACAGCATCCGCAATATGGATCACCGGGATCGACACTGCGTCGACCACCTTGTCATAGACCTTGTGCATCGAATTGGCCCCGATCAGCAGCGCGGTGGCCCCCGCCTGCTCCAGCCTGCGGGCGCTGTCGGTCAGCACTTCAGCGGCATGGTCCCACTGCTCCGGCGTCGAAAGGCGAATAAGGTTGGTGAAATCGAGGCTTTCGATCAGCAGCGGCGCGCTGGCCGTCTTCGAGGTGCGCGCCTGCACCAGCTGGTTGATGTCTTCGTAATAAGTGCGGGTCGAAACCCAGCTCATGCCGCCGATAAGGCCGATCTTGCGCAAAACGATAACTCCCCGGGCTTGAATGACAGGCCCCTGTTTGCACCGGCCTTACGAAAGGCGGCGCGGGAGGTCCAGACCGCTAACGCTTCCTCTCTGGCGCCAGACCGCTTGCACAGAGCGCTGCGGCGCTTGTCGTGACACCAAGCAGTTCGGCATCGCCAAGGCGCTTCACCGTGGCGACATAATCGGCCAACCCGCGTTTAGGTGCCTGAAGCGACTGCAACCGCTGCAACTGGCCGATGCTCAGGCGGTCGGTCATGCGCTCCGCCATGCACGAAGCGTTGGAATCGGAAAGGCCCGCATCGACGAGCGCCGAGCGGACCTTTCCATAAGCCAGCTTTGATGGCGAGCAGGCTGCCAGCGTCAAGGCCGTGGCGATGACAGCGGCAGCCTTGCGCATCAGTGCTGCAGCGCCTTGACGATATCCTCGACCATCTTCTTGGCGTCAGCCAAGAGCATCATGGTCTGGTCCATGTAGAACACGTCGTTGTCGACGCCGGCATAGCCCACGCCGCCCATCGAGCGCTTGACGAAGAAGATCGTCTTGGCCTTGTCGACGTCGAACACCGGCATGCCGTAGATCGGCGAGGACTTGTCGGTCTTGGCCGCCGGGTTGACCACGTCGTTGGCGCCGATGATGAAGGCCACGTCCGCCTGCGCGAACTCGCTGTTGATGTCTTCCAGCTCGAACACTTCATCATAGGGCACGTTGGCTTCGGCCAGCAGCACGTTCATGTGCCCGGGCATGCGGCCCGCCACAGGGTGGATGGCGTACTTGACGTTGACGCCTTCCTTCTTGAGCACGTCGCCCATCTCGCGCAGCGCGTGCTGCGCCTGGGATACGGCCATGCCGTAGCCCGGGATGATGATGACGTTCTCGGCTTCCCTCATCATGTAGGCCGCATCCTCGGCAGACCCGCGCTTCCACGGGCGCTGCTCGCGGGCAGCGCCACCAGCGGCAGTGGCCTCGGCGCCAAACCCGCCCGCGATAACCGCAAGGAACCCGCGGTTCATCGCCTTGCACATGATGTACGAAAGGATCGCGCCCGACGAGCCAACCAGTGCGCCTGTCACGATCATCGCGGTGTTGTGCAGGGTAAAGCCCATCGCCGCCGCCGCCCAGCCCGAGTACGAGTTGAGCATCGAGACGACCACCGGCATGTCCGCGCCGCCGATCGGGATGATCAGCAGGAAGCCGATGATGAACGACAGCACCGTGATCGTCGCGATCACCCAGGCCGACTGGTCCTGCGTGAAGTAGGCGACAAGGCCGATGATCGCGATCAACGTGCCGAGGTTCAGCACATGGCGGCCCGGCAGCAGGATCGGCGATCCGCTCATCTTGCCGGCCAGCTTGAGGAAGGCGATGACCGAGCCGGAGAACGTGATCGCACCGATGGCGATGCCGAGGCCGAGCTCGATGCGGCTGACCGGATTGATCTGGCCGTCCGGGAGCATGATTCCGAAGGCATCAGGATTGAGGTAGGCAGCAAGGCCCACCAGCACGGCGGCAAGGCCGACCAGCGAGTGGAACGCGGCGACCAGCTGCGGCATGTCGGTCATCGCGATCTTGCGGGCGATGACGAAGCCGATGCCGCCACCGATGGCCAGCGCCACGATGATTTCCGGCAAGCTGGCGATCTCGTGTGTCAGCAGCGTGGTGGCGACCGCGATGGTCATGCCGATCATGCCATAGCGGTTGCCCGCACGGCTCGTCGCCGGGCTGGAAAGCCCGCGCAGCGCGAGGATGAAGAGGACGCCCGAAACCAGATAGGCCAGCGCCACCCAAGGAGAGACAGCGACGTGTTCCATCACTTCTTCTCCTTCTTCTTGTACATCGCCAGCATGCGCGCCGTCACGGCAAACCCGCCGAAGATGTTGACCGAAGCCAGCACCACAGCGCCCAGCCCCAGCCACTTGGCCGAAGGGCTACCGGCAGCAGCCGATGCCACGAGCGCGCCGACCACGATCACCGAGGAGATCGCGTTGGTCACCGCCATCAGCGGCGTGTGCAGGGCCGGCGTGACCGACCAGACGACGTAGTACCCGACAAAGCAGGCGAGCACGAAAATGCTCAGGATCGATATGAAGTCCATGGCTTTCCCCCTCAGCCGAGCAGTCGTTCGTTCACAACCTTCCCGCCCTGCGTCAGGCGGATGGCGTTGCCGATTTCCTCGTCCAGAACAGGCTTGCCCTGCTCCTTGTCCCAGAAGGCCGAGAGGAAGTTGTAGAGATTGCGCGCGAACAGCGCCGAGGCATCCGCCGGCAGGTGCGCCGGCGTGTTCGAATAGCCGACGATCTTGACGCCGTGCTTTTCGACGACTTGATCCGGCACCGAACCTTCGACGTTACCGCCCTGCGCCACGGCAAGGTCGAAGATCACCGAGCCCGGCTTCATCGTCGCAATCTGCGCATCCGAGATCAGGCGCGGCGCGGCACGGCCCGGGATCAGCGCAGTCGTGATGACGATGTCCTGCTTGGCGATGTGCGCGCTGACCAGCTCGGCCTGCGCCTTCTGGTATTCCTCGCTCATTTCCGTGGCATAGCCGCCGGCGCCCTCGCCTTCGATACCGGCGACGCTTTCCACGAAGATCGGCTTGGCGCCGAGCGACTGGATCTGCTCCTTGGTGGCAGAGCGCACGTCGGTCGCCGAGACCTGCGCACCGAGGCGGCGCGCCGTGGCAATCGCCTGAAGACCGGCAACGCCGACGCCCATGACGAAGCACTTGGCAGCCGAGACCGTGCCTGCCGCCGTCATCATCATCGGGAACGCGCGGCCATAGAGGTTCGCTGCGACCAGCACTGCCTTGTACCCGGCAAGGTTCGACTGCGAAGACAGAATGTCCATGGACTGCGCACGCGTGATGCGCGGCATGAACTCCATCGCCAGCGCTTCGTATCCGGCAGCGGCATAGGCATCCACCCGTGCCCGCTTGCCGAAGGGATCAAGCCCGGCGACGATCCATGCGCCGGGCTTTGCGCCTGCCAGCTGCTCAGGCGCCGGTCCCTGCACGCCAAGCACGATGTCCGCGCCCTGCACCGCATTGTCCGCAACCTCGGCCCCGGCGGCGCGGTAATCATCGTCGGAGATCGAAGCGGTAATCCCCGCCCCGCTCTCGACGGCCACTGTGGCCCCGAGGGCAATGAACTTCTTCACGGTCTCGGGCGATGCCGAAACCCTGCTCTCCCCTGTCGCACGTTCCCGAAGGACGGCGATCTTCATTGCCCCCGCCACGGCGCTCTTACTGGATCACCAGGATGACCACGAAAACCAGCGCGCAGATCGCCGGCGTGGCCCACTTCACCATGTTCACGAAACCTTCGTACGTCGACTTTGCAGCCTTGATGTCGTTTGCCGGAGCCATTTTCTTCCCCAAAAACCATGCGCCACTGGGGCGCGACGTGCATGCTCTAGCGATGGCCGCCCCTGCGCTCAAGTGCGGAGCAGTCTCATCGCGCTTAATCGGCTCTTTACCCTATCGGCCTAGAGCAATGCTCCTGACGTATTTGCGGGGGAGTCAAAAGACTAGGTCATGCAGGAGCCCGAACAGCGCCTTCTCATGCTCATCGACGATGAACCCGCCCAGTGCCGCCTGATTTCGGCGCTGGCTTCGCGGGAGGGCTGGCGCACGGTCATCGCCCGCGATTCGGAAAGCGCGATCGCCACGCTGGGCACCCGCCAGGGTATGCAACTCGGCGCGATCATTCTGGATCAATGGGTTCCGGGCGACGATGCCTGCGCACTCATCGCCGAATTGAAGGCACGCCGTCCCGCACTTCCGATCCTGATGCTGACTACCAGCAACTCGCCCCTGCTCGCTGTGGAGGCAATGCGCGCGGGCGCCACCGATTACCTTATCAAGCCGGTCGCGCCGGAACGCCTGCTCCAGGCCCTGCGCAGCGCGACTTCGCGCGAGACCGACGCCAGTGAACTGCAACCCCTGACCGAGAAATTCGGCGCCCCGCTCGACTTCGATTCGATGATCGGCGCAACCCCGGCCTTCCGCGCGGCGCTGGCCGTGGCGGCAAAGGCCGCGCGCACCCATGGCAGCGTGTTGATCGAAGGCGAAAGCGGTACAGGCAAGGAAATGCTGGTCCGCGCCATGCACGCCGCCAGCCCGCGCAGCCGGACCGCACTCAAGACCATCAACGTCGGCGGCATGCCTGCCAATCAGGTTGAATCCGCATTGTTCGGACACGAGAAAGGCGCTTTCGCCGGAGCATTCGAACGTCACGTCGGATTGCTCCAGCACGCCGATGGCGGCACCCTTGTCATCGACGAGGTCGATCGCCTGCCGGATTACGTGCAGGAGCGAATGATCCGCTTTCTCGAACGGGGTGACGTCCAGCCCATCGGCGCGCGGCATTCATTCCGCGTCGATGTTCGAGTGATCGCCTGCGCCAATGCTGGCCTGCGGGACCTTGTCGAGACCCGCGACTTCCGCGCCGAACTCCATGCCTTGCTGAGCCAGACACAGGTCCTGCTGCCCGCCTTGCGCGAGCGCTCCGCCGATATTCCGGCCCTTGCAAGGCATTTCCTGAACCGCATCGGCGAACAGCCAGGGCTCAGGCCGCTCGGCATTACTGATGGAGCGTTGGCACTTCTGTCGGCATATGATTGGCCTGGAAATGTCCGCCAGTTGCAGGCCACCCTGTTCCGCGCCGCCGTATTCTGCGATGGCGAGGCGCTAACGGCACAAGACTTCCCCAGCCTTTCGAACCTGATCGGGGAATCCAGCCGCCGCGCACCGAATGTTACCGATGGCGCCGGCATCACCCTGTTCGCACCCGATGGCAACCTGCGACCTCTCGAAGACATCGAGGCCGACGTCATCCGGCTGGCAATCGGCCACTATCGCGGTCGCATGACCGAAGTTGCCCGCCGCCTTGGTATCGGCCGCTCCACTCTTTACCGCAAGCTTTCGGAACTTGGCATCGACAACGCGGCCTGACCCGCGCTAGCTTCCCGGCATGACGGGAAATAAGGAATTTGCAGGTTGCGTCGCGCTTGTCACCGGTGCCGCCGCGGGGATAGGAGCCAGCGCCGCGCGCTGGCTCGATGCGCAGGGGATCGGCGAGCTCGTTCTGGTCGATATTGACAGGCCAGCGCTCGACCGGCTGGGCCTGTCCTGCAAGGTCCATCCTTTTGGCGGCGACGTCTCGGATCCCTCGCTCTGGAAACTGCTGGAGCGCGAAGTGCCTCGGATCGATTACGCCGTGCTCAATGCCGGTATCGCCAGCAACGGCGAGATCACTGATCTCGACATTACGGCCTGGCGCAAGACACTGTCGGTCAACCTCGACGGCATGTTCCTTTCGCTGCGTACCGCCTTGCGCGCCATGAAGAGGGCAAACCGCGGAGCGGTCGTGCTGACGGCCTCGGTCTCCGGCATCAAGGCAGCCGCCGGAACCGCGGCCTATTCCGCATCGAAGGCCGCGACGATCCAGCTGGCAAAGGTCGCGGCTGCCGAAGCCGCAACGTACGGCGTGCGGGTGAACGCCATCGCACCGGGCGGCGTCGACACTGGCATTTGGGACCGCGCCGAATGGTTCGCACCTCTGATCGAACAGCATGGTGGACGCGCCGAAGCGCTTGCCGCAATGGCAAAGGACGCCACGCCACTTGGGCGCTTCGCCAGCGCGGATGAGGTTGCGGCGCAGATCGGCTTCCTGCTGTCCGACGCAGCAGCGACCATCACCGGCACCTGCCTGGTCAGCGATGGCGGCGTCTCGCTCTAGGCAAGCTGGCTGAAATCCGTCAGCGCCGCATCGCGCAGGCCGCGCCAGACGTGCATGGCCTGCACGGTTTCGGCCACATCGTGCACGCGCACCATCTGGCAGCCGGCATCCATCGCCTTGAGCGCCAGCATGACCGAACCGGCCATGCGCTGATGGGCTGGCACCTCGTTGGAAAGCGCCCCGATCATCCGCTTGCGACTGGCCCCGAACAGGATCGGCTGACCAAGCGCATGGAACAATGGCAGGGCGTTGATCAGCGCAAGGTTCTCCGCGAGCGACTTGCCAAAGCCTATGCCGGGATCCAGCAGGACCTTCTCCCGCGCAATCCCCGCCGCGACGGCTGCGTCACGGCGTTCGCGCAAGGCATCGAACACATCGAGCACAACGTCGGCGTAGTCGCCATCGGCATGCAGATCGCCGTCGTTGCCAGGCGCATGCATCAGCACCACCGGAGCCCCGGAACGAGCCACGATCTCGGTCGTCCGGGCGTCATGACGCATAGCCGAAACATCGTTGACGATGTGTGCCCCTGCCGCCAGCGCCGCCTCGATTACCGAGGAGCGCCGACTGTCGATGGAAATCGCTGCGCCTGCTGCCGCAAGCTGCTCGATCACCGGCACCACGCGCTTTGCCTCGTCGCCTTCCCACACCGCCGCGGCGCCGGGGCGGGTGGATTCACCACCGACGTCGATCACCCCCGCCCCGGCTGATAGCATCGCGTGGGCGTGCTCAAGCGCGGCGTCAGGCTTGTCGAGGAATTGGCCACCATCGGAAAAGCTGTCGGGCGTCACATTGAGGATACCCATCACCACCGGCTGATCGAACCGCACCATCCGCTGCCCGCAGGCGATGGGCGCGTGCGTGCAGCGCAAGTTGTCCCATTGCTCCGCTGCATCGGCGGCCAAGGCATCGGGCAAGGTGGCAATTGCCTTCTGAACATCGCCCGCGCCAAACCTCTGCCGCGAGACCACCTTTCCGCCCTCGCGCACGATCAGGACAAAGCGGCTGGCGTAGATCAGGCCCCCGCCCAGCCTGATCGCCTCGCCATCTTCCTCTTGCGGACTGTCGGCGAACGCGATCGGACGGATATAGACGCGAGGCATCAATCCTCGACGGCGAGCAGGTACAACTGGCGCAGCGCGTCGATCGGCTTCACCTCGCCCTCGTGCTCGACATGCCAGAAGGTCCAGCCATTGCACGATGGCGCGCCCTGCAGCTTTGCACCAAGCCCATGGATCGAACCGATCTCCGCGCCTGCCTGAAGCGAACCATCAGCCCGCACCACTGCCTCGAACTTGCCCTTCTTGGCGGTCAGGCGGGTGCCGGGGGCCAGATAGCCACTCTCAACGAGCGCACCGAAGGCAACCTTGGGCGCCGTGCGCTTCGACTGCATCGTAACAAGCGCAGATTCGTCAAGCGGCAGCGCCAGTTCGATGCGCTCCTGTGCCACTTCGATGTAGTCGTCCTCGCGCTCGCAGCCGATCCAGTCGCGACCCAGGCGCTTGGCCACCGCGCCTGTCGTGCCCGTGCCGAAGAATGGGTCAAGCACCACATCGCCCTTGTTGGTCGTTGCCAGCATCACACGATAGAGCAGCGCCTCGGGCTTCTGCGTCGGGTGAGCCTTGGTGCCGTTGCGACGCAGGCGTTCGGGGCCGGAGCAGATCGGCAGGACCCAGTCCGAGCGCATCTGCAGTTCATCATTGAGCGTCTTCATGGCGCGGTAGTTGAAGGTGTACTTCGACTTCTCGCTCTTTGACGCCCAGATCAGCGTCTCGTGCGCATTGGTAAAGCGCGTGCCCTTGAAGTTGGGCATCGGGTTGGCCTTGCGCCAGATGATATCGTTGAGGATCCAGAAGCCGAGGTCCTGCAGGATCGTGCCGACGCGGAAGATGTTGTGATAGCTGCCGATCACCCAGATCGAGCCATCGGGCTTGAGCAGGCGGCGCGCCTCGGTCAGCCACTCGCGCGTGAACTGGTCATAGACGGCAAAGCTCGAGAACTTGTCCCAGTCGTTGGTCACCGCATCGACATGGCTGCCATCGGGCCGCGCCAGATCACCGCCCAATTGGAGATTATAGGGCGGGTCAGCAAAGATCATGTCGATCGAGGCATCGGGCAGCTTGCGCATTTCCGAAATGCAGTCACCGCGCAAGATCTGGTTCACCGGAAGCGCAACATCTGCCTTGAGCACCTTTGCAGGCGCCGCACGCAAAGCCTTCGCGCGTTCCTTGACTGCAACTGCCATATCTTGTCCCTGACCCCTTGTGGATAAGGGCACCGTTTGAGTCATCGGAGACTCGCCGTCAAGCCGCGACTCGCCAGATTCCGGCGAGTCGCGCGCCATCAGGGATGAGAACGAAACGAGTCTATTTCGACATGTTGAGTCTGGCTGGCGGTGGAGGACTCAACATCTAGTGGTGTGCCCGGACGGACTCACCGGCAAATTTTTTCGTCAGAGCAGCTGCAACTGCGCCACCGGGGCAAAGCTGCGTCGGTGCAATGGCGTCGGCCCATGCTCGCGCAGTGCCGCCAGATGCTCGGGCGTGCCATAGCCCGCATTGCGCTCCCAACCGTAATGTGGATGCATCAGCGCCGCCTCGCGCATGATCCGGTCGCGATGTTCCTTGGCGATGATCGAGGCCGCCGAAATGCACGGCTCGAGGGCATCACCGCCAACGATGGGCCGCGCCGGCCAGCACCATTCCGGGCGACGGCCGTGCGGCGTGAGGTTGCCGTCGACCAGCACTTCGCCCACGCCTTCGTCATGCGCGATCTGCTCGCATAGCGCCTGCACCGCCAGCGTCATGGCCAGCATCGTCGCGCCGAAGATGTTGAGCCGGTCGATCTCCTCGGGCTCGACCACACCCACCGCCCACCGGCAGCGCCGCTTGATCTTCTCCTCAAGCTCCGCGCGGCGCGCCGCGCTCAGCTTCTTGGAATCGTCCAGCCCCGAAGGGCGCGGCTTGCACAGCACCACCGCCGCCGCCACGACCGGTCCGGCCAGCGGCCCCCGCCCCGCCTCGTCCACGCCGATGGTGACCATGGACGAAAAGGAGGTGGCACAACTGGCGTTCAGAGGCATTGTGGGCTGCATGACGAATCCGATCCTGCGCTCGCTATCGCCTCTCGCTCTGCTCCTCGCAAGCTGCGGCTCATCGATTTCTGCCCAGGGCGCTGACCCTTCCACAGCGGGCATCGCGATCACCGATGTCGCCACGTTCGACGAGCCTTGGGCGATGACCTTCCTTCCCGGCACCAACCAGGCGCTGATCACCGAGAAGAAGGGCAAGCTCAAGCTCTGGACCGAAGGCACCGATAAGACCGTCGAGATCTCGGGCACCCCCACGGTCGATTACGGCGGACAAGGCGGCTTTGGCGATGTCGTCGCCGCGCCCGATTTCGCGCAGAGCGGAATGGTCTATCTGAGTTGGGCGGAAGCGGGTCAGAACGATACGCGCGGCGCAGTCGTCGCTCGCGCCAGACTGGTGATGGGCGATGCCCCCCGCCTCGCCCCACGCCTTGAGGACCTCAGCATCATCTGGCGGCAATTTCCCAAGGTCACCGGGCGCGGCCACTATTCGCATCGCATCGCCTTTTCGCCCGATGGCAAATACTTGTTCATCACCTCCGGCGACCGGCAGAAGTTCACGCCCGCGCAGGACCTGAACGCGAACCTCGGCAAGGTCATCCGCCTCCTGCCCGATGGCACTCCTGCGCCAGGCAACCCGTTTGCGGGCAAGGGCGGCGTTTCGGCACAGATCTGGTCCTACGGTCACCGCAACCTGCTCGGCCTCGCCTTCTCGCCCGATGGCCGGCTATGGGACATCGAGCACGGCCCTGCCGGCGGTGACGAGATCAACCACGTCGAACCGGCCAGGAACTACGGCTGGCCGCTGGTATCGGACGGCGACCATTACGACGGCAAGCCGATCCCTCGCAACAAGACCCGCCCCGACCTCGCCCAGCCCGCGATCAGCTGGAACCCCGTCATCGCGCCGGGCAACATGATCTTCTACACAGGCTCGGCTTTCCCCCAATGGCAAGGCCAGGCCCTGATCGCGGGTCTGGGCTCAGGCGGAATCGTCCGCGTGAAGATCGAAGGCGAAAAAGCCACCGAACTCGAACGCATAGACCTCGGCAACCGCATCCGCGAGATCGAGCAGGCACCGGATGGGACGCTATATGTGCTTGAGGATGGTGAAGGTGCTAAGTTGCGGCATTTGGTGCCGCAGGGGTGAGGATCGTGGCGCCAGTTTAGAAATTTCCGGAGCATACCGGAGTTGTCTAAACGTCTGGTTCGCCAGTTTTTGTTAGTAATCAAACCGGGCGGCACGCGTTGATCGCATCGACAACCATCTGGTCTAACAGCTTGTTACCGGAGGGCTCAGCGAAGGCTTCGAGATCCTCCACCAACGACACATCTGCAACGATCGTCGCCGCTTCAAGTAGTGGCATGTTCACGTGCCAGCCCTTAAGTTCCTTTCTTAAAAGCGGCAGTGCCAACCCGCGATGCATTTGCGCCAAGCCAAGGATGGCCTCGGCACGTACTGCCGAATTTTCATCTTCTGCTGCCTTTACCAAGGCCGCGCGAACATCGGGCCGATCCATCCCCAGCTGCGAAAGCAAAAGAGTTGCCCAGTCGCGGTTCGCCGGATCTGCATCCCGCGTCATTTCGATCAGGCGGGCAAGGTTCTTCTCGCCAAAATCGTGTTCGCCAAATGGCACATCCTCGTTGATGACAGCTTGGAGGAAGTCAGACGGGGGTAAGTAGCGCTCTTCCATCAGTCCCTCATGCTATCAGACACGACAGCCAGCTAACCACCAATAGTGCAAAACACCAATTACCGTGCGTGTGTCGCTCAACCTACTCAAAACCCCCGCGACCACCGCACCGCAACTCCGCCATCCCCCCCCGCTTTGGCAAAATGCCTCGGCTCCTTGCGGAAGAACACGCTGGCCGAGGCGTCCCCACCCCACAGCGCCGTCGCCCAGGCCAGTTCCGCGTCAAGCTCACGCCCCTTCGGCGCCAGCGACAGCGGCACGCGGGCGAAAGTGGCGCTCTGCGTTGCATAGTCCCACGCCACTGGCAGGTCGAGGTCCAGCCCACCGCGCTCCACCCGCAAGGGTTGCGAGAGGCGGAAGGCCAGGCGGTCGCCGGTCGCCAGCACGCCCTCGCGCGAAAGATCGACGCTCCATGAGGACGACACCAGCCGCGAGCCGCTTGTCGCCACCGCCCCGCTGTCGATCCGCGTGAAGCCCAGGCTGCCCGTCGCCCCCAGCGCCCAGCCATCCCCGAAGCGCCAGCCAAGCCCCGGCGATACCGTCGCCGTCGTCGCCCCGCCGCCGCCCAGCGCATCGGCAAAGCGCGCGCCCAGCACCGTGCGCTCCTCACGCATCAGGCCAAGGCCGAGCCGCCAATCCAACGCGCCACCCTGCCCGCCATCCAGCGCCAAGCCAAACTGCGTCATCCGGTCCTCGCGCCGTTCTCGCAGCGGATCGCTGCGCACCAGCACACTGCGCTCCGCCGAAACCGTCAGCCCCATACGCCCCAACCGATAGCGCGCCCCCATGCCCGTCTCGGGCCGCGTGAACACGCCACTCGCCATCCCCGCGACGAGGAACTGCGGCTCGTGCCGCTGCTGCAACCTCGCGGTCAGGCTCTCCGCGCTCACTTTCCAGCCCAGCGCCAGATCGAGCGACCGGTCCAGCCGTGTCACCACCGAGGACGCCAGCACCCGCGCCTGCTGCCCCTCACCCGGCGCCAGTCGCAAGGGCACCGCCCCGAAGCGCCGGTCCACCGTAAACGCCAGCGCAAAACCGGAAGCATCCATCGCCACCGGCCTGCCGCCCCCCGCCAGCGCTTCATGCAAAGGCAACCTCGCTTGGCCTGAGCGCAAGCCCGCCGCAAGGTTCAGCCTGTAAGCCCGCTGGTAGCCATCCAGCATTACCGTGCCGAGCGAAGCCCCGGCCAAGGCATCCCCCATCGCCCCGCTGCTCGTGCCTGCAAGGCTGTCAAGCGACACTGCCACCTGCGTCCCCGCCAACCCGGTCTGCCCCTGCGGCGAAAACGCCCGCGCAATGTCCAGAATGCCGCGGCCATAGATCGTATCCGTCCCCGTCGCCCCCGCATCGCGCGCGGTCCGCAGCAGCAGGTCGACGATCTGGGTGCCGGTCAGGTTCGGGAAAGCCTGCGCCAGCAATGCGGCCGCGCCTGAAACCTGCGGCGCGGCAAAGCTTGTCCCGCTGACCACTGTCACGAATGTTCCCTGCGCATTCGTCTCGGTCTTTATCTGGCTGCCCTGGTACACGCAGCAGACGTCCTCGCCCTGCGCCATCAGCACCGACGCCGCCGAGCTTCCCGGTTTGTTGCTGAAGGCCGAAGCCACGCCGGTGGCATTGACCGAGCCGACAATGATCACGTTGTTGCCGCCCGCCAGGAGCAGCGATTGCGCAAAGGGATCGGGGTTGTTGGGATCAATCCCAGCATCGGTGCTGTCGCCGTCGTTGCCCGCTGAAACGATGATCACCGCGCCCGCTGCGGCCGCCCGGGCAACAGCCGACCGCAGGGTCGAGTTCGCAAGATCGCCACCGAGCGAAAGATTGATGACCTTTGCGCCCGAGGCGACCGCAGCATTAATGCCCGCCGCTATCGCACTGTCGGCAAAAGTGCAGCCATCCGACGCCGCGCACGAACCCGGCGTATCGGCCCGCAGCATCTGGATCGTTGCGCCCCAGGCGATGCCGACGATCCCTGAATTGTTGCGGGCCGCTGCTGCCGTCAGGGCAACCTGCGTCCCGTGATCATCGTCGGCGTTGTCCAATCCGCGCGATTGCACCACGTCGGTCGATGATGAGGCAATCCTTCCGGCAAACTCGGTATTGGACGTATTTATACCGGAATCGACGATGGCAATCGTGGTCCCTGCCCCACTCGCGCCCGATTGCCAGGCCGTGATCGCGCCATGAAGCGAAGGCCCATCCGACCGGCGATACTCTGCGGTATCGAAATTGACCGGAGTGGGAGTGGGGGTTGGCGTGGGAGTTGGCGTTGGGACTGGGGTGGGCGTCGGGGCCGGCGCAGGCGCGGGCGTGCTGGAGACGCTGCCTCCCCCTCCGCATGCCGCCAATCCAGCAGCCAGCGCGGCCACTGCGGCGTAACCAAACCAGCGAATTTCCGACATCACCGCACCCCGGCTCCGGTAGCTTTGCCCAAGTCTTGCTGATAACCCGTTGGCCGTAAATGCCGAATGACACAGTTCCGGACTGGAATGCGCAAATGCCCTTCGATCCCACGATTGTTGACTGCTGGATCTTCGATCTCGACAACACGCTCTATCCCCCATCGACCCGGCTGTTCGATCAGATCGATGAGCGCATGGGCCTGTTCATCAAGGAACTGCTCGGCTGCGACGAGCTGGAGGCTCGGCGCGTGCAGAAGCTCTACTTCCACGATCACGGCACCACCCTTTCAGGCCTGATGCATTACCACGCCACCGATCCGCACCATTTTCTCGGCTTCGTGCACGACATCGACATTACCCCGCTGGCTGCCGCACCGCGTCTGGCAGACAGGCTGGCGAAACTCCCGGGCCGCAAGATCCTCTTCACCAATGGCGATGATGCCTATGCCGCCAGGGTGCTTGCCGGACTCGATCTTTCCGACAGTTTCGACGGGCTGTGGGACATCCACGCCATGGCCTACAAACCCAAGCCCGAGCCCACGGCATACACCAGCATGATCGAAGCGTTGGGCGTCAATCCCGAGACTTCGGTCTTCGTCGAAGACATGGCGCGCAACCTCGCCCCGGCCAAGGCCCTCGGCATGCAGACGGTCTGGCTCGATCTCGCCACGGACTGGGGCGATCGCGCCAAGGATGATGCCGCAATCGACGTGGTCACAGACGATGTCGTCGCATGGCTGGATCATACGATTGCGGCGCTTGCCGATCAGACAACGCTCGGCTAGTCGCCACGCAATTTTGTTCCATACCGATCCCGCACGGAGAAACGCCATGACAGACCAGCTGCAAGCTGCCATCGAAGCCGCCTGGGAAGACCGCGCCAATGTCACCCCGGCCAGCGATGCTGTGCGAGAAGTGGTTGAGGCCGCGCTCGAACTGCTCGACAGCGGCAAGGCCCGCGCTGCCGAAAAGGTGGACGGCGAATGGCGCGTCAACCAGTGGCTCAAGAAGGCCGTGCTGCTCTCGTTCCGCCTGAACGACAACGCAGTGATCGAGGCCGGCTCGGGCGGCGCTCCTGCATTTGACAAGGTGCCCTCGAAGTTTGCAGGCTGGGGCGAGAACCGCTTCCGCGAAGCCGGTTTCCGCGTCGTCCCCGGTGCCGTCGCGCGCAAGGGCGCACACATCGCCAAGGGCGTGGTGCTGATGCCAAGCTTCGTCAACATCGGCGCCTTCGTCGATGAAGGCACCATGGTTGATACCTGGGCAACCGTCGGCTCCTGCGCGCAGATCGGCAAGAATGTCCACATCTCGGGCGGCGCCGGCATCGGCGGTGTGCTCGAACCGCTGCAGGCAGGCCCCGTCATCATCGAGGACGGCGCATTCATCGGCGCCCGCTCGGAAGTGGCCGAAGGCGTTATCGTCGGCGAAGGCGCAGTGCTGTCGATGGGCGTCTACCTCGGCGCTTCCACCAAGATCGTCGACCGCGCCACGGGCGAAGTCCACATTGGCCGCGTGCCACCCTATGCTGTCGTCGTTCCAGGTGCCATGCCGGGCAAGCCCCTGCCCGACGGCACCCCCGGCCCGTCGCTCTACTGCGCCGTCATCGTCAAGACGGTCGACGCGCAGACCCGTAGCAAGACCGGGATCAACGAACTCCTGCGCGATTGATTGATCTGAATTAATCACCGTTCCGGTCATGTCCATGGGGCATTGCCGGAACAGGGCGCTTGCCTGCGCGTAGAGTCGCCAAGCACGGTTCTACCGAAGGAGAAGCGCCATGGAACGACGCGGCGAAGAAACGCACATCACCACCGAGGAGGCTCGCGGGGGCGAAGGCCTCAACGTGGTACGCTGGGTCCTGCTGATCAGCCTGGTCCTGGCAATCGGTGCATTGACAGTCATCTGGGTAACCGGGGCGCTCACCACGCCCCAGTAAAATGAACGAGGGGGCGGCATGACACTTGGTTGGAAGCTGGACAGAACCCAGCGCGAAAACCTCCTCGCCGCCCTCCCGCCTCGTTACGAGCGAGCCATTGCCGACCACGTGACTCTGTCAGTCGCAGGAACAATCCCGCCAGAAGCGGTGCATCGTGCTGAAATTGTCGGATATGTCGACGATGCTGAAGGGGTTGAGGCATATATCGTTTCAATTGATGGGACGACTGGCAGACCAGACGGCGGTACTTGGCACCTAACCTGGTCGCTCGCCGAACATAGGACTGCAAAGGAAAGCAACACGGCCATCGCGGCGCTTGGCTGGACCGAAGTTTCTCCTGTTCCCCTTCAACTTATCCCAGCACTGTGGTGATTGACTCAGCGCGTATGTCGGGCAACCGTTTCGTGATGCCCGCGCATGAAATCGTTTCCAGCCTGAACCTCGCGCCCCATCCTGAGGGAGGGTGGTTCCGGGAAACTTGGCGTGCGCCTTTAGTCGGCGGCGGACGCGCCTCGAGCACGGCGATCCTGTTCCTGCTGGCAGCTGGCGAAAGATCACACTGGCACCGCGTCGATGCTGACGAGATCTGGATCTGGCAGGCGGGTGATGCTCTTGCACTGCACACTGCAGCGGAATCCACAACTGCACCCTCGACGCTGATCCTCGGAAACGATCTCGCCACGCAAGATCTGCAGGGGATCGTTCCTGCCGGGCACTGGCAGGCCGCCGAACCTGTCGCCGGTGAACATGGCTACGTGCTTGTCTCATGCATTGTGGCGCCGGGATTTGACTTTGCCGGGTTCACCCTCGCCCCGCCCGGCTGGAAACCCGGCGCATGATCCGCGCCGCTGCCCGTCTGGCGCTGGCACTGTTCTACTTCGCGGCGGGCGTGATCCACATCGCATCGCCCCGCCCGTTCCTGATCATCATGCCGCAATGGGTCCCTGCCCCCGAAGCTGTCGTGCTATGGACAGGCATTGCCGAACTGCTCGGGGCTGTTGGCCTGGCGCAAGGCGTTTCCCTGCCGATCCGCCGGGCTGCGTCCATCGGTCTCGCACTCTATGCGGTGTGTGTCTTCCCGGCCAACATCAACCACTTTGCGATTGATCTGGCAAAGTCGGATCACGGCGCGGGCCTCGCCTATCATGTCCCTCGCATGTTTGCGCAACCGGTGCTCGTCTGGCTTGCGCTGTGGGCCGGCGGGGTCATCGAATGGCCATGGAAGCCACGGACCCGATAGACAGATGCTCCTTTCCGATCCTGCAACCCTCGCCGCCTGCGCAGTGGCTGTCATTCTCGTTGGCATGGCCAAGGGCGGATTTTCCGGTCTCGGAGCACTTGGCACACCCGTTGCCGCCTTGGCTCTTCCGCCATCGACCGCCGCCGCCATCCTCTTGCCCATCCTCATCGTTCAGGACGTCGTCAGCGTCTGGTCCTTCCGGCATGCCTGGGACAAATGGATCGTCGGCTGGATGCTGCCGGGAGCCATGGTCGGCATCGGCATCGGCTGGGCCATTGCTGCCAGTATCGACGAGAAGGCACTCATGGGCGTTCTCGGCGGCATCACGCTCATGTTCGGCCTTTACCGCCTGTGGATCGAGCGTGGCAATCGCGTGGCCGCCGCGTCTGCATCTCCGGGCTGGGTCGGCGCGCTGTTCGGAATGGCCACCGGCTTTACCAGCCAGGTCGCCCATGCGGGCGGTCCGCCCTTCCAGATGTGGGTCACCCCGCGCAAGCTTCCGCACCTGATGTATGCCGGAACCAACGCGATCCTTTTCGCCGCGATCAATTGGCTCAAGGTGCCAAGTTATATCATGCTTGGGGCCTTCACCCACGAAGTGGTGGTGGCCGCCGCTCTGCTCGTCCCGTTGGCGGTCTTTACCACACTGATCTCTGTCCGTGTCGTCCGCGCGCTCAAGCCTGATCGGTTCTACACCATCATCTACCTGCTGATGGCCATGCTTGGCGGCAAGCTGATGGTCGATGCCTTCACCTGAACGGCACCGGCCTGGCCATGGTCCAGAATGTCGGGCCCTTTCTGGCGACGGGCCAAGTCTCGATCAGTTCAAAACCCATCGAGCGGTAAAGCCCGACATTGCTCTCCGTCGCAGTTTCCAGAACGGCCGGTAACCCCGCAGCGTCGGCTTCGGCAAGGCCAGCCCGGATGGCAAGGCCGCCAAGGCCCTGCCCCTGCCTGTCAGGTCGAACACCGGCCATGCGCAGATAGAACTGGCGCTCACCCTTCGGCAAATGCTTGCCGATCATCCGGTCAGCGCGCTCCGCCCGCAGCACGGCCGTGCCGAGCATCGCGATAAAGCGCACCAGCGCCGGCGGCGTCAGACTTGCATGCTCATGAACGCTCCCCGGTGGCCGCCACAGCGTGACGACTTCACATCCGGCCGTTCCCAGTACCATACCGTGCCGCAGGTGATCGTGGAACATCCAGCGGATCAACTGCGGCATTCGACGCTCGCGGGATTCATCATTGGCAAACATCCAGTTCATCGCCGGATCTTGACGGAAGGCAGCAGTCAACGTCTCGGTCGCTGCGTCAGCATCGCCAGGTCCCAGGCGAACGATTGTCCGATCCAAGCATATCCTCCCTCGAATGCCGCTTTTGCTGGCAAGCAGCGCCCCCGCGTGCCACGGGGATGCGCGAATGGAGGGAACGATGAGCGAAGATGAAGACTATGTCTACGACGAGGACAGCGGCGAATGGCTGCCAGCATCCGAACTCGCGGCAAAGCGCCAAGCCGCCAGCGCCGTTGAGGTTCGCGACGCCGTCGGCAACCTCCTGGCTGATGGTGACCAGGTTACCCTGATCAAGGATCTCGACGTCAAGGGCGCCGGGCAAACCTTGAAGCAGGGCACGCTGATCAAGTCGATCCGGCTGACGGGCGACCCGCAGGAGATCGACTGCAAGTATCCCGGCATCAAGGGATTGGTCCTGCGGGCCGAATTCGTTCGCAAACGCTGACCGGCCGAGGCGTGGGGTCGGCAAGTTGCCCCCCGCCAGCGTAGCTTTCGATTCGACGGCATCCCTGCGACGAATCGTTATTCATGCTTACGTATGAAGGGGCATGGCCGGATTGGCGCAACCTCTGGCAAACGACTGTTTTCGCGGCGAAAAGCACCGAGTTGCAAATCATGCAACTGACAGCACGGCAAATACAATTGCCGCACTGCACGCGACTAGTATGCTGCAACGCAACAAGATAAGGGTGCTGAAGGCAATCTTTCCTTATCTTCCAGGAGATATTGCCATGATCAAGACTATCCTCGCTGCCGCTGCTGCCGTCCTCGTCGCCACCCCCGTGTTTGCTGCCGAACCGGAAACCGGCTCGTTCACGTACCAGGGCGTGAAGTACGATTACACCGCCGAACAGCAGGGCGATGTCAAGGTTCTCAAGGGCTCGGCCTATGCCGGCAAGGTTCCCTTCGAACTGAAGGTCACCAAGCGCACCGTCACCGGCCGCTTCAACGGTCGTCCGGTCACCTTCGACGTCAAGGACGTCAAGAAGATCTCCAGCAAGGCTGCTGCCAGCAACGATTGACTGCCCCGCAACACGGGACTGCCCAGAGGCTCGACGCAAAGTCGCCAGCTCGCAAGCAGCGCCTCACCCGTGAGCAAGGCCAGCTTCGTGCTGCACCGCTGATCCCAGCAAAGGGCGCTTCCCGCAGGAGGCGCCCTTTCTGTTTTGAATCTGGTTACCTTCCCAAGCACGCGCCGTCAGCACCAGCGCTGTGTTGCCAACGTCAGGACCGCGACGATCGGTTGCTGGACTCGGCCCCGCCGGGGCTGATCCACTGTCAATTGACGGGCGAACCGGTCGCCCCGGAACCGCCGCAACGCTCCGGCATTCCTTCCCCAAGGGAGGGTTGCAGGAGCCAGGTTCGTGTTGTTCGATCGCTTTGCCACCGTCATGATCGCCATCGGCGCCGGCTTGGGCCTTGCCGCAACCAGCACGATACCGACGCGCATGCCCTCACCGGAGCGACCATACCCTGCTGCCCGACCGGACGCCTATCCCGAAATCACTGCCGTCACCTACGAGAGTTATCCGGTGGCTCCGGCACCTATTTTCCATCGCCCCATGCGTATTGCTTATTGGGAGCAGCCTTGGGAAGAGCCAGAGGACCTGCCTCCGGCAGAGGCGCTTCCGGAATATGAGGATTACGAGATTGCGCCTGACCCCCAGGTCATCGAAGACGAAGAGGCGGATCTGCCGGCTCAGGCGGACCGGGAAATGCGACAGGAAGCTATCGTTATGAATATCTTGCCAACCGCGTCGTGAAGGCATTGGCGGGCTCAGCCGAGCGTCAAGAAAATTTCCGCGATCAAAACCCAGCCGTTACCGATCTTGCGCCACTTGGCGGCATAGGTCCCGGCGGCCGTCACTTCGCCGGATTCCTGAACAGTTGCGCTCCAGCGCCCGTGCTCCATGGCGATCGGTTCTACGGCTGAAGCGATCACGCTATCGGTGCTGCGCACGTAGACGGCTCGAGGAGCTTGCGCGAAATCTCGCTTCCAAGCCGCCAGTTGCGCCTTACGCCCAGAAATGACTGCACTGTCGCTGCCGGTGATCAGAACCACATCGGGCGAGAGAAGCGGCGCAATCGCGGCAAGATCCCCCTCCGCCAGCGCGCGGTTGAACGCGGCGCGGCGGAGGCGGACTTGCAGTTCGGCATCGGCAGGGTTGCTCATCGCGTTGCGATGACAGGGCTCAGCCAATTTGCAAAGCCCCGTTGCCTGTCGATGCCGAGGTTGGTTCCGATCAGGCCGAAACGAGGTTCACGGCCGAAGCCTTGCCGTTGCGGCCGGTCTCGACTTCGTAGCTTACGCGCTGGTCCTTATCGAGGCTGGCCATGCCGGCAGCCTGGACGGCCGAGATGTGCACGAAGCTGTCAGCGCCGCCGTTGTCGGGCTGAATGAAGCCGTAGCCCTTTTCGGTGTTGAAGAATTTTACGGTGCCTACTGGCATGGGATGTTCCTTCCAAGAACGAGTGTTGCCCGGAAGCGAAAGTGCCGCCGGGCCGTGCGTGGTTCGTCAATTGAAAGGAAATCGTCGTCGAAGGCCCCGCGAGAACCGAAGCGCCAGCGTGGTAGTCAATGCCGAAGTCCGTCGCAAAATTCGACGTCAGCGATGCTCTTGTAGCACCCCGCCCGCGCTTTGGCGAACTTAATCGGACAGTGGCCATCCCGCTCCGGCAAAGCTACTGGACGATCATGCCTGAAACGCCCACCGACGCCGTGCGCATCCTGGTCGATGGCGATGCATGCCCGGTCAAGGAAGAGATCTACAAGGTCGCCTTCCGCCGGAACGTGCCAGTAACCGTCGTCAGCAACTCACCCTTCCGCGTGCCAGTACATCCTCTTGTCCGCCGCGTGGTGGTCAGCGATGGCTTCGACGCCGCCGACGACTGGATTGCCGAAGCGGCAGGTTCCAAAGCCGTGGTCGTCACCGCCGATATACTCCTGGCAGACCGGTGCCTGAAAGCGGGCGCGGCAGTGATTTCTCCGGCTGGCAAACCCTTTACCACAAGCTCCATCGGCAGTCAGATCGCCACGCGCGCGATCATGGCCGATCTGCGCGCCGGTGGCGACGTGATCGGAGGCCCGGCGCCATTCTCCAAGGCGGATCGCTCGCGCTTTCTGTCTGCGCTGGACGAGACCTTGGCAAGACTGACGCGTTAAAGGTCGCTATTACAGGCCGATGCGTCTAGCGAGGCCTTCGGGCACGCGCCCGCATGGAGAACGATAATGGCGAAGAGCCAGAAAAAGTCGAACCGCGAGGTTCGCAAGCCCAAAGCCGAAAAGCCCAAGAAGCCCAACGCATCGAACCCGTCGATGAAACCCGGTGTGATCGCAGGGCTGGATAATATCAAGAATACCTGACGAACTGGTGGGCTCCCCATGGAGCCCACCGTTCATCCATCGCTTACCTGCAGCGCACGTTGCTGCGATTGCGGCTGTCGATTGCCGCACCGATCGCCGCGCCACCGATCGCGCCGATGATCGCGCCGAGCGGCTTGCTGTCACCTTCGGCGATGATCGCTCCTGCCGCCGCGCCCCCAAGGCCGCCGACGATCAGTCCAGTCGAACCGTCGGACCTGCGGCAGTAATAGCGCCCGTCACGCCCGCGATAGACCCGGTCATCGTAGGAAAGCTGGCGCTCGCGATAGCGGGCATTATCGCGATAATAACGGTCGGCATAATAGCCGCCATAGCGCGGATCGGGATTATTGTAATCATACCGGCCATACTGCTGGTAATACCCTCGATCGTAATAACCCCAATCGCCATAGCCATCCGCATAGCCGGGGCGGTCATAATACCCATTGTTCGTGCATGCTGCAGTCAAAGTCGTCGCAGCAGCCGCTGCCAGCACAATTGCCGCCTTGCGAGCTTTCGTCATGGCCTTCTCCAATGCTTCCCGAAGAGCGAACGTAATCGTCGCCCAGTTGCTCAGCCAATGGATGGTGAAGACGGCAGTTCCCCGGCCAGCATTAAGATTCCGATTACTGCCCCTGCCCTATCCCTCTGCCATGCCATCCGAAATCGTCAGTCTGATAGACAAGCCGCACCTACTTGCCCTCCTCCTCGCCATTGGCGCTGCTATCGGCATCGCGGTCGAACGCTTTGCCGAGGGTTTGAAGCGCGCCGAACGCCGGGCCTTCTGGCGGGGTCGAAAATCGGCTGAACGAAAATACCGTCCACACCAGGCCCCCACGCTCTCCCACAAGAGCCAGACAGAAGTTGCAGCAGAGCAACTCCGCCGAGTCATGGAGGCCGATTTCAAGAGCAGGCCGCTGTTGAACCAGTCGGAAAGGCGCTTACTCGCCGTGCTCGACAAGACCTTGAGCGAAGAAAAGCCCACCTGGCGCGCAATGGGTCAGGTATCGCTTGGCGAAATCCTGTTGAGCGATGACAAGGATGCCTATTGGGCCATCAATTCCAAGCGCGTCGATCTGCTCATCGTCGACGACAGCTGCCGTCCTGTCCATGCAGTGGAATTTCAAGGCAGCGGTCATCACCTCGGGGCAGAAACCGCAGCAAGAGACGCCGTGAAGAAGGAAGCTCTGCGGCGGGCAGGCATTGGCTATGTCGAGGTCATGAGCAAACAGACGCCAGCACAGGTCAGACTGCTGCTGCAAGGTCTGCTGCGCCAGCCCGCCTGAGCGTTCACGCATCTCGCGCCGATCCGGCTTGCCGCATTGGTGACGCAGCAAGCCGGATCGGCATTTGACGATCAATCGTGTTCGCGACCACCCGCGCCGATATAAAGTTCGCGCCCCATTTCGTCGTACTTGGCGCTCATCGCCTTCATGCCGGCTTCCGCCTCGGCTTCGTCAGCCGCGACAAACGTCTCGATCGGCTGGTTCTGCTTGGCGGCAAAATCGCGAACTTCTTGGCTGATCTTCATCGAGCAGAACTTCGGCCCGCACATCGAGCAGAAGTGCGCCGACTTGGCGCCTTCGGCTGGCAGCGTCTGGTCGTGATACTGCTCGGCAGTATCGGGATCGAGCGACAGGTTGAACTGGTCGCGCCAGCGGAATTCGAAGCGCGCCTTGCTCAGTGCATCGTCGCGCACCTGCGCTGCCGGGTGGCCCTTGGCAAGGTCGGCCGCGTGGGCCGCCAGCTTGTAGGTGACCACGCCGACCTTGACGTCATCGCGATCCGGCAGGCCGAGGTGTTCCTTTGGCGTCACGTAGCAAAGCATCGCCGTGCCGTACCAGCCGATCTGCGCCGCGCCGATGCCGCTGGTGATGTGGTCGTAACCCGGCGCGATGTCGGTGACGAGCGGCCCGAGCGTGTAGAACGGCGCTTCGCCGCACGCTTCGAGCTGCTTGGTCATGTTCTCCTTGATCTTGTGCATCGGCACGTGGCCAGGGCCCTCGATCATCACCTGCACGTCCTGCGCCCAGGCGCGCTTGGTCAGCTCGCCCAAGGTGTAAAGCTCGGCGAACTGCGCCTCGTCGTTGGCGTCGTAGATCGATCCGGGGCGCAGGCCATCGCCAAGCGAATAGGCCACGTCATAGGCCTTCATGATCTCGGTGATTTCGTCGAAACGCTCGTAGAGGAACGATTCCTTGTGATGCGCCAGGCACCACTTGGCCATGATCGAACCACCACGGCTGACGATCCCGGTCATGCGCTTGGCGGCCAGCGGGATGTAGGGCAGGCGGACGCCGGCGTGGATCGTGAAATAGTCGACGCCCTGCTCGGCCTGCTCGATCAGCGTATCGCGGAAGATCTCCCACGTCAGGTCCTCGGCCACGCCGCCGACCTTCTCCAGCGCCTGGTAGATCGGCACCGTGCCGATCGGCACCGGCGAGTTGCGCAGGATCCATTCGCGCGTGTCGTGGATGTTGCGCCCCGTCGAAAGGTCCATCACGGTGTCGGCGCCCCAGCGGATCGACCAGACCATCTTGTCGACTTCGCTCGCAACGTCCGATGCCACCGCCGAATTGCCGATGTTCGCATTGATCTTGACGAGGAAGTTGCGCCCGATCGCCATCGGCTCGCTCTCGGGGTGGTTGATGTTGGAAGGAATGATGGCCCGCCCGCGCGCCACTTCATCACGCACGAACTCCGGTGTCACGTAGTCAGGGATCGAAGCGCCCCAGTCCTGCCCATCACGGATCAGCGCTTCCTTGGCCTGCTTGCGACCAAGGTTCTCGCGGATCGCCACATATTCCATTTCCGGGGTGATGATGCCCTGGCGCGCATAGTGCATCTGGCTGACGTTCTGCCCCGCCTTGGCACGCAGCGGTCGCTTCACCACATTCGGGAAAGGCGGCACGCCCGCCGACCGGTCCGGCCCCTTCAGGCCGTTGTCCTCAGGCTTCACTGCCCGGCCATCGTACTCCTCGACGTCGCCGCGGTCGACGATCCAGTCGCGCCGCAGCTTGGGCAGGCCCGCCGCAATGTCGATCATGACGTTAGTGTCAGTATAAGGGCCGGACGTGTCGTAGACGCGCACCGGCGGCTCGCCGCTCGAAGGCTCCAGCGAAATCTCGCGCATCGCCACGGTCAGCCCCGGAAAGCGCGCGCTTTCCACGTGGATCTTGCGGCTGCCGCGGATCGGCCCGGTGGTAACGCCGATTTCCAGCTTGGAGTTGATGTCGGCCATGCAAGCGCTCCTCTCGTCAGGCATCGGGAGCGCGGGTGCCATGGCTCTGACCTCTGGCACTGCCCTTCCCTCCGCCCGTGCTAACGGGTTCAGGTTCGACGGGTCGGGCTGCGTGACCAGCCCCTCTCAGCCACACTGGCTCCCCGGGGTATGGCCGCACTTCTAATGCGGTCTGCCGACACTGGCAACCAGCCAATCCATGAGGGTTCACACATCTTTAATGCGAATGATTCTTACTTGCATTGACTTTTGCGAATGAATCGCACTAAGGCCCGCCCATCACAGACGGGAGCCTAACGTGTCGCATCGCTTGCATTTCCTTTCAGCTACGTCCCTTGCCGCCCTCGTCCTTGGCGGACATCCGGCATATGCCGATGAAGCTGAGGACACCGAAAACCGCATCACCGTGATCGGAGACCGGGCTGAGGGCGTTGCCAGCGGCGCAACCGGCCTCCCTCTGGCCATCATCGACACGCCGCAATCGGTAACCGTCGTCGATCGCACCCTGCTCGATGACTTTGCCTTCGACGAGGTCAACGACGTCCTGCGCTACGTCACCGGCGTGAACGTCGAGGAGGCCGAGACGGACCGCACCTACTACAACGCCCGCGGCTTCGACATCACCGAAGCCATGGTGGATGGGATCCAGTTGCCGAACATCTGGGGGCCTGCGATCGGGTCGCTCGATACCGTGATGTGGGATTCAATCGAGGTCGTGCGAGGCGCCAATGGCCTGCTGTCGGGCGTCGGCAATCCTTCTGGCACGATCAATTACCGCCGTCGCCATTACACCGGCCAGCGCCGCGTCACCGGCGAACTGACTGCCGCCTCGTGGAACCGGGTACGCGGCGAAGTCGATATCGAAATGCCGCTGACGTCGGATGGCAACTGGGGCGTCCGCCTTGTCGGTGCAGCGCAGAATGCGGACTCCTACTTGCGGGACTACCGCTCGAACCGCACGGCATTGCAGGCGGTGGTCGATGGCCGCATAGCCGATAACCTGGCGCTGTCCTTCGGCTACGCCCGCCAGCAGGGCACCTCGCGCGGCGTGCTGTGGGGCGCGCTGCCGTTGCTTGACAGCGAGGGCAACCAGCTCGACTGGGACTTCTCCACGTCGACCACGCAGGACTGGACCTACTGGAAAAGCAAGGACCAGACCGCGTTCGGAGAAGCCACATGGGCTTTCGCTCCTGGCTGGAGCGTCAAAACCCATCTCTCGCGCCGCATCAACGACGAACCCTCGCGGCTGTTCTACGTCTATGGCACGCCCGATGCCGAAACGGGCCTCGGCCTGTTCGGCTACCCCGGCGGCTACCTTTCCACCGCACGCGGCTGGATCTGGGACAATCGCCTCGATGGCACCTTCAGGCTCTTCGGTCGCGACCACAAGCTGACCCTCGGTGTCCAGCGCACCGCAGCGAAGTTCGGCTACCTCACCTACCCCGTCCCCGGCACCGACCCGGCCTGGGGCGCCCTCCCCGCCCTGCAATCAGGCTGGGACGGTACGGAAGTCCCATTCCCGGCCTTTGGCGATGCCGTAGAAAGCGCGCGCATCTCGGACAAGCAATGGCGGGTCCGTGCCGCCACCGATCTCGAGCTGACCGACCGCCTCAGCCTGATCCTTGGCGCCAACTACATCGACGTGCAGACCACCGGCTTCACTTTCGGCGTCAGCGCCGCCCGCAGCGAGAGCGCGGTCAGCCCGTTCGTCGGCGCGACTTTCAGGATCCTGCCGGGCATCAACCTCTACGGTAGCTACAGCGACATCTTCAATCCGCAGAAGGAACTCGGCACAAACCTCAAGCCCGTGGGCTCGGCCAAGGGCAAGAGCTGGGAAGCCGGCCTCAAGGGCGAGACGGCCGACAAGGCCCTGTTCGGCTCGCTCGCCCTGTTCCGCTCCGAACAGTCGAACCTTGCCGAAGCCGCAGGATATGACGTCACTCTCGGCCAGACGCTCTACAACGGCATCTTCGTGCGCAGCCAGGGCGTCGAGGCGGAAGTCGGCGGCCGCATTGCTCCCGGCCTGACCGTGCAGGGCGGCGTCACCCACCTGTCTCTCGAAGGGCGCAACGGCGATCCCGTCCGCACCTATGTTCCGCGCACCACTGCCAACCTGCTGCTTCGCTGGGAGCCGGTCGAGAAGGTCCAACTTGGCGCGGCGATGCGCTGGCAGGATTCGGTGTTCATCACGAACAGCGTAGGCACGATCCGCCAGGACGATTACGCCACCCTGCAGCTCCAGGCCGGCTACAAGCTCAATGACAACGTGAGCTTCAACCTCAACGTCGCCAATGTCACCAATCACAAGCATCTCGCCAGCCTCTATTGGGATCAATCCTTCCTTTCGCCGCCGCGCAGCGTCACCGGTTCTGTCAGGATGACCTTCTGATGGCCACCACCGCCCAACAGTCTGTCCCATCGCCCCGGCGCCTCGCGCTGCCGGGGCGCGCATTCTGGGTCATGGTCCATCGCTGGGCAGGCCTCACCCTTGCACTGTTCCTTGCCGTGGCGGGCCTTACCGGTTCTCTCTTGCCATGGATCGAGGAACTCGAAGCCGCCACCGCGCCCGAACTGCACAATTCAAGCTGGACCGGCACGCCCGATCCCCTGCGCGTGCGCGAAGAGGTGCTGGCGCGCTACCCCGGTGCCGCGCTCGATTTCCTGCCGCTCTCGGTGGAACCGGGCAAGGCGCTGCGCCTCCACCTCCACTGGCTCGATCCGAAGACCGGGCTCGAGCGTGAACACGGGCCGGGCGTGCCCGAATGGGACGACCTGTTCCTCAATCCCGTCACCGGCGAGGAGCAAGGCCGCCGCGAATGGGGCAACATTGCCCAAGGGCAGAAGAACCTGATGCCCTTCCTCTATCGCCTGCACTACAGCCTTGCCCTCGATACATTCGGGACCCTGATCTTCGGGATTGCCGCGCTTGTCTGGACGGTAGACTGTTTCGTCGGCTTCTACCTCACGCTGCCGCCCAAGGCTCCGAAGCCTGCGCGCACATCCTTCCTCGATCGCTGGCGCCCGAGCTGGCGCATCCGCTGGAAGTCCACACCCTACAAGCTAAACTTCGACCTCCACCGCGCCGGCGGCCTGTGGCTATGGCCGCTTCTGCTGGTTTTTGCTTGGTCGAGCGTGTCCTTCAACCTGCCGCAGGTCCATGTACCCGTGATGCAGGCGCTCGGCGCACAGGATCCGCGGCTGATCTTGGAGGAAAGCGCCCTGGCTGTTCCTCGCAACAACCCCCTCCTCGATTTCCGCGCCGCAACCGAGCGCGCCAGGCAACTCGCTGAACAGGAGTCCATGAAGCAAGGACTTGTGCCGCTCGAAGAGGGCGAAAGCTGGCTATGGCACGTGCCGACCAGCGGCATGTACGTCTACGGCTTTACCACCGCGGCAGATATCGGCCATCACGGCGGCGGCACAGGTATCGCTTTCGACAGCAACACCGGCGAGATGAAGGCTGTCTACTGGCCCAGCGGCGTCAACGGCACCAATACGTTCAGCAACTGGCTCACGGCGCTGCACATGGCGCAGGTCTTTGGCCTGCCCTACCGGATCTTCGTCAGCATGCTGGGTCTGCTCGTCACCATGCTGTCCGTCACCGGAGTGGTCATCTGGCTGAAAAAGCGCTCGGCGCGTGCGGGTCGTTCACTTCGCGTCCGCAATACTTGACCGATCACCCGGCCGGCTGGACTTAATCACGCGATTAAGGATACTCCTGCTCCGGGCCCGCAAGCCCGGACGATGGAGCAGGATCATGGCCATGACCGAATTGGTGTCATCACCGCAAATCGCGCCTGTCGCCGCGCCCGAAGCGCCTGGTCCGCTCCCGCGCGTATGCATCATCGGCGCAGGCTGCTCGGGTTTCACTACCGCCAAACGCCTGCAGGATCGTGGCATCCCCTTCGTCGTTTACGAAGCGTCCGACGACATTGGCGGGAACTGGTACTTCAACAATCCCAGCGGCATGTCGGCCTGCTACCAGAGCCTGCACATCGACACGTCGAAATGGCGGCTGGCGTTCGAAGATTATCCCGTCCCCACAGAATGGCCGGACTACCCCCATCATGCCCAGCTTCTGCAGTATTTCCACGATTACGTTGATCACTTCGGCCTGCGCCCGCACATCCAGTTCAACACGCGGGTAGAGAGTGCGACGCGGCGAGGCGAAGGCGGTTGGAATATCTCCCTTTCCACGGGTGAGATCGAGCGCTTCGATGCACTTGTCGTGGCCAACGGCCATCACTGGGCTGCGCGCATCCCCGATTATCCGGGCCACTTCTCCGGTCCCCAGATCCACAGCCATGCCTATCGCAGTCCGTTCGATCCGGTCGATTGCGTCGGCAGGCGCGTACTCGTTGTCGGAATGGGCAACAGCGCCATGGATATTGCTTCGGAGCTGTCGCAGCGCCCGATCGCCTCGCGGCTGTTCGTTTCCACCCGGCGCGGGGTCTGGGTCCTGCCAAAATACTACCGCGGCCAGCCGCTCGACAAGAATCCCGCCCCATCATGGATGCCCAAGCGGCTGCGCAACTGGCTGGCCACGCGCATGATAAAAAAGCTAGTCGGCCGGATGAGCCAGTACGGCCTGCCCGAACCCGATATCGGTCCGTTCGAGAGCCACGGCACAGTCTCGGGCGAATTCCTGCTCCGCGCCGGCTCGGGCGACATCATCATGAAGCCTGGCATCGAGCGGCTCGACGGCGATGGCGTCGCCTTCAGCGACGGAACCCGCGAGCAGGTGGACGTGATCATCTGGGCCACCGGCTATGACATTCGCTTCCCGTTCTTCGACGATCCCGCATTCACCGCCGATGCAGACAATCGCCCGCCCCCCTTGTTCAAGCGCATCATGAAGCCCGAAGTACCAGATCTGTTCTATGTCGGCCTCGCCCAGCCCCTGCCGACCCTGGTCAATTTCGCCGAACAGCAGTCGAAGCTCGTCGCCGCCTACCTTGCAGGTGACTATGCCCCGCCATCACCAGCCGAAATGCATCGCATCATCGCCGCCGACGAAGCCTACCATACCGGCCAGTACTATGCCGCACGGCGCCATACGATCCAGTTGGACTTCGACGCCTATGTTCGCGCCTTGAACAAGGAACTCGCGGCAGGCGCAAGGCGAGCCCGGGCCGAGGGCAACCGTCGGCCGGTCCCGGCCCGATCCTCGCCACCTGTCTGATCAAGGCGCGATCGTCTTGTCCAACCGTGCGCGGCTACTCGGCCGCCTCCGCAAGGGGCACATCCCGCCGTACCCCGTCGTAAATGAACTCCTGCCCATCCAGGTCGATGGACGGAAAGGCCTCACGCTCCAGCCAGTAGTTCTGGTTGTGCCGCCAGACATCGTTTGACCCGCGCCTTGGCAGCTTGTCCATGTCGCGCATCAGATAGCCGGGATTGAAATTGTCTTCCTCGATCCACGGCAAGATCTCCATGCCCGCATCCTCGTCGCGAAAGGCGACTTCCACCTTCTTCGCATCGCGCTCTGTCATATGGTTCAGCAGGTGGCAGACAAAGTCGGCCATCATGTCGACGCGCAAGGTCCAGCTCGCCCGGAAATAGCCGAAGACCCAAGCCATGTTGGGCACGCCGGTGAACATCATGCCACGGTAGGTCACCGTCTTGCCCCAATCCACGGCCTGGCCATCCACCTCGAAAGGAATATCGCCCAGCACTTTCAGCCGGAAGCCGGTGCAGGCCATGATGATGTCTGCTTCCAGCAATTCGCCACTGCTGGTCAGGACCCCCGTCTCGGTGAACCGGTCGATCGTGTCGGTCACTACCGTCGCATTGCCCGCCACGACCTGCTGGAACAGATCACCGTCAGGCAACTGGGCCAGCCGCTGCTGCCAAACGCGATAGCGCGGGGCGAAGTGCGGCTCGAACTGGAAATCCTCGCCCACGTACCCGCGGATCAGGGCACGCAGGTCCTCGGCCATGGCTTCGGGCTCTTCGCGACTGCGACGGTCCATTTCATGGAAGTTGTAGATGTAGTCCTGCCGCACAACGCGATGGATCGTCGGTTCATCGATCCCGATCGTGCGCAACCGCTCGGCCAGTTCGCTCACGTTAGGCGCAGCATAGAACCAGGTTGGCGAGCGCTGGAGCATCGTGACCTTGGCTCCCAGATCGCACAGCGCCGGGACCACTGTGGCCGCCGTGGCGCCCGATCCGATCACGAGAACCCGCTTGCCCGAAACGTCAGTCGCCGGGTCCCACAGCTGGGCGTGGACGAACAGACCCTTGAAGTCGGAAACGCCCTGCCACTCCTTCGGGATGTAGGGCACCTGGTGGTCATAGTAGCCCTGGCACATCCACAAGAAATTGGCCGTGAACGTGGCCGTGTTTCCGTCCTTGGTCCGTGCTTCCAGCGTCCACCGGTTGCTGGCACTATCCCACTTTGCACTGGTAATCGTGTGGCCATAGCGGATGTGCCGGTCGATCCCGCCTTCCTCGATCACCTCGCCCATGTAGTCGAGAATTGCCTGCGCGCTGGCAATTGGCGCGCCGACCCAGGGCTTGAAGCGATAGCCGAAGGTGTACAGGTCGGAATCCGATCGCACGCCGGGATACTTGTGCGTCTCCCACGTGCCGCCGAACGTGTCCTTGGCTTCGATAATCGCATAAGTCCTGCCCGGGCACTGCTCCTGCAGATGCCAGGCAGAGCCTATGCCGGAAATGCCCGCGCCGACGATCAATACGTCGAAGTCGCCGCCCGATGCTGCGTGCTCGCTCATCATGCCTCTCCATGGTCTGACGCCATTGCGGCCGTTTTCGGCTCACTGCAGAAAGTGACATTGATCGTCGTCAACATGCAACCGGCTGCGCATGAGGATGAAGCGTTCGGTCAAGAAAATGAAACGCTCGAGGACTTTCCGTCAGCCGCCTGCCTGCCACTGCCGCACCACTTCGACCGGCCAAACGAGCATCAGCACGTTGAGCGTCAGGTTGTCGCGGATCATGGCCAGCGTGAACAGCTCGAATGCCCCGCCCACCAGTATCGTCACGGTCGCCGGCGCGCGACTGGCAAAGACGAAGCCCAGCGCCATGAACGCATGTCGCAGAAGGAGTTGAGCACGCTGTCGCCCGAATAGCCCCACGAAATCGTTACGGCACGATAGCGATCGATGATTAGCGGGGAATTCTCGAGGATCTCCCACGATCCCTCCACCAGCACCGCCAGCGCCAACGCCCACTGCGGCGAAATCGCCTTGAGACCGGCCTTCCGCCACAGCAGATGCGCCGCGCCGTAGAACAGGAAGCCATGGATGACGTGGCTGAAACTGTACCAGTCGGAGATCTGCTGGCTGTTCTCGGCCGATTCCACCACACCCTGCCACAGCCGGATCGTTCCGCAGGGGCAGATCGGCGGCCTCGCCATGCCAAGCAGGATTATCACGATCCCCAGCGCGACGCCTGCGGCCGCAATCCACCCCGCCCTGCCGGGCCGCAATGAAACCCTGCTTGCCATTTGCCGCCACTCCCCCCGTTCCATGCCCTTTCTGACGGGTGAAGCTGACAGCGACAAGCCCATGGTTGCACCGGCAACCGCATCCCCCTAAGCGCTATGGTCATGAGCGTGCGACACTGCGACATCGCGATCCTCGGCGGAGGGCTGGCTGGCGGCCTCGTCGCCCTGGCCTTGCGCCAGGCCCGCCCCGAACTCGACCTCGTCCTTGTCGAACAGGGCGAAACGATCGGCGGCAACCACGTCTGGTCGTTTTTCGGTACGGACGTGAACAAGGCCGGGCGCGAACTGCTCGATGGCATGGTCGTTGCGGCCTGGCCCGAATACACCGTCCGCTTCCCGCGCTACGAACGCCGGTTGAAGACCAGCTACTACTCGATCAGCTCCCACCGCTTCGACAAGGTCGTCCGCCAGCGCCTCGGCGAGGCATCGATCATGACCGGCGTCCGCGCCCTCGCCTGCAGCGCCACCAACGCAACCCTGTCCGATGGCACGCGGCTCGAGGCAAAGGGCGTGATCGACGCTCGCGGCCTGCGTAACGTAACAGACCTCACCGGCGGCTGGCAGAAGTTCGTGGGCCGTCGCTTTCGCCTCTCGGCCCCCCACGGCCTCGAAGCGCCGATCGTCAAGGACGCCACGGTCGAACAGATCGACGGCTACCGCTTCGTCTATTCGCTCCCCTTCACCGCAGACGAAATCTTCGTCGAGGACACCTACTACTCCGACCGCCCGGCGCTCGATGCCGACGCCATCCGCGCCCGCATCGACGCTTACGTTGCCGCCAAGGGCTGGCATGTCGCCGAAGTGCTGGAAGAAGAACAGGGCGTGCTGCCCGTTGTCGCCGGTGGCAATTTCGACGCCTTCTGGCGCGCCAGCGGCGGCCCTGTCGCCCGCGCCGGAGTCCGCGCCGGGCTGTTCCAGGCCGTCACCAGCTATTCGCTTCCCGATGCCGTGAAGTACGCCTTGGCCCTCGCCCGCCAGCAGGACCTGTCAGGCGAAGCTCTCGCCCAGTTCAGCGAATATTGGGCGCGCGAACACTGGGCCCAGTCCGCCTACCTGCGCCAGCTCTCCGCGCTGCTCTTTGCAGGCGCCGAGCCTGACAAGCGCTACCGCGTACTCGAACGCTTCTACAGCCTGCGCCACGGGCTGATCGAGCGCTTCTACGCCGGCAAGACCACCGTCTTCGACAAGGCCCGCATCCTCGCGGGCAAGCCGCCGCTGCCGATAACCCGCGCCCTGGGCGTGCTCACCGGCCTCGGCGCGCGGCCCAAGCCTCTTACCCTTGCAGGAACCCCACGATGAAGCGCGCTTGCGTAATCGGCTCCGGCTTCGGGGGCCTTGCCCTCGCCATTCGCCTCCAGTCCGGCGGCATCCAGACGACCGTGATCGAAGCGCGCGACAAGCCCGGCGGCCGCGCCTACCACTGGGAGAAGGACGGCTTCACCTTCGACGCCGGCCCCACTGTCGTCACCGATCCTGCCTGCCTGCAAGAACTCTGGGCCCTGAAGGGCCACCGCATGGCCGATGACGTCGAGCTCATGCCGGTGATGCCGTTCTATCGCCTCAACTGGCCCGACGGCACCAACTTCGATTACTCGAACGACGAGACCCACCTCCGCGCCGAGATCGCCAAGCTCAATCCGGCCGACGTCGCCGGATACGACGAGTTCCTGCAATACTCCGCAGGCGTGTTCGAGGAAGGCTACGTGAAACTGGGCTCGGTCCCGTTCCTTGATTTTGCGTCCATGCTCAAGGCCGCGCCCGCGCTTGCCCGCTATCAGGCCTGGCGCTCGGTCTATTCGATGGTGTCGTCCTACGTAAAGGACGAACGCCTGCGCGAGGCGTTCAGCTTCCACACCCTGCTCGTCGGCGGCAACCCGATGAACACCAGTTCGATCTATGCCCTGATCCACAAGCTGGAGAAGGACGGCGGCGTGTGGTGGGCCAAGGGCGGCACCAACAAGCTGATCCAGGGCATGCTCACCCACTTCCAGCGCCTTGGCGGCGAAGTGCGCATGAGCGATCCGGTCACCCACATCGAGACGCTGGGCACGCGCGTCACTGGCGTCACCACAAAGAGCGGCTGGTCGGCAAAGTTCGATGCCGTCGCCTCCAACGGCGACATCGTCCATTCCTACCGCGATCTGATGCCTGACAATCCACATGCACAACGTCGTGCAAAGGCTTTGACCAAAAAGAAATTCTCGCCGAGCTTGTTCGTCGTCCACTTCGGTGTCGAAGGCACCTGGCCCGGCATTCCGCACCACATGATCCTGTTCGGCCCGCGCTACAAGGGCTTGCTTGACGACATCTACAAGCACGGCGTCCTTCCGGAAGATTTCTCGATCTACCTCCACCACCCGACCGTGACCGACCCCTCTGTCGCGCCTGAAGGGATGAGCACCTTCTACGCGCTCGTTCCCGTGGCCAACATGGGCAAGCTTCCAGTCGATTGGGACGAGATCGGCCCGATCCTCGAAAAGCGAATCCTCGATGAAGTCGGCCGCCGCCTCATCCCGGACATCCATTCGCGTATCGTAACGAAGTTTCACTACGCGCCGTCGGACTTCAAGACCGACCTGTCCGCCCATCTTGGCAGCGCGTTCAGTCTCGAACCGCTGCTCACGCAAAGCGCATGGTTCCGCGCTCACAACCGTGACGATGCCATTTCCAACATGTATCTGGTTGGCGCGGGAACCCATCCGGGCGCCGGGATTCCCGGAGTGGTGGGCTCGGCCAAGGCCACCGCGAAACTGATGCTGGAGGATCTTGCTTGACCGGCCGCACCTCGATCAAACGTCTCGCCGTCTATTGCGGCTCTGCCTCACCTGCCGACACTCGTTACGTAACACTCGCCCGCCAGATCGGCGCCGAACTCGCCCGGCGCGGCATCGGCGTCGTCTATGGGGGCGGCAAGCTCGGCCTGATGGGCGCAGTGGCTTACGGCGCACTTGACGCCGGCGGCGAAGTGATCGGCGTGATCCCGGAAGCTCTCGTCGGCGGCGAAGTCGCCAATCACGACTGTACAGAACTGCACGTCGTCCCCGGCATGCATGAACGCAAGAAGGCCTTTACCGACCTGTCGGACGGCTTTCTCACCATTCCCGGCGGCGTCGGCACGATGGATGAGCTGTGGGAAGCGGTCAGCTGGGCGCAGCTGGGCTACCACGCAAAGCCCGTCGGCCTGCTCAACGCCTATGGCTTCTACGACCACCTGCTCGCCTTCAACCGCCACATGATCGAAGTCGGCTTCATCCGCGAAGCCCACGCCGGAATCATCATCGCAGAGCCTGACCTCGATATCCTGCTGGCCCGCATGGAAGCCCACGTTCCGCACAGGCCGATCTTCGCGATGAAGGCCAAAGACCTCTGAGTGATGCAGGATCGCAAGTCTCTCGTTAGTAACGCCCGCAAGTCGATCCTGAAGGGCTCGAAAAGCTTCGCTGCCGCCAGTCACCTGTTCGATCGCGAGACGCGCGAGCGCGTCTGGCTGCTCTACGCCTGGTGTCGTCGCTGCGACGATATCGTCGATGCGCAGGACCATGGCGGCGCACTCGGCCTTCAGGAAGGCGCAGCCGAGCGTCTTGCGCTGGTTCGCGAGAAGACCGCGCTCGCCTTCGCCGGCCGCGAAACCGGCGATCCTGCTTTCGACGCCCTCGGCCTGGTCGCCCGGGAAACCGGCCTGACGATCGAGATGGCCCGCGCCGTGATCGATGGCTTTGCACTCGATGCCGCCGAATGGCAGCCTCACAGCGAGGCCGACCTGATGCGCTACTGCTGGCACGTGGCGGGAGCCGTCGGCGTGATGATGGCCGTGGTCATGGGCGTCTCGCCGGATGACGAAGACACGCTCGACCGCGCCTGCGATCTCGGCCTTGCCTTCCAGCTCGCCAACATCGCCCGCGACATCGAGGAGGACGACGCCGCCGACCGCTGCTACATCCCGCTAGACTGGCTTTCCGAGCTCGATATCCCGCCGGGCGAACAGATGAAGCCGCACTACCGCCCCGCGCTCACCCGGCTCGTCGCGCGGATGTGCGAGACGGCGGAAGTTCACGAATGCTCGGCGCGTATTGGCGCCGCCCGCCTCAAGGGCCGCCAGCGCTGGGCCATCCTCGCCGCCGCCGGCATCTATGGCGAGATCGCACGCGAAGTCGCCAAACGCGGCGACCATGCCTGGGACCATCGCACTGTCGTTACTAACGCTCGCAAGCTCGGCTTCATCGGCAAGGCCGCTTGGTCCGCGCTCCGCCCCGTCCCGCGCTCCTGCATCGCCCGCGCCAGCCAGCGCCGCTTCAGCCGCGCTGATCTGATCGCGCTGGCGGCGCGCCATCCGGCCTAGCCGCACCGTTTCCACGCGCGTCGTTCCAGAGGCTTTTTCCGCGCTGCTGAATGTGGCACTCTGACCACAGGACAGGAGCAGGAACCCCGCCGTGGATGCCGCGCCAGCAATCGTTACGTCACAGGACCCAAGCCCCGCGGCGCAGTCGCAGCCTCTGGTTTATCGCACGCGGTTGCCGGTCAGGATCTGGCACTGGACCAACGCGGTCACGATCTTCGCCATGCTGATGAGCGGAGCGACGATCTTCAACGCTCACCCCCGCCTCTACTGGGGCAAGTATGGCGCCACCTTCGAAACGCCATGGCTGGAGATCGGGCGACAAGGCCAGCAAGGCTTCCTGCGCCTCGGCAGCCTCCAGTTCGATACGACCGGCTTCCTGGGATGGACGGAACACTCGACCCGGGCTTTTCCGCCTCTCGTCACGATCCCCAATTACTACAGCTTGGCCGAAGGTCGCCAATGGCACTTCTTCTTCGCATGGGTGCTGGTAATATCTCTTACCCTCTTCGTCATTTATGCCTTGTTTTCAAAGCACTTGTCGCGCGATCTTGCCCTGAAACCTGAAGAGCGCAAGCTCGCGCATCTGTGGCACGACATCAAGGAGCATGCCCGCCTGCGCTTTCCCACCGGCGAAGCGGCCAAAGCCTACAACCCCTTGCAGAAGATCGCTTACCTTGGCGTCATCTTCGTGCTGATCCCGCTGGTCGTGCTCACTGGAATGACCATGTCGCCCACGCTGAATGCTGCCTTCCCGTGGTTGCTCGATATCTTCGGCGGCAGGCAGTCGGCGCGATCGATACATTTCCTATGTGCGACAGGCTTTTTGGCGTTCATCCTCATCCATCTTCTCATGGTTTTGCTGGCCGGTCCATTCAACGAACTTCGCTCGATCGTCACCGGATGGTATCGGCTCCCCGCGCCGCGAAAGGAACGTCCATGACCCTTGTCACGCGGCGCAACGCCATCGTCGGTGCCAGCGGCCTGCTTCTGGCCGGGTGCGAGAAGATCACCGCGTCCCCGACCGTCCGCAAGGTCCTGACATTAGGCGAGAAAGCCACTCTCTCCGGCCAGCGTCTGGTGACGGACCGCAATGCCCTCGCGCCGGAATTCACCCGCGCCGATCTCTCGCCCAGGTTCCGCATGAACGGCAATCGCTTGCCCGCTTCAGCGGAATATCAGGCCCACATGGCCAGCAACTTCGCCGACTGGAAGCTGGAAATCGGCGGCAAGGTCGCCCGCCCGTTCAGCCTCACTCTCGCCCAATTGAAAGCCGCACCGCAGCGTACCCAGATCACCCGGCACGATTGCGTCGAGGGATGGAGCGCGATCGGCGAATGGACTGGCGTGCCGCTCGGCCTGCTGCTGCGTCACGCGCAGATTTCCTCAACTGCTCAATACATTGTCTTCCATTGTGCAGATGACTTCTCAGGAATTCCCTACTATGAGAGCATCGACCTGATCGACGCCATGCACCCGCAGACGATCCTCGCCCACACGATGAACCGCCAGCCCCTTCCGGTCGGCCACGGCGCCCCGATCCGCCTGCGCGTCGAACGGGCGCTCGGCTACAAGCACGCCAAGTACGTCATGCGGATCGAAGCGGTCGAAACTCTTGCCGGCATCCACGGTGGCGGAGGCGGCTACTGGGAGGACCATTCCGGCTACCAGTGGTTCGCCGGGATCTAGACCTTCACCACACCCCGCTCGATCAAGCTGCGAGCGCAATCGAGAATGGAGTCCTCCACCGGCCGCATGGTCCAGCCCAGCCGCGACTTGGCATGGTCCGAACTTGCGCCACGCACATTGCCAAGCTCGCCCGTTACTTGACGGATCACCGGGTTGAACAGCGCAACCGTCCGCACCAGCCAGTCGGGCAGCTTGCGCGTCGGCACCTTGCGCGCCTGCGGCCCCAGGTTCGCCTTGAGCACCGTGGCCACGTCGACAATCTTCAGGAACGGCCCCGAGGCAATGAAACGCTCGCCCGCGATTCCCGGCGCGGTCAATGCCCGCACATGAAGGTCCGCAACGTCACGCACATCGACGATCCCGAAACCCAAGTCCGGGCACCCCGGCAGGGCGCCCGACAGCAGTTGCCGCACGACCTCGATCGATGGCGAGAAGTCGCCGGACCACACCGGCCCCAGCACGGCCGCCGGATTGACCGAGACGAACTCCATTCCCCCGCCTTCCGAGGCCACCCAGTCCCGCGCCGCGCGTTCAGCAATGGTCTTGGACTTCACGTACGCGTAGACATCCGCCCCATCCAGGTTGGTCCAGTCCCGCTCGGTGAACTCGAACACCCCCTTGCCATGGCCATAGGCAATCGCGGCTACGGACGAGGTCTGCACGAACCGCGTCACCCCGGCGTCCCGTGCGTAACGTAACGCACGCAACACCCCCTCGCGCGCCGGGATGATCAGCTCGTCCTCATGTCGTGGCGCATCGGCCCGGAACGGCGAGGCGACATGCGCCACGTGGCTGCACCTGGCCATCGCCTCGGCCCACCCGGCATCGGCCGTGAGGTCCGCGGCGAAGAGCCGCAACGTCTCGGCGGTCCCGCCAAGGAGCGGCCGCAATTGCGCCTCGCGTGACAGGGAACGGACCGTGGCGTGGACTGTCCACCCCTCGGCCAGAAGCTGGCGGATGAGGAACCCGGCGATGTAGCCGCTGCCACCCGATACGAGGACCGTGCCCGCCATTTTCCCGCTCTCCCCACCGATCGATCTGAGGAGAGGATAGCGCGGGGGCGTCCGGTTGCAAATCGCTACGGTTCAGCCTGCGGCAGAAGGCCCTGCGTTCGGCAGCGTTGCGGGAGAGTCAGGGGGGAGTTGCCCGTTTGCCTGCGAGAGTTGGAAAACGGGCAATTCTCCGGATTATCGCATCAGAACAAGCTCTTCCGCCATTGACGGGTGCAAAGCCACCGTCGCATCAAAGTCAGCCTTAGTCAGCCCCGCCTTCACCGCAATCGCCGCCGCCTGAAGGATCTCCGGGCTGTCCGGCCCGATCATGTGAATGCCCAGCACCTTCTCGGTCGAGGCATCGACGATCATCTTGTAAAGCCCGCGCTCAGGCCGATGCCCGAAGATGTTCTTCATCGGGCGGAAGTCGGACGAGTAGACCTTGATATTGCTGCCAAATGCTTGACGTGCCTGACTTTCTGTCAGGCCCACGCCCGCCAGCGGCGGCTGCGAAAACACCGCGCTGGGGATGGCATCATAGCTCACCGAAGTGTCCTTGCCGCCGAACACGCGGTCGGCAAAGGCCTGGCCCTCGCGGATCGCGATAGGCGTAAGCTGCACGCGGTTCGTTACGTCACCCACGGCATAGATGCTGTCGCACGCCGTCCTGCCATGATCGTCGACCGGAATCTCGCCCGTCGAACCCAATGTAATTCCGGCGTTTTCCAGGCCAAGGCCATCGGTCTTGGGCCGACGGCCGGTCGCCACCAGCACCACGTCGGCGTGGATCGGATCGGGTTGCTTGCCGACATAGACGTCGAACGATCCATCGTCCCGCTTCTCCACCCGATCGAACGGGCAATTGAATTTGTATTCGATCCCGCGGGCCATGGTTATCTGGAGCAGGCGGTCCCGGAGGGATTCATCGTACCCGCGCAGGATCGTCTCGCTGCGATTGACCACCGTTACGTGACAGCCCAGCGCATTGAAAATCCCGGCGAATTCCATCGCGATATAGCCAGCGCCAGAGATTACGACGCGCTTGGGTAACTTCTCGAGATGGAAAACCTCGTTCGAGGTAATGCAGTGCTCGCTACCCGGAAATTCGGGCATCACCGGCCAGGCGCCGGTTGCGATCAGGATGTACTTCGCGCTGATTTCCCTGCCCGACGCCAGCCGCACGCTGTGCGGCCCCGCCACCTCTGCGCGCTCAAGGAAGCGTTCGACCTTGTTGGTCTCCAGCGTGTTGGTGTAGGCCGTGTTGAGCCGGTCGACATCCCGGAGCACGGCGTCACGTAACGTCGGCCAGTCGAACGTCATCTTCTCGACTGTCCAGCCGTAGTTGGCCGCGTCCTGCAGTTCCTCGGCGAAATGCGATCCATAGACCAGCAGCTTCTTGGGCACGCAGCCGCGGATCACGCAGGTGCCGCCGACGCGGTATTCCTCAGCCACCGCCACCCGCGCGCCATGGCTCGCGGCAATGCGGCTGGCGCGCACACCGCCCGATCCTGCACCAATCACGAAGAGATCGTAGTCGAAGTCCTGCCCGGAAACCTGCTCAGCCATATGCACTCCTGTTGGTGAAGCGCATATGGCCTCTGGTCTCGGCCAAGACCAGAGGCATTTAGGCGATATTGTTAGCCTTGCAAACTATCAGCCGCCAATTCCTGCAGCGGAGAGAAGTGCTTCCGTCGACGGATCGAAGCCAGCGCCGCCGCCAGCCTCGATCTGCTTTGCAATCGCCTTGCCCAGCTCGACGCCGAACTGGTCGAACGGGTTGATTCCCAGCATTGCGGCCGAAACGAACGTGCGGTGCTCGTGGAACGCGATCAGCGCGCCCAGCGTGGCAGGGTTCAGGTCATCGCACAGGATCGTCGCCGAAGGCCGGTCGCCGGGATAGGCACGGGCACCGTCGTCAGACGCCTTGCCCGCCATCAGCGCTGCCCCTTGCGCAAAGCAGTTCGACAGGAGAATCTCATGGTGGGCCGGGTCAAGATCGTGACCAGGCGTTTTCACGGCAAGGAAGTCCACCGGGATCAAGTGCGTGCCCTGATGGAGCAGCTGAAACACCGCATGCTGCGCATCAGTGCCGACGCCGCCCCACGTTACCGGCGCGCTGGCGCGGGTCAGAGGAGAGCCATCGGCGAGCACGCTCTTGCCGTTCGATTCCATTTCGAGTTGCTGGAGATAGTCGGGCAGCAGCTTCAGCCGCTCGTCATAGGCGAATACCGCGCGCGTCTGGCAGCCTCGAACCTGCGTGTAATAAAGGTCGGCGAAGGCCGCGCGCACCACGATGTTCTCGGCAAGGTCGGCGTCGATGAAGTGCCGGTCGATCGCTGCAGCGCCATCGAGGAACTCGGCAAAGCCTTCCCAGCCGAGTGCCATGGCCACCGGGAAGCCGATCGATGACCACAGCGAATACCGTCCGCCCACCGTTTCCGAAAACGGCAGTACGCGGGTTTCATCCACGCCCCATTCGACTGCCTTTTCGGGAGATGCAGTGAGCGCAATCACGCGTCCGTAGGGATCGGCGACACCGCCCTCACGCAACCACTCCAGCGCCGAATGCGCATTGGTCATGGTCTCGGTCGTCGTGAAAGTCTTGGAGGCCACGGCAATCAGCGTCGTCTCGGGATCGCAGGCCTTGATCGCAGCCTCAAGCGCACAGCCGTCGATGTTGGAAACGACATGAACGGCAACCTTCGCCCCTTCGCGGGTCAGAGCATCGATTGCCAGCGCCGGCCCAAGCGCCGATCCCCCGATGCCGATGTGGATCAGGCTCTTCACTTCGCCCAGCGCGCCTTCGTGGATGGCTTCGACGAGCATCCGCATCCGGGCATGCAACGCCTCGGCCTCCTCGACACTGGTGTCCTTGCCGACCCCGCGTTGCGCGGTGTGCTCGGCAGCGCGGCCTTCGGTGTTGTTGATCTTTTCGCCCGCAATCAGAGCATCGCGCTGCCCCTCAAGGTCCATCGCGGCTGCAACCGAGCCGAACAAGGCTTCGACTTCCGGCGAAATGTGCGTCTTGGACCAGTCGAAGATCACCGGGCCGCCGGGCAGATCCAGCGTGGTCGAATAGCGTGTTAGCCGCGCGGCGTCGGAAAACAGAGTCTTCAGGGTTGGCCGCGGCAACTTCTCCAGTGCCGTCCAAAATTGCTGTGCGTCGCCTGCCGACATGTCCAACCTCATCCTTTCGCAACTGCGTAATGGCCCTAATGCCCTCTCGGGGACGCCGCGCCAAGCGCGCTGTTCATCGCCGCGCAAGCTGCGCAGACGTATTTCGCCGCTGTATTATACAAACAACACACTTGACGAAGGGCCTTGCTGGCAACATGACCGCGACGATGAACGACACGCCCGAAGCCAGCAGCCCCACTCCGGTAGAGCCGGCCGCGCCCGCACCTGCACCGGCGAAACCGAAGAAGGAAAAGAAGGAGGACAGCTTCCCTGTCTTCCTGATCAAGCTGGTGATCGTCGTCGCGATCTTCCGCAGCTTTATCTTCTCGCCGTTCAACATCCCGTCGGAATCGATGTTGCCGCGGCTCGAGAATGGTGACTATCTCCTCGCCGCCAAATGGCCCTACGGCTACAGCAGCTACTCGCTGCCGTTCAGCGTGCCCCTGCTGCCCAAGCGCATTTTCGCCAGCCAGCCAGAACGTGGCGATGTTGCCATCTTCAAGGCGCCTCCCGGCAATGATGTCGACTACATCAAGCGCGTGATCGGCCTGCCCGGCGATACCGTACAGATGATCAACGGCGTGCTGCACCTGAACGGACAGGCCGTGCCCAAGGTGAAGGTCGAGGATTTCGTCATCCCCGTCAGCCCCAACACCGATTGCCTCTCGGCCGAATTTGTCGTGACCGAAGCTGATGGCAGCCAGACCTGCCATTACCCGCAATTCCGCGAGACGCTGCCGAACGGTAAGAGCTACAACGTGCTCGACCTTGGCCAGCGTGATGCCGACAACACCGTGCCGGTCGTGGTGCCAGAGGGCCAGTTGTTCATGATGGGCGACAACCGCGACAACTCGATGGACAGCCGCTTCCCGGCAATGGAAGGCGGCGGCATCGGCCTTGTCCCTCAGGAGAACCTCGTTGGCCGCGCGACGGTGATGATGTGGTCCACCGATGGCAGCGCCAACTGGTTCCTGCCCTGGACCTGGTTCACCGCGGCGCGCTGGAACCGCATCGGGGGCACGTTCTGAGCGCGCTGCCGCCTGAAACGCTGGGCTACCTTACGGACCTTACCGGGGGGGCACCGACACGCGTCGATCTGTGGACCGAAGCCCTCACCCATGGCTCGATGGGCGAGGCACGCGACTACCAGCGCTTGGAGTTTCTTGGCGACAGGGTGCTGGGCCTTGCCATTGCCGAGTGGCTGCATGAAAAGAGCGATGCCGCCGAAGGCAAGCTCTCGCAGCGGCTCAACGCCCTGGTCAGCCGCGAAACCTGCGCCGATGTTGCACGCCATATTGCCCTCCCCAGCCACATCCGGCTCGGCAAGCAGGCGCGCGATGATGGCGGGACGCAGAGCGACAACATCCTGGGCGACGTGATGGAAGCGCTGATCGGCGCTCTCTTCGTCGAACGCGGGTTCGATGCCGCACGCGCTTTCGTGCGCAGGGTGTGGGACAAGCCGATGGCCACAGGGACCGGCCAGCGCAAGCATCCCAAGGCTGCTCTGCAGGAATGGGCAGCAGGCAACCGCCGCAAGCCCCCGGTCTACACTCTGGTCGCGCGCGAAGGACCCGATCATGCGGCCCGGTTCACGGTCTCGGTCGAAGTGAAGGGCGTCGGCACGGCCAGCGCCACCGGCAGCAGCAAGCAGGAGGCCGAAACCTCCGCCGCCCGCGCCTTCATGCAGGATTTCGGCTAAATCTAGCGGCGCGCGCCCATTTGGCCTAAGATGGCCGCAACTCTTCTGAAGAACTGGAATAATGACCGAAAAATGTGGCCTCGTGGCCGTCCTCGGCGCACCCAACGCCGGCAAGTCGACCCTCGTCAACGCGCTCGTCGGCCAGAAAGTGGCGATCGTATCACCCAAGGCGCAGACCACGCGCGCGCGCCTCATGGGCATTGCGCTGGAGGATATCGGCGAGGACAAGGCGCAGATCATCCTGGCCGATACGCCCGGCCTGTTCGAACCACGTCGCCGCCTCGACCGCGCAATGGTCAGCGCGGCATGGGACGGCGCACAGGAAGCCGACGCGATCCTGCTGCTGGTCGACGCGCGCAAGAAGAAGCGCGACTATCTCGAACCCATTCTCGAAACACTCAAAGGGCGACCGGAACGCAAGCTCCTGGTGCTGAACAAGGTGGACTCCACGCCAAAGGAACCGCTGCTGGTCATGGCCGAGGCACTGACCCAGGAAGCCGAGTTCGACGAGGTGTTCTTCGTGTCCGCGCTCACCGGCGATGGCGTTCCCGAACTCAAGCAGCGCCTTGCCGCACTCATGCCCGAGGGCGCGTGGCATTATCCCGAAGACCAGGTGTCGGATGCCAGCGAACGCCTGATGGCTGCAGAGATCACCCGCGAGCAGCTCTATCGCCAGCTTCACGACGAGCTGCCCTATGACAGCACCGTGCGGCCGGAGAAGTATATCCAGCGAAAGGATGGCTCGGTAGAGATCCACCAGCAGATCGTGATCGCCCGCGAAACCCAGCGCGCGATCGTGCTGGGCAAGGGCGGAGCGAAGATCAAGGCAATCGGTGAAGCGGCGCGCAAGGAACTGGCGCAACTGCTGGACACCAAGGTGCATCTCTTCCTTCATGTGAAGGTCGACGAGCGTTGGGCCGACGCCAAGGAAATCTACGAGGAAATCGGTCTCGAATGGGTAAAGTGATGCGGCTTGCTCTTGCAGCGCTTGCGCTTGTTGCCACCCCAGCCCTTGCCGGACCCGCCCCGCTTCCGGAAGGCGCGCGGTATGTGGCGCTGGGCAGTTCTTTCGCGGCCGGCCCGGGCGTTGGCCCCAACACGCCCGGCACGCCGGATCGCTGTGGCCGGGGAACCCTGAACTATCCCAACCTGCTGGCGGCAAAGCTGAAGCTTTCGCTGGTTGACGCCACTTGCAGCGGCGCAACAACCGAACACGTCCTCGGCCCATGGAAGGAAATACCGGCGCAGATCGAGAGCGTTACCGCCGATGTCCGGCTTGTCTCTGTAACCATCGGCGGCAACGACGTGAACTTCGTCGGCAACATCTTTGCCGCAGCGTGCGAGCAGATGCCGACACCGGATGCGCGCTGCCAGAAGTGGCGCGACATCGGCGAGGACGTGTGGAAGGCCGACGAGGAGCGCATGCGCCGCATCGTCCGCGAAGTGCGCCAGCGGGCTCCGGAAGCACGCGTTGTCTTCGTCGACTACATCACTGTCCTGCCTCCCAGGGGTACATGCGCCTCCCTTCCGATCAGTGTCGAGCGGATGAACCAGAGTCGCCACGCGGCGAAGCGTCTCGCCAAGCTGACTGCCAAGGTCGCGCGTGAGGAAGGCGCCGAACTCTTCCGTTTCTCTGCGATGTCGAAAGATCACGCACCCTGCTCGGCCAATCCCTGGAGCAACGGCCTCAATGCGCCGTCGGGGGACGGCATCCCGATCCATCCCAACCGCGCCGGTCATGAGGCCGCAGCTGAGGGTCTGGCCCGGTTTCTGCGCTGACCGGCGATCGTTACTAACGGTTCGTCGGCCGCACAGGGCAGTTTGTCGCCGTTCTCTGGCTTTGTTGCACTGCAGCACGGAATTGACATCGACAATTGACGTTTGCCCCCTAGCGTCGCCCGCGCGAAGGGAACGGGCAGCTCGCCCGTTAACGTCCCGGGTGCAATGGTGGACGGAGTGCGAGCATGAACGAAACTGGCGGCGTTTTGGCAGCGGCCACAGTAGGCGCGCTGCCCGGCCGGTCTTTCCCATCCGCCATCAGGAACTTGCGCAGGCCCAAGGTATTGCCCGCCTGGCTGCTAGAGGCCGCCGGGTTCGCCCTGATCTTCATGGTCACGCGCAGTTTTCTCTTCGGCAATCCGGTGGTCCATATCGACGAGCAGTTCTACCTGTTCGTCGCGGAACGCATGCGCGATGGGGCGGTGCCCTATGTCGACATCTGGGACCGCAAGCCGATCGGCCTCTTCCTGCTTTACGAAGCGCTGGCTTCGCTACCGTTCGATCCTGTGATTGCCTATCAGGTCGGCGCAGGCATCAGCTTCACGCTGACGGCCATGGTCCTGACCCGGTTGGCGCGCGAAATTGCCTCTCCAAGGGCCGCGTGGCAGGCTGGTGCCGCCTACGTCCTGTTCATGCCGATCTTCAATGCCGGCATGGGACAGGCGCCGGTCTTCTACAACCTGCTCGTCGCCATGGCGGCATGGGGTGTGGTCGACAGCGTCAAGCGCCCTGAGCACCCCCCGCTGATCTGGCGGGGCTGCCTCGTCATGCTGCTGCTGGGGCTTGCCATCCAGATCAAGTACACGGTGATATTCGAAGGTGCCGCGTTCGGCCTGATCCTGCTGGCGCGCGGCTTTGCCGATGTCTGGTCGTTCAAGCGCCTGGCTGCAACCGGCCTGCTCTGGATTGGCGTCGCACTCTTGCCGACGCTTGCCGCGATGGCCTGGTATGCCGGAATCGGACAGCTCGATGCCTTCATCTATGCAAATTTCGTCTCGATCTTCGATCGCGGCTCGGATGGCTGGGTCTCGTACTGGCGCCTGCTCAAGGAAGTCGTGGTCCTGACGCCGTTCTGGCTGGCGATCTTCAGAGCACCCAGGATGTTCGATACGTTGGCCGGGGCCAACCTGGTCAGCCACCGCGTGCTCGCTCTCTGGGGTATGGCAGCCTGCACCGGGTTTCTCGCTTTCGGCACGTGGTACGACCATTACGTATCGCCCGTGCTCATGCCGCTTGCGGTCCTGGGCGCTCCGGCCTTGGCGCGTGCGACGCCAGGTGAGCGGTGGTATGGCCGCCTGCTGCTCGGATTTGGCGCAATCGCTGGCGTGGTGGTGATGCTCTATCAGCTTAATCAGCACGGAACTTCCAGGCAGTACCAGGCGATGAACGCGGCAATCGCCCAGGAACTGCACGCGGGCTGCCTATATATCTACGAAGGCGAGATGGCGTTCTATCGGACGACCAACACCTGCCTGCCGACACGGTGGATCTTCCCCAACCACCTCAATACTTATGTCGAAGCCCCGGCAATCGGGGTCGATCCTTCCGCCGAACTCGCGCAAATCCTGGCCAGCAAGCCCGGCGTGATCGTGATGCGCGGCCTGAACAAGAAGCTTTACCTGCCAAACATGGACACGCGGCGCATGATACAGACGGAACTCGCCCGCAAGTATGAACGCTATGCCCGTGTACCTCTGGGCAACAAGGAATACTGGCTCTACCGGCCGCGCCGTTAAGCGCGACCGGTAGAAACCTTACTCGGCGCTTTTCGCAACCTTCTTCGCCGGCGCTTTCTTTGCCGCTGGCTTCTTGGCCGCTTCCTTTTTCGGCGCGTCCTTCTTTGGGGCCGCCTTCTTGGCCGGGGCCTTCTTCGCGCCCTTCTTGCCCTTGGCCGGGCCCTTGGCAGCCCGCTCGTCGATCAGGGTGATCGCCTCTTCCAGCGTCAGGGCTTCGGGCTGCTTGTCCTTCGGCAAAGTCGCATTGGTGGTGCCATCGGTAACATAGGGACCATAGCGCCCCGCCATCAGCTTGATCTCACCGCCAGACGTCGGGTGTGCACCAAAAACCTTGAGCGGTTCGGCTGCCGTCCGGCCCCCACGCGCACCCGCGCCCGCTGCTGCCGCAGCGAGATGCATGACGGCAGCATTCATTCCGGTCTCGAACACCTCGCTTGTTGACTTCAGCCTCGCGTACTTGCCGTCATGTGCGAGATAGGGCCCGTAGCGGCCAATGCTCGCCGTGATCGGATTGCCGCTTTCAGGATGCTTGCCCACCTCACGCGGCAGAGACAGCAGCTTGAGCGCCCACTCCAGATCGAGTTCGCCGATGTCCTTGGGGATCGACGCACGCTTGGCCTCCTTGCCCTCGCCCAACTGGATGTAGGGACCGAAGCGGCCAGCCTTGCGCACGACTTCAAGTCCGGTCTCAGGATCCTTGCCCAGAACGCCGTCCTCGCCACCGTCACCGTCTGATCCGCCGGGCTGCGCAAACTTGCGGGTGTACTTGCACTCCGGATAGTTCGAGCAAGCGACGAACGCCCCGTAACGTCCACCGCGCAGCGAAAGGCGTCCCGCCTCGCACTTGGGACAAAGCCGCGGATCGCTGCCGTCCTCGCGCGGCGGGAAGAGGTAGTCGGAAAGGAATTCGTCCAGCTCGGCCGTCACCTCGCTTGGCTTCTTCTCCATCACCTCGTCGGACTTGGGCTTGAAGTCGCGCCAGAACTCGGCAAGCACCTTCTTCCATTCGGCACGCCCGCCCGACACATCGTCAAGCTCCTCTTCCATGCCCGCAGTGAACTCGTAAGCCACGTAGCGGGTGAAGAAGCGCTCAAGAAACGATGTCAAAAGTCGGCCTGACTCCTCTGCAAAGAAACGGTTTTTCTCGGTCCGAACATAGTTCCGGTCCTTGAGCACCTGCAGCGTCGCAGCATATGTCGACGGTCGGCCAATGCCGAGTTCCTCTAGGCGCTTCACCAGGCTTGCTTCCGAATAGCGCGGCGGCGGCTGGGTAAAGTGCTGCGTTGCATCGACACCGCGCTTGGCCGGCGTGTCGCCCTTGTTGAGCGAAGGCAGCAGGCTCCCATCCTCGTCATCGCCATCGGCCTTCTGGTCGCGGCCTTCTTCGTAGACGGCAAGGAAGCCGGGGAACTTCACCACCTGCCCCGTCGCGCGCAGCTCGTGCTTGCCGGTCCCGTCGCGCAGCGTCACGCTGGTCCGTTCAATATTGGCAGATGCCATCTGGCTCGCCATCGCCCGCTTGTAGATCAGGTCGTAAAGGCGCGCCTCGTCGCCCGAACCATAGCGATCCTTCGAAAAGTCGGTTGGCCGGATGGCTTCATGCGCTTCCTGAGCATTCTTCGCCTTCGTCTCGTAATGACGGGGTTTTTCGGGAAGGTAATGCCCGTCATACCGGTCCGAGATCGCCTTGCGCGCCGCCGAAATGGCGCTCGGGTCCATCTGCACGCCATCGGTACGCATGTAGGTGATCGCGCCCGCTTCATACAGCGTCTGCGCCACACGCATGGTGTGGCTGGCCGAGAAGCCAAGCTTGCGCGCGGCTTCCTGCTGCAACGTCGAAGTGGTGAACGGCGGATAGGGGTTGCGGCGCGTGGGCTTTGTCTCGACGTCCTCGACGCGGAACGTGCCAGCCTCGACCACGGCCTTGGCCTTCATCGCGGCCCCTTCGTCACCCAACGTCAGCTTGTCGAGCTTCTGGCCATCGAACTTGACGAGCCGTGCGGCAAATTCCGTCCCGCCCTGCTCGAGCCGGGCAATGACCGACCAGTATTCCTGCGCCTTGAAAACCTCGATCTCGCGCTCGCGCTCGACGATGAGGCGCAGGGCCACCGACTGCACGCGCCCGGCCGACTTCGCGCCGGGCAGCTTGCGCCACAGCACCGGCGAAAGCGTGAAGCCGAACAGGTAATCGAGCGCACGGCGGGCGAGGTAGGCATCGATCAGGTCCTGGTCGAGCTCGCGCGGACGCTTCATCGCATCGGTCACCGTCTGCTTGGTGATCGCGTTGAAGGTGACTCGCTCCACTTCCTTCGGAAGTGCCTTACGTTTCTTCAGCAACTCCCTGACATGCCAGGAAATTGCCTCGCCTTCACGATCAGGGTCGGTCGCCAGGATAAGGCGATCGGCGTCCTTGGCCGCATCGGTGATGGCTTTCACACGGGACTGCTTGTCCCCGTAGAGTTCCCAGTCCATCGCAAAGTCTTCGTCGGGACGGACAGAACCATCCTTTACCGGAAGATCGCGGATATGACCGTAGGAGGCGAGAACCTTGAAGCCGGGGCCGAGGTACTTCTCGATGGTCTTGGCCTTGGCCGGGGATTCAACAATGACAAGCTGCATGGCGATGAAAAGCAGTCCTTACGTGTACGTACGCGCGAGGGTGGGGATGAGCGTCGCGGTTCGTCAAGCGCGACGATGCACCGTAGCGAGACCTGCAATCAGGCAAACACATCCTCGTACTGCCCGCCATTGCCGACATGGATGCGGTAGACGGCAACGCTGATGAGAACGGCGATCATACCCATCACGCTGGCACCGGCACCGGCGGCGATCGTGGTACCAAGGCTGCTTTCGGCATCCGCTCCTGTGGCGACACCTGCCGCCACGCCTATGCCGATCACCATGAACAGGGCCACGAACATCAGGAAATAGACCAGGTAGACTGCTGCAAGCGACCATACGCTGTTGCGCGTGGCATCCCAGCTGCGCGACATCGCCTGGCTGGCCGAAAGACCTTCCGCCACGATAATCGGCGCGACCATCGACCAGCGGGCCAGCAGATACAGGCCGGGCACGATAAGCAGGACAAATCCAAGCGCCACGCCTAGAGTGGTCAGGATGTTTGCTCCGAACATTGCTCCATAGGAACGGCTCCATACGGTCATCAGCCCTTCCCCGCGCAGGACCTGTTCGGTGACGTGGTAGGTCACAAAAAAGTTGATGACGCCGACGCTGATCGTCCCGAACAAGGCACCCGCGCCATCGCCCAGAGCAAGATCCACGATCGCTTGGATCACGGTCATGAAGCCGGTGGCGAGCGCAAGAATCCCGACATGGCGCCTTGCCAGATCGCCCATCGCGCCGAACACCTCACCGGCCGAAACCTTCGCCTGTCCGTTCATTCTGCCTGATGCCCCCTTGTTCAACCGACGAGCGAAACGCGCCCTGCGGCATGCCGCTGCAACCTGCCCGCCAGTTCCAGTTCGAGCAATGCCATTTGCACCGCGCCTGCACTCGCGCCGCTCTGGCGGATCAGTTCGTCCACCGCTACCGGAGCCAGCGTCAGCAGGCTGGCAATATCCGCAGCCTCGTCTTCGAGTGCAGCCTCGTAGGCCGGAGCCTTCTCACGGAAGCTCGAACGCGGCTGACCGTTGAAGCCGACCAGCAGTTCCACCACATCTTCAGGCCTTTGCACCAGAATTGCCCCTTCCCGGATCAGCTGGTTGCAGCCGTGCGAACGGCTGTCCAGCGGTGATCCGGGAATGGCCATGACCTCGCGCCCCGCCTCTGCCGCCAGTCGCGCCGTGATCAACGATCCGGATTTCGGCGCGGCTTCCACCACCAGTGTCCCGGTGGCCAGCCCGGCGATGACGCGATTGCGATGCGGAAAGTGGCGGGCGAGCGGTTCGGTGCCCGGCGGCATTTCCGCGATGAGCAGCCCCTCACAGGCCACCTGTTCCTGCAGCTCGGCGTTCTCGGGCGGATAGCTGATGTCGATCCCGCTGGCGATCACGCCGACCGTACCGCCGCCATGCTCCATGCCTGCCAGCGCGCCGCGATGGGCTGCCGCATCGATCCCGCGCGCCAGCCCGGAGATCACGGCGTACCCTTGGCCGGCCAGAGCAGTGGCAAAGTCGCGCGATAGCTTCACCGCGGCGGCCGAGGCATTGCGCGCCCCGACCACGGCAACCGAAGGCCGCTGCAGCAGCGCCACGTCTCCCCGGACCGTCAGGATTGGCGGGGGGCTTTCGAGCTCGGCCAACAGAACGGGATAATCCGGCCCGTCATGGAACAGGTAGCGGGCTCCGGCCTTGCGCACCGAAGCGATCTCGCGCTCAACACGGGCGATGGCAGCCGGACGGTAGGGCGCCCCGCCCCGCGCTGCCAGATCAGGCAAAGCTTCTAGTGCGGCGCTGGCCGTGCCGAAGCGGCGCAGCAACTGGGTGTAGCTGACCGGTCCGATATTGGGCGAACGCAGCAGGCGGATGCGGGCGAAGGCCTCGTCGCGAGAGAGGGTAGCTTCAGCCGCCGCGCTCACTTCTTGCTGCCGACCCTGGGCTCGGTCCCGGCGCGGAGGCGGGCAATGTTCTCGCGGTGCAAAAACAGGACAAGCAGCGCCAGCAGCGCCAGGACGGGAGCGTACGCGGTGTAGCCCAGAAGCAGCGCTGCAGCCGGAGCAGCCAAAGCGGCGCTCATCCCGCCCAGCGACGAAATGCGGCTGGCGAACAGCACGCCGAGCCAGACCACTGCATAAGCAAGGCCGATCGGCCAGGCGAGCCCCAGCGACACGCCCATCATCGTCGCCACGCCCTTGCCGCCCTTGAACTTCAACCAGACCGGGAAGCAATGGCCGAGCACGGCGGCAAGCGCTGCCAGCGGCTCGCTTCCCGGCCAGAGATGGCGAGCCAGCAGCACCGCCGCCAGCCCCTTGCCCATGTCGAGCAGGAGCGTTGCTGCGGCGACGCCCTTCTTGCCGGTGCGCAGCACGTTCGTCGCCCCGATGTTCCCTGAACCGATGGCGCGCAGATCGCCACCCCCGGTCAATCGCGTGAGGACGAGGCCGAAAGGCACGGAGCCAAGCAGATAGCCGACGAGCAGGGGCATGAGCGTTTCCACGCCCCGCTCATATCCTGTCCCTCCACAAAAGCGAAAGAGGCCACTTTCCATTTTATCGCCATTCCCGATACAAGCCCGCCAGATGACCGCTTCTCCCCAACCCGATGCCGCCGCGCCGCTGCTCCTGTTCGATTCGGGCGTGGGCGGGCTTTCCGTGCTGAAAAAGGTGCGGAGCGTCCTGCCCGATGCGCCGGTGATCTACGTCGCAGACAATGCCGGTCTGCCCTATGGCGACAAGACCGAGGCCCAGATCGCGGCGCGGGTCTCCGGGCTGCTCGGCAGGCTGACCGAGCGCCTCCGCCCGAGGCTGGTGTGCATCGCTTGCAACACCGCTTCGACCATTGCGCTGGCCGCCGTGCGCGAGGTGCTGGAAGTGCCCATCGTCGGCACCGTGCCGGCGATCAAGCCCGCTGCGGCCATGACCAAAACCGGCGTCATCGGCCTGCTCGGCACGGCTGCCACGATCCGGCAGGCCTATGTCGATCGACTGGAGGCAGAGTTTGCCAGCGACAAGCTGCTCCTGCGCCATGGCGCGCCCGAACTGGTCGCTGCAGCGGAGGCCAAGCTGCGCGGCGAGACGGTCGATCCGGCCATCTACCGCCGCGCCGCACAAGCGCTTAAAGAGAAGCCCGGCGGCGACCGGATCGATACCCTCGTGCTGGCCTGCACGCATTTTCCACTGGTGCAGGATGAACTTGCCGAGGCCTTCGGGCCTGGCGTTCAATTCGTGGACGGTTCGGATGGCATCGCCCGCCGCATTGCCTACCTGACGCAGGGCCAGTCATGGCATCGCGCCGGGCCGGATCTTGCCCTGTTCACCCGCGATGGCGAAGACGTGGCGGCCCTGCGTCGGGCTCTGGCGCGGCACGGGCTTGATCGGATAGAGACGTTTTGACGCAGGCACGACCGGGAGGACAGGCCTTGGGCAAGATTTCCAAGTTCATGATCGTGCTGCTGGCAGTTCTCGGCTTTGCCTATTACTGGCTTCTGGTAAACGCGGGACCGCAAGTGCCGGCACGCAGGATTGACCTTGGTGCACTGCGCAAGGCGGCCGATGCCATGAAGGGCGACAAGCCCACGGCCATCACCTTTGCCACAGTGGCAATGCGCGATGTTCCCGGTGCCGCGCTGGCTGCCGGCACGGGCCTGCGACAGATCACCAGCGCCATCACGGCATGGCGGATAGAGACTCGCGAAGGCGGCATCGTGATCGATCCGGGCATCTCGGAAGACGACGCCCGCAGCATGGGCTTCGAGGTATACAGGCCCCGGGCACAGCAGTTGGTGAACGGGTGGATGGATCGTGCCGCGATGATCCTGTTCACGCATGCGCACATCGATCATGTGGGTGGATTCCTCGATCACCCCCGCTTCAAGAGCATCGAAGGAAAAGCTGTCATTTCCGAAGGTATGATGGGCAATATCAACGCACTCTGGCGCGAGAATGCCCGGCTGCTCCACGCCCCGCGCAAGTTCGCCGCGATCGAGGCAGTTGCCCCGGGCGTGGTGCTGATCCAGACCCCGGGGCACACTCCGGCCTCGGAAATGATCTACGTGCGTCTCGCCTCGGGCCGGGAGTACATTTTCGCCGGAGACACCGCGTCGCTCGCCGCCAATGTCGAGATTCCAACGCCGCGTTCGCGCCTCCTGGCGGACTGGCTGGTGCCTGAGGACCGCTCCTCCGTCATGGGCTGGCTGAAGGGGTTGAAGGCTCTGAAGAAAGAACATGAAGGCCTCGTGATCGTCCCTTCCCACGACGCCGAATGGGTGATGGCCAAGGGGCCGGAGTATGGGATCACGCTTGCGCCGGAACTACGTAAGGCCAGGACAACCAAATAGCTCCGACTTTCGGGCAGTTATGCCAAATGAGGCTGGCAATGCGTTTTGAACAGGCGTAGAAGCCGCCCATTCGCCGGTGGCCCAACGGGATCGGGCCTCGGGAGCGCGGATGCGCTTTCGTTGCAGGAAGGAGCGGCGGGGTGAATTACGATCAGGTTTTTGATTCTGCGATCGAGCGTCTGCACTCCGAAGGTCGCTACCGCGTCTTCATCGACATCCTGCGCAACAAGGGCGCCTATCCCAATGCGCGCTGCTTTGCCGGACACAATGGCCCGAAGCCGATCACCGTGTGGTGCTCGAACGATTACCTCGCCATGGGCCAGCACCCCAAGGTGATCGAGGCGATGGAAGAGGCGCTGCACAATGTCGGCGCCGGCTCGGGCGGCACGCGCAACATCGGTGGCAACACGCACTACCACATCCAGCTTGAGGAAGAGCTGGCCGACCTGCACGGCAAGGAAGGCGCGCTGCTGTTCACCTCGGGCTACGTCTCGAACGACGCTACGCTATCCACGTTGGCCAAGATCCTGCCCGGCTGCGTGATCTTCTCGGACGAGCTGAACCACGCTTCGATGATCGCGGGCATCCGCAATTCGGGCGCGGAAAAGAAGGTGTTCCGTCACAACGACGTCGAGCATCTCGAACAGCTTCTGGCAGAGACGGACCCCGCCCTGCCCAAGCTGATCGCTTTCGAATCGGTCTATTCGATGGACGGTGACGTCGCCCCGATCCACGCGATCTGCGACCTTGCCGAGAAGTACAACGCACTGACCTACATCGATGAGGTCCACGCTGTCGGCATGTACGGTCCGCGCGGCGGCGGCATCACCGATCGTGACGAAGCTGCCCACCGCATCGACATCATCGAGGGTACGCTGGGCAAGGCCTTCGGCGTCATGGGCGGCTACATTGCGGCTGATCGCAAGATCATCGATGTGATCCGCTCCTATGCCCCCGGCTTCATCTTCACCACCTCGCTTTCCCCGGTGCTGGTCGCAGGCGTCCTCGCCTCGGTCCGCCACCTCAAGGCGTCGAGCGAGGAACGCGAAGGACAGCAGGCCGCTGCAGCTTATCTGAAGAAGGCTTTTGCCGACGCGGGCCTTCCGGTCATGCCATCGACCACGCATATCGTGCCGCTGATGGTCGGCGATCCGGTCCGTGCCAAGAAGATCAGCGACATCCTGCTCGCCGAATACGGCGTCTACGTCCAGCCGATCAACTTCCCCACCGTCCCCCGCGGCACGGAGCGCCTGCGCTTCACCCCCGGCCCTTCGCACACCGAGGCGATGATGGACGAGCTGACCGAGGCGCTGGTGGAGATCTGGCAGCGCATGGAAATGGAAATCCAGAAGGCGGCCTGATCTTTGCGCTTCTGCAAGTCAAAAAGCCCTCCCCAACCGGGAGGGCTTTTTCGTTGGGCTTGCCTTTCCTGCCCCCGGCGCTAACCTTAACCGATCAATTAAAGACCGGGAGAGTGCATGTCGGTTCTGTCCTACGACGAAGTGGTCCTTGGTCGCCGGTCGATCCGCGGCTATCTCGACAAGCCGGTGCCGCGCGTGTTGATCGAGGAAATCCTTGCGCTGGCGATGCGCGCTCCCAGTTCGATGAACACCCAGCCTTGGCACTTCCATGTCGTCACTGGCGAACCGCTCAACCAAATTCGCCAGGGCAATACCGAGCGCATCCTCGCAGGCGAGCCTGACAGCCGCGAGTTCCGCAAGGGCAATCCCTTCGCCGGCGTTCATCGTGACCGGCAGGTCGAAGTTGCCAAGCAGCTGTTCGGCGCCATGGGCATTGCCCGCGACGATGCGCCCGCGCGCCAGGACTGGGTGGTGCGCGGCTTCCGCCAGTTCGACGCACCGGTCTGCGTTATCGTCACGTATGACCGTGAGCTATCCGGCAGCGACGATACTGCGTTTGACTGCGGCGCCGTAACCACCGCACTCGTCAACGCGGCATGGTCGCGCGGCCTCGGCTGCGTCATCAACTCGCAAGGCATCATGCAATCCCCGGTCGTGCGCGAACATGCCGGCATCCCTGACGATCAGGTCATCATGAAAGCGGTCGCGCTGGGCTGGCCCGATCCTGAATTCCCCGCCAATGCAGTCGTCAGCAAACGCAAGAGCGTGGAGGAAGCCGCCCGGTTCGTCGGCTTCGACTGAAGCTTGTAACCGCGGCCCGCGCTCCTACTTCGAGCTGGTGGCAGTAAAGGCACTCCAGGATCTCAAGGCATGGGCCCGGCGCATCAAGTGTGATGTGGTGGCCCTGTGGCTTGCCGCGCGCGATCCGCGCGTGCCGGTTGCAGCTAAAGTCGCCGCCGCCATAATCGCCGCCTATGCCCTGTCCCCTATTGACCTCATCCCCGATTTCATCCCGATCCTCGGCTATCTTGACGACGTGATCCTCGTGCCGCTTGGCATCGCGCTTGCCGTCAGGATGATCCCCGCACCGCTCATGCAGGACCTGCGCGAACGTGCCAGCGCAGTCGGCAAGCCACGCTCAACCGGCGGGCTCATCGCTGTCATGGTACTGTGGCTGGTTGCCGCGGCAGTCATCTATCGCGCCGTCTTCGCACAGCCGTAACGAGAAAGGCCCCACCTCGCGGCGGGGCCTTCGTTGTTTGCTCAATCGCGCCGGCAATCAGCGCAGGGAGACCACGTTGTCCGAAACGCGCGGATCGCGACGATCGCCCCGATACTGGCTCGACATCGGCTCGTCAGTCACTTCGAACACTTCCGTGGCGCCGAAGCCGTTGAACGCGGTCTTCATTGCCGCGCCATAGGCGCCGAGCATGCCGATCTCGATGTAATCGCCAACCTTCATGTCCACCGGCAGTTCGAACGGACCTTCCATGTGGTCCATGTCGTCGCAGGTCGGGCCATAGAAGCTGAACGGCTCCAGCTCGATCTCGGTGTCGACATCGTTCGCCACCTCGTCGCGCAGCACGCGCACCGGGAAGCGCCAACCGACATGGGCCGCGTCGAACAGCGCGCCATAAGCGCCATCGTTGATGTACAGCTCGGCGCCGCGGCGACGTTCGACGCGCACGATCATCGAGTTGTATTCCGCGCACAGCGCACGGCCCGGCTCGCACCACAGTTCGGCCGAGTAGGAAACCGGCAGCGATTCATAGGTACGGTCGATCACGCCGAAGTAGTCTTCGAGCGGCGGCGGTTCCATGCCCGGGTAGATCGAGGGGAAGCCACCGCCCACGTCGATGATGTCGACAAGGACCGAAGCATCGACGATCGCGGCACGCACACGCTCCAACGCCTGCACATAGGCATGCGGGCTCATCGACTGGCTGCCGACATGGAAGCACACGCCCAGCGAGTCCGCCACCTGGCGGGTCGCCTGGAGCAGTTCTGCCGCATTGGCCAGATCGCAGCCGAACTTCGAGGCGAGGCTCAGCTCCGAGTATTCCGACGAAACGCGCAGGCGCACGCACAGCGTCAGGTCTTCGGGCACGTTGCCCTCCGAGTCTGCCGTCGCAGCCTTGATCTTCTCCAGCTCCTCGATCGAATCGAGGCTGAACACTCGCACGCCATAGGTGTGATAGGCTTCGCGGATCGCAGCCGGAGCCTTCACGGGATGCATGAAGCACAGCACTGCCTCGGGCAGCGTCTCGCGCACCAGGCGCACTTCCGCGATCGAGGCGACGTCATAGTGCGTTACGCCCGAATCCCACAGGATGCGGATCAGATCGGCCGACGGATTCGCCTTCACCGCATACAGCGACTTGCCCGGAAACTTCTCGACGAAGAAGCGGGCAGCGCGCGCGGCGGCGTGCGGACGGTTCAAAATGGCGGGTTGTTCAGGCGCGGAGGCGCGAACTACAGCCAGTGCGTCAGGATGGATGTGCAACTCAAGGGACCCCCAAACGGAACGTTGAACGAAGCTGCCTTGCGGTTTGGAAGTCCCCATGGGGCAGCGAGAGGGGGGTAAATAAGGCCCTGCGCATGAATCTCAAGTGAAAATAACGCTGCCCAAAAGTCCTGTCAGGAAAATGAAACAAATCCAGACAGATCGCGAAAAATCAGGAACTTAATGCTTCGGCCAGTGCAGCCCATGCCGGGAGTGACAGCGGATCGTTGGCGCCATTGGCAGCTGTGGGGTGCGATGCGAATCGTGCCACCGTCATTTCCGCTGCAGGATCGACCCACAGAGTCTGCCCGTGGATGCCCCGCGCGGAGAAGCAGCCGCGGTTGTTGTTGCTGATCCACCACTGGCTGCCATAGCTCCAACCCGGCAGTTGCGGATAGCGGTTGCGGTCGAAATGCGCCGGCTCTCCGCCATGCGTCGCCCGCTGCACCACGGCTTCGGGAATGACCCCCAGCCCGCCAAGGCGCATCGCCTCGCCAAACCGCGCCAGGTCCTCCAGCCTCAGGTTCAGCCCGCCACCGGCAAAGGCCGTTCCCGCCTGGTCCACGATGAGGTCGGCATCGCCCCGCATGCCCAGCGGCCGCCAGATCCGCTCCGACAGCACCTCGGCAAAGTGCTTCCGCTCGATCCGCGCAATCATCCACGCCAGCACTTCGGTATTGGGCGTGCGATAGGTGAAGCCTGTCCCGTGCTGACCCGCCTTGCCGATGCGGGGCAGGTACGACGCAAGATCAATCGGCCCGGCATAGTCCACCGGCCTCGGCGTCAGCCCAAGAGCCGCACTGTAGGCCCCGATGCCAGAGTTGGGATCGGCATAATCCTCGGAGAAATCGAGCGCGGTGGTCATGTCCAGCACCTGGCGCACCGTCGCATCGCCAAACCCGCTCCCGGTCAGTTCCGGCAGGTAATCCGACGCCAGCGCCGCAGGATCAAGCCTGCCCTCCTCGACCAGCATCTCGGCAAGCGTTCCGACGAAGCTCTTGGTTACCGAAAAGGCGATATGCCTCGTCTCCGGCCCGGTCACGCCGAACCAGCGCTCGAACACCACCTTGCCGCGGTGCAGGACCAGAATGCCATCGGTGAAGGCCTGCGTCAGCGACTGTTCCAGCGACATCGGCTCATCCGCATTCAGCGGTACGAAACGAATCTGCCCCAGTCCTTCGTCGATTGCCCGCTCAAGCGCCTTGCTCTCGTCCCCCGCGGCCACACGTCGCGAGGGCACGAACTGGCGCATGTTGGAATAGGACCAGCGGATCATCGGAAACCGCATGTGGTCCGCGCGCGAGGCGAGCAGGATCTTGTCAGCAGGCGGCGGCGAACCTTGCATCCAGGCCATGCGCACCGGATCGCTCGTCACACCATCGAGCAAATCGCCCGCCATTGCCTTCTCCCGCCAACATTGTTGTCAGCAGGCAGCATGCCTCAGGAAAGACGGTCGCGGAAGTCCTCGTAAGTGAAGCCGCGCACCTTCTCGAGCGCATCGCTCTTGCTGTCCCACAGCCAGATCGACGGCAGTGGCACGCCGTTGAAGGTCGTGGTCTTGACCATCGAGTAATGCGCCTGATCGAGAAACGCAAAGCGCGTGCCCGGCTGCGCCAACCCGGGCTTGCGGTAATCGCCGATCACATCACCCGCGAGGCACGAAGGCCCGCCAAGACGCACCGGAGCGCCTCCCTCCCCGCCATCCTCGTACTCGTCGATGGGCAGTTCGCCCAGCATTGCCGGACGATAAGGTGCCTCGATCACGTCGGGCATGTGGCAGGTCGCCGAAATGTCGGTAATCCCAAGCTGCATCCCGTTCCAGTGCGTGTCGAGTACGGTGCCGACCAGAATTCCCGCATCCAGCGCCACGGCCTCGCCCGGCTCCAGATAGATCTCGCAACCCGTGCGCGCCTTCACCTCACGCAGGAATGCGATCAGGTCCTCACGCTGGTAATCGGCGCGGGTGATGTGGTGGCCGCCGCCGAAGTTCAGCCACTTGAGCTGCCCGAAGTACGGCGCAATCCGTGCCTCCAGCGCCTCCCATGTGCGCTTCAATGGCTCGAAATCCTGCTCGCACAGCGTGTGGAAATGCAGGCCCGATACGCCTTCCAGGTGTTTTGGCAACAACTGATCCACCGGGAAGCCCAGACGCGAATGCGGCGCGCAAGGGTCATAACGCGGCACCTCGCCCTCGGCGTGCAGTGGATTGATCCTCAGGCCGATGTCGAACTTGTCTCCGACAGCCTGCGCTGCCGCGATCTCGCCCGCAAAGCGCGCATGCTGGCCGGGCGAATTGAAGATCACATGATCCGATAGCCGCAGGATCTCGGGCAGATCCTCAGCTTTGTAGGCCGCGCAGTACGTCGCGATCTCGCCCGAATAGTGCTCGGCCGCCAGCTTGGCTTCCCACAGGCCGGACGTGCACACGCCGTCGAGATACTCCCCGACGATCGGCGCCACCTTCCACATCGAAAACGCCTTGAGCGCCGCCAGCACCTTGATCCCGGCGCGGTCCCGCACGTCGGCCAGCACCGCCAGATTGGCCCGCAACTTCGCTGCATCGACCACGAATGCCGGGCTATCCACCCGGTTCAGGTCAAACTGCGCAAAAGCCCCCGGATCGCCCGCTCTGGTTTCCATGCTAAGCCTCACTTCAAAACAATGGACCCCCGCGCAGGCGGGGGCCCCATTCCGTCCAAAACGGCATCAGACGTGGAACGCCCCCACCTTCGCGGGGACGCAGAAAGATCAGAACGCCAGCGGACCCGCCAGTTCCTTCACCTGCCACGGTAGCCCGTGCTTGTTGAGCATGTCCATGTAGGGATCAGGGTCGAACTGTTCCATGTTGAACACGCCGGCGCCCGACCAGATGCCCTGCACCATCATCGCCGCGCCGATCATCGCGGGCACGCCGGTGGTGTAGCTCACCGCCTGGTTGCCGGTCTCGCGATAGGCGTCCTCGTGGTCGCAGATGTTGTAGATGTAGAAGGTCTTCTCTTCTCCATCCTTCAGGCCCGTGGCGATATCGCCGATGTTGGTCTTGCCCTTGGTCGTGGGGCCGAGCGAAGCCGGTTCGGGCAGAACCGCCTTGAGGAACTGCAGCGGGATGATTTCCTTGCCCTCGTAGATCACCGGATCGATCCGGGTCATGCCCACGTTCTGCAGCACGGTCAGGTGCGTGATATAGGCATCGCCGAACGTCATCCAGAAGCGGATGCGCTCGATCTCGGGCAGGTGATGCGCGAGGCTTTCGAGTTCCTCGTGGTACATCAGGTACATGTTCTTCGGGCCGACTTCCTCGAAGTCGAACTGCTGGCGGATGGTCAGCGCCGGCGTCTCCACCCACTCGCCGTTGAGGTAGTGCCGCGCAGGCGCGGTCACTTCGCGGATGTTGATTTCCGGATTGAAGTTGGTGGCAAAGTGCTGGCCATGATCGCCGCCGTTGCAATCGAGGATGTCGAGCGTGCGGATCGTGTCGAGCTTGTGCTTCTTCAACCAGGTGGCGAAAACGCTGGTCACGCCCGGATCGAAGCCCGATCCCAGCAGCGCCATCAGGCCCGCTTCCTTGAACTTGTCCTGATAGGCCCACTGCCACGAATACTCGAACTTGGCCTCGTCGATCGGTTCGTAGTTCGCGGTGTCCATGTAGTTGACGCCGGCCGCAAGGCAGGCGTCCATGATGTTGAGATCCTGGTACGGCAGAGCCAGGTTGACGACGAGGACGGGCTTGACCTCGTTGATCAGCGCCGTGGTTGCGGTAACGTCATCCGCGTCGATCTGGTAGGTGTCGATGGTAACGCCGGTGCGCTCCTTCACCGAAGCGGCAATGGCATCACACTTGGACTTGGTGCGGCTCGCCAGCGCAATGCCGGTGAAGATATCGGAATTCATCGCCATCTTGTGGACCGCGACCGAGCCGACGCCGCCTGCGCCGATGACGAGAACTTTTGCCATGATTGCTCCAAATGCCATTTGTCCCGTCGCGTTCCGGACCTCTCGATCGAACGCGCAGGACATTCATGGGCAGGCCCTTTAGAGTAGAGCCATGACAAACCCAAGTCCTAACCCGAATGCTTCGTCAGATCAGCGCGCTCCCACCCGCGCAGGCCTAATCTGCGCCGCGGAAAAGATGGCGCAGCTTCTGCCGCAAACGCCGCTGCTTCCGCTTGAACTGCCGAATGGCGGAACCGTGTGGTGCAAGGCCGAATGCCTCCAGCCCGTCGGCGCCTTCAAGATTCGCGGCGCGTGGCACCGGCTGTCTGACCTGACCGATGACGAGCGCAGCCGCGGCGTCATCGCCGTATCGAGCGGCAACCACGCGCAAGGCGTGGCCTGGGCCGCCCGCCGGCTCGGCATTGCGGCCCGGATCGTGATGCCCAATGACGCGCCGCAAGTGAAACTCGCCGCCACGCGCGAGCTTGGCGCAGACGTCGTGCTCTATGATCGGCCCGGCGGCGAGGATCGCGATGCCGTGGCCGCTACACTTGTTGCGCAAAGCGGGGCAACGCTTGTCCATGCCTTTGGCGATCCATGGGTGATCGAAGGTCAGGGCAGCGCCGGAATCGAACTGGCCGCGCAGATGGAATGTTTCGCCGATGGTGGCCCGACCCGCGTCGTCACGCCCTGCGGCGGCGGCGGCCTTGCTGCCGGTCTCGCCCTTGCCCTGCCCGACGCCGAGATCGTGCCCGTCGAACCCGAAGGCTGGGACGATGTCGCCCGGAGCCTCGTCAGTGGCGCGATCCAGCGCGTCCCTCGCGACGCCCCTCCCACAGCGTGCGACGCGCTGCAGACGCCCGCCACCTTCCCCATCAACTTCGCCGTCCTCTCCGCGCGGGGCCTCAGGGGCTTGAGCGTAACCGAAGCGGAAGTGCGCGCCGCCCAGCGCTATGCCTTCAGCAAGCTGAGGCTGGTCGTCGAGCCGGGCGGAGCAGCAGGCCTCGCCGCGTTGCTCGCCGGCAAGGTGGCCGCAGATGGCCGTACCGCCGTTCTTCTCTCGGGCGGCAACGTCGACCCGGCCGCCTTTGCCCAAGTGATTGCGCACCACGGATAAGTTGCATTTGACAATCTAACTCGCACCTCGCACTCTCCCGGCAATTCTCGGGGGAGATCTGAAAATGCAGGCGCAAATCCTCACGCCCGCCGCGGTGCTTGTGCTGTGGTCGATTGTCATGCTGTTCTGGATGGCCGGAACGCGGCTGCCAGCCCTCAAGCAAAAGGGTGGCCTCGGCAAAGCCAAGCCCGGCGGGCGCGGACAGGACCTCGAAGGCGTGCTGCCCGACGAGATCAACTGGAAGGCGCACAACTACAGCCACCTCATGGAACAGCCGACGCTGTTCTACGCCACCGTGATGATCCTTGCGATCATGGGGTCGGCCTCGCTCGATGTCATGCTGGCATGGGGCTACGTTGTCCTGCGCATCGTCCACTCGATCTGGCAGGCAACCGTCAACCGCGTGCCTGTGCGCTTCAGCCTGTTCCTTTTGTCAACGCTGTGCCTGATCGGGCTGGCCCTGCGCGCGCTGGGAGCGACCATGGGCCACGGATAAGCCATAAAAAAGGGGGAGAATGCCAATGAAGATTGCCCATATCCTGCAACCTGCCGTTGCACTGATGGCGTGGACCATGGTCATGTGGCTGTGGATGTACGTCACCCGCATTCCGGCCATGAATGCGGCAAAGCTCGATCCAGACAGTCTCGCCAAGGACCCCACCAGGACGCTCGACGATCTGCTTCCCGCCAGCGTCCAATGGAAGGCCCACAACTACAACCACCTGCACGAAGCGCCGACGCTGTTCTACGCGGTCTGCCTCGTCATCGCTGTCGCAGGGGCCGGCAACGGCACCAGCGCGACCGTGGCATGGGCCTATGTAGCCTTGCGCGTCGTCCACTCACTTGTGCAGGCGACCGTGAACAAGGTCATGGTCCGCTTCATCCTGTTCTCGCTGTCGAGCATCGCGCTCATGGCGCTGATCTACCACGCCGCGAAGATCATCTTCGCCGCCTGATTCAATCGCGGACGAACAGGCTGGCGAGCTCCACGTGCGTCGACCAGCGGAACTGGCCCACCGGCCGCAGCTCCGCCAGCCTGTAACCGCCCGCGATCAGCTTGATCGCATCCCGCGCCCAGCTCGCGGGGTTGCAGCTGATATAGACCACGCGCGCAACCTTGCTCAGGGCGATCTGCTCCACCTGCTCCTGCGCGCCCGCCCGTGGTGGATCGAGCACGACTGAAGCAAAGCGATCCAGTTCTTCCACCCGCAGCGGATTGCGGAACAGGTCCCGGTGCAGCGGATGGACCGGTCGACCGTTCATTCGCGCCGCCGCCTGGCAGGCAAGATGCGCATCGCGCGCCGCTTCGGCTGCCAGCACCTTTGTCTTCGGACCCGCAAGGGCAAAGGCGAAGGTGCCAAGCCCTGAAAACAGATCCGCCACCGTGGGTGCCCCGGCCAGCCATTCGCGCGCCGCACCCACAAGCGCTGCCTCGCCATCGGCAGTCGCCTGCAGGAAAGCTCCGGGCGGCAACGAAACCGGCGTCCCGCCAAGGGTGACCGTTACCGGCTCCGGCTCCCACACGCCCTCGGCGCCATAGCCAGAATCCATCGTCAGCCGCGCCAGGCTGTTGGCCCGCGCAAAGTCGAGCAAGGCTTCGGTCTTCGCCAGACCTTCGGCAGTCAGCCCCTTCAAGCCGACGGACACACCCTGATCGGCCAGCGCCAGCTCGACATCGACCGCCAGCTTGCGGTCGCCCCATTGCTCGAGCAGGGCGCGCAAGGGGGCTACCAGTGCAAACAGTTCAGCCGCCAGAACATGGCACTCGCGCATGTCGACGATCTTGTGCGAACCCTGCTCGCGAAACCCGATGACCACGCGCTTGCCGATCGCCTGCGCATGCAAGGTCGCCCTTCTGCGCGAACGTGGCGGGGAGATGTGCGCCGCCGTGGCTACCACGTCCGCGATCCCCTGTCCCTTTGCCGCACCTACGACGCGATCGTGCACGTATTCGGCCAGCGCATTCTCGGACAGGTGCTGCAACTGGCAACCGCCGCAGGCGGGAAAGTGCCGACACGGCGGATCGACGTGGTTGGGACCGTGCACCAGCGAACCATCAGCCTGCAGCACATCGCCGGGAGCCGCCAGCGCCGCGTATCTGCCGTCTGCCGTTGCGCCTTCCCCCTTCGCGGCAACACGCACGATCAGATCTGACTCGCTCATTCAAGAAGTTCCTTCGTAGCCACCTCCGTGGCAGGCCTTCAGCGCTGCCCGCACGGCATGGGCCAGTTCTCCGGCCGTGAACGCAGGCCCGCACAGCCGCGCCGCTTCGCCGTGGAGCCATAGGCCTTCTTCGGCGGCGCGCAAGGCTTGCTCCAAGTCCTGACAATGCGTGGCAAGGCGGCTGGCGATGGCTCCCGCCAGGACGTCGCCCGTCCCTGCCACCGAAAGCCACGATGAAGCGCGCGGTGCCAGAACAGTCTCGCCACCGGGCGCGGCAATCAGCGTATCCGGCCCTTTCAGCACCACGACCGCGCCTGAAACCTCAGCCAGAGCGAGCGCGCGATCTCGCCGCAAGCCAGCCCCTGACAGCCCGAAAGCCCGCTCCAGCGCGCTCATCTCGCCCTCGTGCGGGGTCAGAATGCATTGTGCACCAGACAACATCGCCGGTCGCAACAAGACCAGCGCATCGGCATCCACCACTGTCGGTCGGCCAGCATGGAGCGCAGCAGCGAGCAGGCGCGACGCTTCATCAGACCGGCCCAGACCCGGCCCTACCAGTAGCGCCGAGGTCCGCGCGTCGGCCAGCATTCCCGCAGCGTCGCCGGTCACCACCAACTCCGGCGGGACCACCAAGGGCGCTGCCTGCGCTGCAAGCTTCACGTATCCCGCCCCTGCCCGCAGCGCGGCCGTCGCCGCCAGCAAGGCTGCGCCTGGCATCTCTCCGGCGACGATCCCGAGCATCCCGCGCCGGTACTTGTGCGCATCGGCTGCAGGTGCCTCCAGCTTCGGTTTCGCCAGGACCCGCGCCGCGCCCGGCAGTGCCGCCACGCCGATATCAACCAGCCTGACCGCGCCCATCTTCGAACAGGCAGGCATGGCAAAGTGGGCATGCTTCCACGCCCCCAGCGCCACTGTCAACGACCACTCCGGCAAGCCCTCATTCAGCGCGGCGCCGCTGTCACTTTCGATTCCGCTCGGCAGATCAATCGCAATGCGATGGCGATGCAGCGCCGCCAAATCGCACAGCAGGGCAAGAAGATCATCCGGCAAGGCGCGCGTCAGCCCGCTTCCGAACAGGCAGTCGACGAACACGTCCCCCGCCGTCACACTTCCCGCCGAAACGACCGCCCCGCGATACAGGGCCTTGGCATTGCGCGCCGCATCCGTCACCGGCTCGCGCGCCTGCACGACCTGCACGGCATTGCCATGTTCGCGAAGGTATTCGGCGATGACCCAGCCATCGCCGCCGTTGTTGCCCGGCCCGCACAGCACGGTAACCGAACCGCCGCCCGCGATCCGGCGTACCCACTCGCCCGCCCCGCGCCCGGCCAGTTGCATCAGCGCATCGACAGTCGAGCCCGCCGCAATCAGGTCCTCCTCTGCGGCGCGCATCTGCGCCACTGTGAGTACTTGCGAAAGCACAGGCTCACGGCTGCGGGGCATCGTCCTTCATCCTTGCCGGAAAGCGATAGCGGTCTCCCGCGACCGAAACTTCGAGCACGCCTTGCGACGACCACTGCGCCGTCGCCTCGTCGGCCCCGTCAGCCGATACCACGCCGCGCCCGTCGTTCACCATCTCAAACCGGCGAAAACCCCCGGCCTTGTGCCGCACGGTCAGGAAGCGCTTGCCACCCACGCGCGAGTCCTCGACAAAGCATTCCGGCAGGAACTTCGCCGATCCGCCCACTGCGCAATCGATCACCCGCCCCTTCGGCGCGTCCTCGGCCTTTGAGCAGGCAGCCAGCACCCCGCAGATCAGCAGCGCTGGCAGCCCCTTGCGCATCAGTCGATGCCCAGCTGCTTGAGGTCGCGCACCGCACCGCGCGCCGCGCTGGTGGTCATCGCGGCATAGGCCTTGAGCGCCGTCGAGATCTGGCGCGGCCGCTCCTGCGCCGGCTTCCAGCCCTTGGCGTCCTGGGCCGCACGACGGTGCGACAATTCCTCGTCGCTCACCGCCAGATGGATGGTGCGGTTTGGGATGTCGATCTCGATCATGTCGCCGTTCTGGACCAACCCGATCTCGCCACCCTCGGCCGCTTCCGGCGAGGCATGGCCGATGGAAAGGCCCGAAGTCCCGCCCGAAAAGCGCCCGTCGGTCAGCAGTGCGCACGCCGCGCCCAGCCCCTTCGACTTGAGGTAGCTGGTGGGATAGAGCATTTCCTGCATGCCCGGGCCGCCCTTCGGCCCTTCATAGCGGATCACCACCACGTCCCCTGCCACGACCTGCCCGGTCAGGATCGCCGTCACCGCCGCGTCCTGGCTTTCATAGACCTTGGCCGGCCCCGAGAACTTGTGGATCTTCTCGTCAACGCCCGCCGTCTTCACGATGCAGCCATCGCGCGCGATGTTGCCATAGAGCACGGCAAGCCCGCCGTCCTTGCTGAAGGCGTGTTCGGCCGAACGGATCACGCCGGTCTCGCGGTCAAGGTCCAGTTCCTTCCAGCGACGGTCCTGCGAGAACGCCACCTGCGTCGGCACGCCGCCCGGCGCCGCCTTGAAGAATTCCTGCACGCTTGGCGAATTGGTGCGCTTGATGTCCCAGCGATCCAGCGCTTCGGCCAGCGTGCGGCTGTGCACGGTCGGCAGGTGCGTGTGGATCAGGCCCGCACGATCCAGCTCTCCAAGAATGGCGTAGATGCCACCCGCCCGGTGGACGTCCTCCATATGCACGTCGTTCTTGGCCGGCGCGACCTTCGACAGGCACGGCACCCGACGGCTCAGCCGATCGATGTCCGACATCGTGAAGTTCACGCCCGCTTCGTGCGCCGCCGCCAGCAGGTGCAGCACCGTGTTGGTCGAACCGCCCATCGCGATATCGAGGCAAACCGCATTCTCGAACGCATCGAAACTGGCAATCGAGCGCGGCAGGACGCTGGCATCGTCCTCCTCGTAGTAGCGCTTGCACAGGTCCACGGCGAGGCGCCCCGCTTCGAGGAACAGGCGCTTGCGATCAGCGTGGGTAGCCAGCGTCGAGCCATTGCCCGGCAGCGAAAGACCCAGCGCCTCGGTCAGGCAGTTCATCGAATTGGCCGTGAACATGCCCGAGCACGAACCGCAGGTCGGGCAGGCCGACCGCTCGATCGCAGTCACTTCCTCGTCGGTCATCGTGTCGTCGGCCGCGGCCACCATAGCGTCGACCAGATCGAGCGCGTGCTCCTTCCCCTTGAGGATTACCTTGCCCGCTTCCATCGGCCCGCCCGAGACGAACACGACCGGAATGTTGATCCGCATTGCCGCCATCAGCATGCCTGGCGTGATCTTGTCGCAGTTGGAAATGCAGACCATCGCGTCGGCGCAATGGGCGTTGACCATGTATTCCACGCTGTCGGCGATCAGGTCACGGCTCGGCAATGAATAGAGCATGCCGTCGTGGCCCATGGCGATCCCGTCATCGACCGCGATGGTATTGAATTCCTTGGCAACGCCGCCAGCCGCCTCGATCTCGCGCGCCACCATCTGGCCGAGGTCCTTGAGGTGGACATGGCCCGGCACGAACTGCGTGAACGAATTGACCACCGCGATGATCGGTTTGCCGAAGTCCTCGTCCTTCATGCCCGTTGCGCGCCAAAGTCCGCGCGCGCCCGCCATGTTGCGGCCATGGGTGGTGGTGCGTGAACGATAGGGGGGCATTGTGCGAACTCCGGACAGGGAATCAGTTTTTACGAGCGACTTGGGATCGTTCCCTAGCCCACGGAATCAGCCGCTGTCGAAAGTATTAATTACAACTATGTCAGCCAAAAGTGGCAGAAAACCTAACTGATTGCGACCGCAACCTGATTGGCAATCCGCGCCAGCCGCTCGGCCCATTCAGCTTGGCCCTTAGCATCGCTGATCAGGTCTTGCCGCACCTCGATGCCCAGGTAGGGCCTTCCATCCGCCTCGGCATGGCGGTTCATTGTCGCATTAAGCAGCCTGCCCGAATAGGGCAGCTGATCCCCGACGCAGAGCCCTTCGGCCTCAAGCATTGGAATGGCGATCCGCGCTGCGCGATCATCCTCGTTGTAGAGCACGCCCACGTGCCAGGGCCGAGGCTCATCGCTCGAGGCGAGTTGCGGCGTGAAGCTGTGCAAGGACAGGATCAGCGCTTGCGGCACATCGGCCAGAAGGTCGGCCAGCGCATCGTGATAGGGCCGGAAGAACCGCGCCAGCCGCGCCTCATGGCCTGCATGATCGAGCGCGTTGCCGGGGATCGCATGGCCATCGCTGGCAATCGGCACCACGGTCGGCAGATGCTCGTCACGGTTGAAATCGCAGACCAGACGGCTCACCCCGCCCTGAAACGCCGCAATGCCGGGCCGCTGAGCCATCAACGAGCCGACTTCGGCTACGCCGATGTCCACCGCGATATGCTGGTTCAGCAGTTCGGGAGCGATGCCAAGGTCGATGTTATCAGGCACGCGGTTGGAAGCATGATCCGACACCACCAGAATGCCCCCGAAGCGCGGCTGACCAAGGATGGCAAAGGCCTCGCTCATCGCAGGGCCCCCGCCAAGGTCCACCACCCCGCCGGCATCGCCGCCTTGGCGGCATCGCGCAGCTCAGGCCTATCATAGAGCGCAAAGCACGTCGCGCCTGATCCTGACATACGCGTCAACCACGCGCCCGTCTGTTCCAGGGCTCTCAGCACATCGCCAATTTCTGACACGAGCGTCAGTGCCGGAGCTTCCAGATCATTGCGGCCCGCAAGCGCCATTTCCCTGAGGTTGTCACCTTCCATCGGCCCGCGATCAACGCCATCCCAGGCCTTGAACACCGGCGCGGTGGCAAGGGGAATGCGCGGATTGACCAGCAGCACAGGCGTCCCCGCCAGATCGTTGGCAATCGGCTCCAGTTCGGTTCCGGTTCCGCGTCCGATGCACGCCACGCTCTCGACGCAAGCCGGCACGTCCGCCCCCAGCTTCGCCGCCCGCGCATGCCAGTCCTCCGGCAAACCATGGCTGTCCCGAACCATCCGGAATATCGCCCCGGCATCGGCTGATCCGCCACCCAGCCCGGCCGCCACCGGCAGATTCTTCTCCAGCGTCACCGCCCAGCCCGGCCCATGCGGCAGGGATTGCAAGGCTTTGGCCACGATGTTGCCAAACGGATCGTCCAAAGCGCCTCCAAACTCGCCGACAACGCGCAGCGAATCCGCCTGCGCAGACGAAGCGCTCAGCACATCCCCCGCATCCACGAAGGCAAACAGCGTCTCAAGCTCATGATACCCATCCTCCCTGCGCCGCCGCACATGCAGCGCAAGGTTGATCTTGGCGTAAGCGGTTTCTTTCATCTCTTTGGCCTAAGGGTGCGGCAAGAGATAAGCCACCAATGCGAAAAAACCGCCTCTGCAACGGAAACCGCCCCGAGGAGTCCCAAGCTCAACCACCCCCAGACGTTCATTGTGGATCCAAAAAGCCAAACTGAAATAAAAATTGACCAGAAACCAACGATACCTCCCCATCTCGAGGCGGTTCGATATTTCAATGAAAGCTTGGTCACCGGGCTTGCCGTCGAGACATGCTTCAAGTCAGTCTTCGAAGGGCGGACATTTCCCCAAGGCATCCTGCCATACAAATCAAGCATCCAAGCAAGCGCAGCTGAAAACAGCATCACCAACAGCGAGTAGGCCATAAACAGGCGCCTCCAGCCTCGGTTTACCAATGTCGATGCGATGTTCGCAAGCTCATGACTTCATGTATGCTGACCAGAGTCAGTGTGCCCTCCCCGTGCCGGGGAGGAACTCAACCTCACATATTCGGATAGTTCGGCCCGCCGCCGCCCTCAGGCGTGACCCATTCGATGTTCTGGGTCATGTCCTTGATGTCGCAAGTCTTGCAGTGGACGCAGTTCTGGGCGTTGATCTGCAGGCGCGGGTTGCCTTCCTCCACGCCGACGTACTCATAGACGCCCGCCGGGCAGTAGCGCTGCTCGGGGCCCGCATAGAGCGGCAGGTTGATCCGCGTCGGCACCGTCGGGTCTTTCAGCACGAGGTGGCTCGGCTGGTCTTCCTCGTGATTGGTGTACGAGAACGAGACGCTGGTCAGGCGGTCGAAGGTGATGACGCCATCAGGCTTGGGGTACGCGATCGGCTTGTACAGGTCGGCGCGCTGCGTCGCCTCGCTGTCGCGGTGGTGCTTCATCGGCTTCCAGATGCCAAAGCCGCCGATCGTGCGCAGCCACATGTCCGCGCCAGCCAGCACCGTACCCAGCTCGCCGCCGAACTTGGCCACCAGCGGCTGCGCGTTCTGGACCTTCTTCAACTCCTTGGCGATCCAGCTTTCGCGCACGGCCGCATCGTACTCGACCATGTCGTCCTTCTCGCGGCCAGCTGCCATCGCCGCCGCGATGGACTCCGCGGCCAGCATCCCGCTCTTCATCGCGGTGTGGCTGCCCTTGATGCGCGGCACGTTGACGAAGCCGGCCGAGCAGCCGATCAGCGCGCCACCCGGGAACGACAGGCGCGGCACCGATTGCCAGCCGCCTTCATTGATCGCACGCGCGCCGTAAGACACGCGGCGTCCGCCTTCCAGGATCGCGCGGATTTCCGGGTGCTGCTTCCAGCGCTGGAATTCCTCGAACGGATAGACATAGGGATTGGCGTAATCGAGCGCGGTAACGAAGCCCAATGCCACCTGGTTGTTGGCCTGGTGGTAGAGGAACCCGCCGCCCCACGAATTCGATTCCGAAAGCGGCCAGCCCTGCGTGTGGATCACCCGGCCCGGAACGTGCTTCTCGGGATCGATGTCCCAGAGCTCCTTGATGCCGATGCCATAGACCTGCGGCTCGCAATCGCGCTCGAGGTCGAAATGCGCCTTGAGCCGCTTGGTCAGGTGCCCGCGCGCGCCTTCGGCAAACAGCGTGTACTTGGCGTGCAGTTCCATGCCCGGCTGATAATCGGGCTTCTTCGAACCGTCCTTGGCAATGCCCATGTCGCCGGTCGCGACGCCCATGACCGCGCCATTCTCGTCGAACAGGATCTCCGCCGCGGGGAAGCCGGGGAAGATCTCGACGCCCAGTTCCATCGCCTGTTCCGAAAGCCAGCGGCACAGGTTGCCAAGGCTGCCGGTATAATTGCCATCGTTCGACATGAACGGCGGCATCGGCCAGTGCGGGATCGAGACCTTGCCCTTCTTCGACAGCACCCAGTGCCAATTGTCGGTCACCGGCACTTCGGCCATCGGGCAGCCCTGTTCGCGCCATTGCGGAAGCAGTTCGTCGAGCGCTTTCGGGTCTACCACCGCGCCCGAAAGGATGTGCGCGCCGATTTCCGAACCCTTTTCCAGGATGCAGACCGAAATTTCCGGGTTCACCTGCTTAAGCCGGATCGAAGCAGCCAGGCCCGCAGGCCCTCCGCCAACGATGACGACGTCATACGGCATCGATTCCCGTTCGCTCATGCCCCGATATCTCCCGACTGCTGCTAAACGCACGATTGAATTTCGAATGTGCCTTGAAAGAGGGCACAGGCAAGGTCAAGACCGCAAATTGGACTGGAAGGAAAGACAGGTTGCCCGATATCGCTAACGCAGAAAATCATCAGTGGCGCGATGCCGTTACGGCCGCGCTCGATTGGTGGCGCGATGCGGGCGTAGACCATGCCTTCGTTGACGATCCTCAAGACTGGCTGTCCGAAGCGCGCAAGCCAAGGGAAGCTGCACCACCGGCCCCGATGAAGCCGCTGCGCGAACTCACGGCAGAGCGCGATGATTCGCCCAAGGTGGCCAAGGTTAGCGCCAAGGCTGATTGGCCGCAGACCTTTGAAGCCTTCGCCCCTTGGTGGTTGGCCGAACCCGCCCTCGCGCCCGCCGGGTTGCATCGCCTGCCTCCGGTCGGCGCGCAAGGTGCGGACCTGATGATCCTGGTGCCGATGCCCTCGGCAGACGATGGCGATACCCTTCTCTCCGGGCGTGCAGGCCGATTGCTCGATGCCATGCTGGCCGCGTTCGGCCTTGACCGGTCCCGAACCTACATCGCCTCTGCCCTTCCAGCCCACGTGCCGATGCCCGATTGGCACCTCCACAAGGAGTCGGGCCTCGGCGAAGTTCTCCTCCACCACATCACTCTTGCCGCTCCGAAACGACTGCTGATCCTGGGCGCATCAGGCATTTCGGCGCTTCTCGGCAACGACCCGCCGAATTTGGCTCAAAGTTTACGGGCAATTAATCAAGAAGGGCCACCACTTCCCGCGCTGCCGGCGTGGGATCTCGAAGCCATGCTGCAGCGCCCTGCCCTCAAGGCAGGTCTGTGGAGCCGCTGGCTCGAATGGACGGGGACCGAAACGATTTGAAGCTGGCTCGCGCCAAGACGTTCACGCTGCTCGCGCTCGCGGCCTCGTCGCTTGGGCTTTCGGCTGTCCCGGCTCACGCCAACAGCGCCGCGGTCGACTATTTCCGTGGCCGCGCCGATCGCACCGCCGTCCCCTCGCTGCTGAGCGCCGACGATCGCTCCTATTACAAGAGCCTGTTCTCCGCGATCGAGCGCGAGGATTGGACGCAGGTGCAGACGCTGTTCGCCCAGCGGACCGATGGGCCTCTGCATACGGTAGCCCGCGCCCAGTACATGCTGGCCGCAACCTCGCCCAAGGCAGAGCTCGCCCCGATCACTGAAGTGCTGACCAAGGCTCCGGACTTGCCGTGGGCGGAGCAGCTCGGTCGCCTCGCCCTGAAGCGCGGCGCCACCGGCATGCCCGCCCTGCCGCAGGCACAGCGTCTTGTCAGCCTTCCCACCGTCTCCAAGCGCATCAAGCCGCGCCCGATCGATGACGGTACGATGCCGGCCGGCGTCGCTGCCGCGATTCAGGACCGCATCAAGTTTGACGATCCCGTCGGTGCCCGCGTCCTGCTCGATGGGGTCGATGCCACGCTCTCGCCCGCTGCTCGCGCCGAATGGCGGCAGAAGGTCGGCTGGGCCTTCTATATCGAGAACGACGACGCCACCGCCCGCGCTCTTTCGCTCACCGCCGCCGAAGGCACCGGCCCGTGGGTCGCGGAAGCCTACTGGACCGCAGGCCTTGCCAGCTGGCGCCTGAGCGACTGCCTCGCCGCCGCTGACGCCTTTGAAAAGACCGCAGGATCAGCCCAGAACGACGAACTGGCGTCCGCCGCACACTACTGGGCCAGCCGCGCCTGGCTGCGCTGCCGCAAGCCGGAAAAAGTGTCGGCCTCTCTGCGCAACGCTGCCCGGTTCCGCGAAACGCTCTATGGCATGATGGCGTCCGAAGCGCTGGGCATGCGCGAAAGCACGCCGCCGGTGGCGCCGGACTTCTCGCAGAATGACTGGCAGCAGCTTCGCGACGTTCCGAACATCCGCACCGCCGTGCAGCTTGCCGAAATCGGCGAAGACGGCCTTGCCGACGAAGTCCTGCGCCATCAGGCCCGCATCGGCGCGCCCGGGCAATATGCCCCGCTCTCGCGCCTTGCCCGCGATCTGGGCCTCCCCTCCACCCAGCTGTGGATGGCCTACAATGCCCCGGCAGGGGCCCGTCCCGATGAATCCGCGCGCTTCCCTGCGCCGAAGTGGACGCCGGCCACGGGCTGGAAGGTCGATCCCGCGCTGCTCTTTGCCCATTCGCTGCAGGAATCGAACTTCCGCACGGCCGTCACCAGCCCGGCCGGGGCCAAGGGTCTGATGCAGGTCCGCCCCGGCACGGCCAAGGACATGGCCCGCGTAGAGCCGGCAATGGCCGGGCGCGATCGCCAGCTCGACCTGCCTGACGTCAACCTTGCCTTCGGCCAGCAGTACCTCCAGCAGTTGCGCGATTCCGATGCGACGCAGGGCCTCCTGCCCAAGGTCATGGCCGCCTACAATGCCGGCCCCCTTCCGATCAGCCGCTGGAACACGGAAATCCGCGGCGGCAGCGATCCGCTGCTGTGGATGGAATCGATCCCCTACTGGGAAACGCGCGGCTACGTTTCCATCGTCATGCGCAATTACTGGATGTACGAAAAGCAGGCCGGCGGCCCGTCGGAAAGCCGCATGGGCCTTGTCCAGGGCATGTGGCCCAAGTTCCCCGGCCTTTCAGGCGCAGATAATGTGAGGATCGCATCGCGTGGCAATTGATACTTCGCGCGAATTCAAGCCGATCAACATTGCCCTGCTGACCGTTTCCGACACTCGCGGCCCGGCCGAGGATACCTCGGGCGATATCCTCGCCGAACGCATCAAGGCCAAGGGCCACAAGCTCGCTGCCCGCGCCATGGAAAAGGACGATGCCGACCGCATCGCCAGCCGCCTCAACAACTGGATCGACGATCGCACCGTCGATGCCGTCGTCATCACCGGCGGCACCGGTCTCACCGGCCGCGACGTGACGCCCGAAGCGCTCGACCGCGTCAAGACGCGCGACATCCCGGGCTTTGGCGAACTGTTCCGCTGGCTGTCCTACAAGACCATCGGCACCAGCACGATTCAGTCACGCGCCTGCGCCGTCGTCGCGCGCGGCACCTATATCTTCGCCCTGCCCGGCTCGAATGGCGCGGTGAAGGACGGCTGGGACGGCATCCTCGACGAACAGCTCGACAGCCGCAACCGGCCCTGCAACTTTGTCGAACTGATGCCGAGGCTGCTGGAAAAGTAAGTCTTTCCAATCGCTATTGCATTTTCGTTCCACTTATGTTCCAATCCAGCCATGGCAGTCCATGGCAGAGGCGCACAATCCGCAAATGTCCCGACACGCTTCGGCCTCGCCACGCGCGAGGTTGACGGCGACTGGCTCGACGCTCGCGAGGATATCGACGGTCCCGGTCCCAAGCTGCGCACGACGGTCACCGAAGAACATTCCCGCTCGATCCTCACCTTTAACCGCTCGCCCGACATCCCCTTTGATCGTTCGGTAAACGCCTACAGGGGGTGCGAGCATGGCTGCGTGTACTGCTACGCTCGGCCCACCCACGCCTGGCACGATCTCTCGCCCGGCCTCGATTTCGAAACGAAGCTCTTTGCCAAGCCCGATGCGGCAAAGCTGCTGCGTGAAACCCTGGCCAAACCCGGCTACATGCCCGCTCCCATTGCCATGGGCACAAATACCGATCCCTACCAGCCGATCGAAAGCCGTTACCGCATCACCCGCCAGGTTCTCGAACTCTGCCTCGAATTGCGCCACCCGGTCACCATCACCACAAAGTCCGCGCGCGTACTGGATGATCTGGACCTGCTGGCCGAACTCGCCCGCAGCAATCTGACCGCGGTCGGCATTTCGGTCACCAGCCTCGACCCGCGCCTGTCCGGCCTTCTCGAACCGCGTGCAAGCAGTCCTGCCAAGCGATTGGAAGCCCTTGGAAAGCTTGTTGCCGCCGGCATCCCCACCCATGTTTCGGTCGCCCCGGTCATTCCTTCGATCACCGACCAGTTCATGGAAGGCATCCTTGAGGCCGCCGCAGACCGTGGCGTGCGGTCGGCCAGTTGGATCATGCTGCGCCTTCCACACGAAGTCGCCCCGCTGTTCCGCGAATGGCTCGACACGCACTTCCCGGATCGCGCATCGAAAGTCATGGGGATCGTCCAGTCGGTTCGCGGCGGCAAGGACAACGACGCGCAGTTCTTCACCCGCATGAAGCCGAATGGCATCTGGGCCGACCTCATCCGGACCCGCTTCCGCGTCGCCTGTCGCAAGCACGGCATCGGCAGGGCCCACATCGATCTGGACTGCGCGCAGTTCAGAAAGCCCAGCCCCAACGGCCAGTTGGACCTGTTCTGAGCACACACCAGACATTCTCCAAACCTACCGTCGCCCCGGGCTTGACCCGGGGCCCCACTTTTCTTCTGCGCTTCCTGTGAACCAAGGAAGCGGGATCCCGGGTCAAGCCCGGGATGACGGTTTGGTGTAGCGCGACATCGTCGGTGACTGGTCAGCGACATTGATGGTGATGTGTCAGCGGTGACGTTGGGGATAGTGTCAC
>NZ_JBXAFX010000002.1:0-329152 GCF_058793515.1 Novosphingobium sp. GW835-FHT14H07
TACGCCCTCCGCCGATCCCGACACACCGTATTCTCATCTTGATTGTCGCGCTTTCTCACCCTGATCGTCGCGCGACAGGTCAGGAAGACGGCAAGGCACCCGACCTCCACATTCTGGATATCTCCTGTGGCAGCAACGGCAGGGGACATCGCTGCTCGTTTACGCTGTTGCGTGATGGCGGCGTGCGAATGGCCTTCAACGAAGCAGCCCCCGACCGGCTCATTTGCACTGCCCAGTTCGTTCGTCGGGAAGAATCTGGCGGGTGGATGGTGAAGCATCGACCGCCGCGCGGCTCCAGGCACAGCCGGACGGACATGCAATGCAAAGCTGTGTCTGCAAGCTGATCCTTGGGCATGCATGGGCGCAGATTGCGGACTTTACCCCCAAGCGGAACTCTGGAGCCGCTCTTCATCGCTCCACCGTCGACGCCGCTCCGGCCCCGAAAACACAGTGATCTGACCCATCCACCGCTCCTAAGCGCACTCACAAGCGCACGCTTAAGACCGCTCACACGCCCACCCGGCAAGGCGCGGCACGCCGGATGGATACAATCTCGTTTGCGGCGAGGATGGCAAAGCGTGGATAGACGCGCAGCTTGTCGTCTGAGGTGATAATGCTGGTCGCGGTACAGAACGCTTGCGATGCTGCTTTTTGTTGCGAGATATGTCCTGCGGGTCTTGGCATAGATCACCACATCGCTGTCGCGCCTTCCGCCTTGAATCCGGTCGTTCGCGCTCAATTTTGACGTGATCGATTCTTGCCGTTCGTTCAGCACGCTGTAGCAATGGCGGAAAGACTTGGGTTGGGACAAAGCCGACGTCCCCACGAGGCAACTTGAGCGTCCGCCGTTGCCAGAACTCGACATTCGAGTGCGGAATTTCACTGCGGCTCCGAACGCAATAGTTCGGCCGATGGCGCTTCGACGGCTCATGGGTGCTCAGACGAGGAACGCTGACATTTTTTGAGGTGGCCGTGACGAGCGAAGACCCGGTCGCGGATGATTAGCACGTATCCCCGATCATCTGGGTTCGGACATTCGTTTAAGCGGCCAAGGCGTCGGCGGATTGCGACGAAGTTTAGGTGGGTAGGGGTTGCCGTAGCGGCGGCTTTGTACGATCAGCACTGGATACACTTTTCCCAAAGATGAGACAGCATGCCCGATCGTGCCACTCTACGTTTCGACGCCCTCGTTTTTACAGCACTCGGTTTGGAAACGGCCGCAGTCATTGGACAATTAACGGAGAAGGCGCAGATCCAGCTTGGCAACTGCTGGAGCACAACGGGCATCTTCAACGGACTTAGGGTTGGAGTAATCGAGGTCGGGGCCGGCAACTCGACGGCAGCGGCTGCTGCAGCAATGGCGCTATCGAATTGCGCTCCGCCGATCGCGGCATTCGTCGGTGTCGCCGGAGGCGTGAAAGACGTCAGCCTAGGTGACGTCGTGGTCGCGACGAAAGTCTACGGCTACGAGTCTGGAAAAGAGAAAGCGAACACTTTCGCCCCGCGAGGCAGCGGCCAATCCGTCGATTGGGAACTGGAACAGCGAGCTCGTGTCATTCGTCAGGCGACTGCGTGGCAGGAAAGGATCAATCTCGAAGGTTGGGGTGAAAAGAAGCCGTCGATCTTCGTCGAGCCGATTGCAGCAGGAGAAAAGGTTGTCGCTAGCAATCGCGGTGCAACTGCTAAGTTCATCAAGGCGCAATACAGCGATACGGTTGCCGTCGAGATGGAGGGCCGAGGATTTCTGGATGGCGTCCGAGTCTCGGGCGCGAGCCGTGGTATTATCGTCAGGGGCATCTCCGATCTGCTTTCTGGCAAAGCCCGAGCTGATGCCGAAAGTTGGCAGCCTCGCGCCGCCGCTGCTGCTGCTGCCGTCCTGTTCGAGATACTCTCGCTCGTGAATGAAAAGGTCGAGCCCGAGTCCGCAAATTTCGGGAGCGATACAGATGGGGCAGACTACAGGCTTCTTAATGGGCGAACTGAGTTGTTGCGAACAATACAGGCCGCGGTCCGTGATGGTGCGCCTCGCTCCTACTCGAATTTCGTCACCAGCTTGGAAGAGGCGCGAGCGGCGTTGGCTAAGGCTGACGAGGCAACGCTTAAAGCAGCCTTAGCTGCTGAAGCTATCAAGTCGAAGAGACAAAGATCCCGCTCGGACAAATCGCCAAATCCGTTGATTTTGAAATCTGAAAATCTCGGACTGGCTTTGTGGAGTTCCGGTGATGAATACCTTGGAAGCATGTCCGATGGTGAAAATTGGGGCATAGGTGTATACAAAATCTATACAATATCTGAGAAGTCTTCCCCTGACCATATTGCGTTTTATCGCGGCGAAGTTCAAGGGAAACGTAGTCTTGGTTCCATTGGAATCTATGAATTTGCAAAGGGATCTCTGTTCGCAGGGACTTGGTCGGCGAGCCATCCGCGAAGAGGGTATATGAACTTTATCGGACGCGACGAGCCATTTGACTTCTACTTCGGGGAATTTCGAGAATACACCACTAAGTCGGGTAATCTCTGGAAGCCGGGTGGCCTCGGTGTCGGCATATCGCTAGAAACTCAAACAATCACTTGCGGCGCATTCGAGCAGGGCGTTGGCGACAGCAGTGCATTAACGATCCCGTATATGTAAGGTACACCCCAAGTAGCCGACCACTCTCGAAGGTCCGTTTCCGGCAGATGCGGACCGTTACTCGCGCTGCGCGGAAAGGCTCACTTTGGTCGGCTGCTGCCGGAAGCGGCACGCCGCATCGTGGTACTGTGCGCGGATCGAAACGGCTAAGGCGAGTGACGGCCTTTGCCCCGAAATGTGTCATTCGCGTTTCGTCTGCCTGACAGTTAAGCGGGTGGAACGTTGCGAGTAGCTTCAATGAGGGCTTTGTTTCCGGCTCTCAATGTAGATAGGGTTGGAATAGAACCATAAATCGGCCCATGGATCTTCTCCGGGAATGTCCGACGATGGCTCGTCTTGCCGGGTGCTCGCTCCGCGAAGCCGGATATATTTCGCATTCTTTGGTAGGGTGATGCGAACCTGCGCCGCCAGCGAACGGTAGGCAGCCTTTAGCTGCTTCCTATCCAGACGGGCAATTACCGCTGCATTACCAGTGGTTTGAGCGCCCTTGTCAACGTCGCTGGCAGAAACTGCCGTTCCACAGATGACATCGATGTGATCCAGTTCGGGAGTCAAGCCACTGGAATTGGCCGCTTTTGCTGTGCGGACACGAATGGAGACGACCACGCTGCCACCATTTGCGGTTCGCAGCGTATCTCCCATAGACGCGGTGCCTTTGGGATAATCCATTGTAGCAGCTAGGAAATCAAGGCCTTCGATCAGGTTTCCGGTTGCCACAAAGACGCGGCCACGGCGCAAACCATCGAGAATTGCTGCAGCGTTCGGTGCCGCATGAACCCAAGTCTTCGTGTACTCTCCGGGCCAGAAGTCAGCACCGCGCTCGCTCCAGTGACCATGCGAATCCGAAGAAGCGGTGATCGACCAGCGCAAGCCTGTGCCAAGCATACGGTCCCATGCACCGCCCCGCACTGCCACCATCTGATCGAAGCCCCCGAGCGTGGGGTAGCCGCCATAGAGCCCGCGCGAACCATGTGCCATGTCCTTGCCATTCTCGGGCCTTGCCGCCTGATGACCGGGCGCGCCTTCCATGCCGATTGCCACCGAGGGGGCCAGATCGTGCCATGCCATAAATTCGGACGGCGTGTGCAAACCCCATTGCTCACGCCCTGTTGCCGTGCGCGAAGGATGGTTCGCCAGCAGCACCGGCGGCACTGGCAAGGCTTGCATGAACTTGAGTGCGTCTGCCATGCGGGCCTTTGTGTTGCGCGCAGGATCTGCGGGAAAGGCTTCACGCTTGCCAAAGCGGGCTTCGATATCGCGCAGGTTGGCACGCTCGTTGGCATCCATTGGCATGATGAGGCTGGCATGCTCCCCACCCGGCACGTCAAACTCTGCACCATAAAGGAGGATAAGGCCTGGCACCGCACGCCGGGCCGCCACCACATCGGGCCAGGCGCGCTCGTAGTTGAGCGAGGAATGGCCAGGGCCTCCATGGTCTGTAGAAACCATCCAGTCGAGACCAAAGCGGCGAGCCATCTGCGCGTTCTGCAAGATGGTATGCGCCGAATCCCCTCCGATCACCGGCTCCGGGCGGCGGTGCGGTTGTGCGGGATCGGCGCGATAGGCTGCGCTGTAGATGCTGTGCACGTGATGATCGCCAGCCAGCCAGCGTGGACTACCAGAGGATGCCGCACACGCACTGCAGATGGTTGCGAGCAGTGCAAGGAGCAAGCTGGAAACCAGTCTGTGCATGGGAAGGTTTAACCTGTTCAATTGGCAGCAGGGGTTCGGCACGCCTGCGCGTTGCCGGACCCATGTTCCGCAAGGTCAGAATTTCGCGCGGATGCCAAAGTTGATCGAACGCCCGAACGTGTGGATTTCGGTGAACTCCTGTTTGCTCCCGGCATAGGAAACCTGCCGCTGGTTCAGGACGTTTACCGCCTGCACGAACGTTTCGATGTTCGGCCTGACCTGAAAGCTTGCACCGACATCAACAATGCCAAAGCCCTTCTGGAAATTGCTCACGACGTCTTCAGGTGTCGGCAGTGAAGTGACGAGCGCGCCTGCGTCGGTCACGTAATCGCTGCGATAGGTGTAGCTGACATTGAGTTCGAAGGGGCCGGATTCAAAGAACGGCGTGATCGAATAGCTCACATCCGAAACACCCTGCATCGCTGCTGCCTGTTGCCCCGATCCGGGTCTGTCGAGTTCAAGCTTGCTCGTTGCAAATGTGGCGGTGGCCGTAAGGCCGAGGCCGAAGGACAGCTTGTTGGTATAGCCGAACTCGATCCCGGTAATCGTGGCTTTGCCAACATTCACGGGTGTTGACACCAGAACGTCGACAGGAAGCGTCGAGCCGTCGTTCACGGCGAAGGCCAGTGTCCGTGTCTCGAAATCGGATGCGATGTAGTCCTTGATGTCCTTGTGGAACGCTGCGGCGGTAAAGCCACCGAACTTGTCGAAGTACCATTCGAACGACAGGTCGAAGTTCCATGACGTGTAGGGCCGCAGGTTCGGATTGCCCGCAGCGCCTGTCAGAATCAGCGTGGGATCGGCAAGGGCTGCTGCACCTTCGTTGAAGATGCGCGTCACTGTCACGCTATTGGTATTGATCGAATTGCGCAGTTCGGAAAGCGAAGGCCGGGTCATCGTGCGCGCTGCGGCAAGGCGGAACTGCACATTATCGGCAATCTTGAACGTGGCGTTGGCGCTTGGCAGCCATTCGGCATAGGTCGCCCGCGTGGTGACAGGCGTGACGGTCGTCGTGACCGCCCCGCTGCTGTTGCGGACAGCGGCCAGCGTGGTGCCATCGACCTCGGTCTGCGTCCGGATGTAGCGCAGGCCGAGATTGCCCGTCACCGGGAAGTCACCAACCATGCCTTCAAAATCCATGCGGCCATACCCAGCCAGAATCTCCTCACCGATGCGGTAAGAGTTCTGCAGATCGGCCGCCGTTGGCACCAAATCCCTGGCATTCGGGTTCACACCGTCGAATTCGGTTCCAAGCGTGTAGTTCGCATTGAACAGTGCCCAGTCCACGTTCCGCCACGGCTGCCCCTGGCCGATCGATTGATCGAAGGCATTTGCCGGAACAGGGAACTGCAGGAAAGCGTCGGTACGTGTCGCTCCTGGCCGGAGCACGGCGTTGTTGCGGTCGCGGCGCTGATAATCCCGGTAACGGTCGGAATACTGGCCGCCGAAGCGCACTTTGGTAAAGCGAAAGCCGTCGCCCCCAACATCAAGATCACGCCCGATGTTAAGCACGAAGGTCTTGTCGGCGTCCTTGGAATTGATTGGGCGAACGGCGAAGCTTTCAAACAGCATCCGCTCGCCAGTGGTTAGATCAAGATCGGTGAACAGCGCGTTGATCTTGCCATCGGCCACAACATCGTTGCTGAAATCGAAGGTGAGATTCCCGCCCTGGCCATTGGCGGTGCGATACTGCACCCGCTGGATCGGCGTATCGAGATCGCTCAACGCTTGTGCATAGCTGAACCGGGGCTCGATCTCCCAACCGCCCAGATCAAGCCGCATCGTGGCATTGAATTGCAGGTTCTCATGAACCTGATCCATGTTTTCCGCATAGTTGCGGATACGTGCGCCGCGGATCGTGCCCGCCACCAGACGGCCGTCTTCCACGACGGCGGTTGCCGGATCGAGCCGGGAAATCAGGCTGGGGATGTAATAGGTCAGACGGCGTTCGACCGTTTCGTTGTTGAACTTCGAATAGAGGCCATCAATATCGATCTCGAACGTCGATGAGGGCCGCCAGTGCACGCCGACAACGCCACTGATGCGCTCGCGGTTTTCCAGTTCGAGATAGGGCTGCACGTCACCAGGGATGCGCACGGTGCCAATCCCGGCAATCGTGGCATCCTGCCATCCGGTGCGAAGCCGGTCGAACTGAACTTCGCGCTTGGAGTATGAAGCCCCGGCGATCACGCCGAAAGTCTTGTCCTCATTGCGCCACCCAACTGTCAGCGCGCCGTTGGGATTAAGCGTATCGGTGCGTTCTTCATAGCCGCCAAACGCCGTCGCTGCGACGAATGACTCGCGTTCAAGCGGGTTGATCAGCCGGATGTCGACCGATGATCCAATCCCGCCTTCAACCAGATCGGCAGTGGGCGATTTGGTGACAACGATGGTGTCGATCAGGGCGGCGGGCAGCACCTGCAGGCGGAATTGACGGCCAGATTGGCCCGAATTGCGGATGTTTTCGTTATACGCCAGCGGCATGCCATCGAAGGTCACTGCCTGAAAGTTCGGCCCCAGGCCGCGCACGCTGATGAACTGTCCTTCGCCGGCTTCGCGCACGATCGTCACGCCCGGAACGCGTTGCAGAGCCTCTGCAATGTTGAAGGCCGGCAACTTGCCGATATCGGCGGCAACAACCGCATCTGCGATGGAATCCGACGACCGTTTCACGTCGAGCGAGCGATCCACACCTTGCGAGAACTTGGCCGTGACGATGATTTCATCGCCTGCTCCAGCATCAGCGGCGGGGAGGGTTTGCGCGTCGGCGGCCGCCGCCATGCGAGGGCTGATGATCAGTGCTCCGCGTGCGTCACGCACCACCTGCAGCGGCTTGCCTGCAATCAGGCGGCGTGCTGCCGTTTCGGCATCGAACTGGCCGGACAGGGCCGGTGCGGAAAAGGCAGCAACGGCTGCACGCGTAAACAGTATGTCGGTTCCGCTTTGCCGTGCCAGTTGCTCCAGCGCGCGGTCCATCGGTTGTGCCGCCAAGGAAAGCTGCATGCGGCGTGCCTGCGCCTGCGCCTGTGCAGGAAATGCAATCGCCATTGTCGACAATGCCAGGCCGAGCGCTGCCGACTGGCAGAGCCGCCACTTGAAGTTCGTCATTATTCAGATCCCCATCTTCAACGCCAGACCGGCGTTCAGGGGCATGACGAGACGGAGAGAATTTACCTCACCCGCTTCTGAAAATAAATTTCAGATTGCCGGAACGATCCGCACGGGGTCGCCCGTGCGCGTATCCACCCGCACCGGCAGCAACAGGCTGAGCGATTGAGCAAAACCTTCAGGATCACCGGCACGGTAAATGCCGCTGATTCGCATTGCAGCGATCCGGAGATCGTCCACGATCAACGGCCGTTCCGAGTAGCGGTTCATCTCGGCAACAGCATTGCCCAGTGGCTCGTCACGAAAGGCAAGTCTTCCGCTCTGCCATGCTGTCAGGTCTTCAAGCTCGGGACGATCAACCCGATCCTGCGCGCCTTCGGCCAAGGCGATGCGACTTCCGGGGGAGAGCGAAATCGCCCTCCCGGAGCCTGTCGCTATCCGAGCAGCCCCGCTGATTGCGGTTACCTGCGCGGCTTCTCCGATCCTGCGCACATCGATGCGTGCATCATTGGCGATGGCCTGACGAAAACCAAGATCGATCACGAAGGGCCGCGGATCGGAAGCAATCTCAAGATCCAGTTGGCCAGACATCAGAGCAAGCAGACGGATTTCACCCTTTTCCCGATACCTGATGCTGGTATCGGTATCCATCAACGCGCGTGTGCCATCGCTGAGCCTGACGCGGCGCTGTTCGCCCACGTCTGTGCGATAGACCCCGGCATGGGCGGTTTGCCAGCCCATGGTTACACCCGAAGCGGCAAGCACGGCCGCTCCTCCTGCCAGAACGGCACGTCGCGACATCGTTTTGCCTGATCGCACTTCAGGCTCAAGTTCGGCAAAAGCCCCGCGTTCGCCCTTAAGACCGCCAACCGCCGTCCAAATGGCCGATGCACGCTCGAACGATTCGCGGTGGGCAGGCTCTGAGCCGATCCACGCGCGAAAACGGTCCTCGTCTGCCGGAGTCCGATCATCTGCGTGCAATCGCGCAAGCCAGTCCGCAGTCTGCCGGTCCAAATCATCCGGCCTGCGGCGGAAGTTCACGTGCGTCTCTCTCCATCCAGTCGAGCAAATGCACCATGGCCTTGGCGATATGCTTTTCGACGGCACTCTGGCTGATACCAAGCTCGTGCGCGATTTCCCGATACTTACGCCCATCGAGCCGGTGCATCAAGAAAATCTCCCGCGTGCGCGGGCTCAACTGCGCCAGTCCCTGTCGCAAGCCATCGAGTTGCTGCCGTGCAATGAGCGCTTCATCCTGCAAGGGACGGCTGTCAGCAACACACTCAGCTGCGAGTTGATCGCCGATAAAGCCATTGATACGCCGCTCCCTGCGCCAGGCGTCAATTCCATGGTTGGTTGCTGTCCGAACCAGCAAGGCTTCTGGATTGCGAACATCAATGGAGCGGTGCTTTAGCCCCACCCAGGCATCGTGCAGCAGGTCCTCGGCATCATCACGCCTCGTCAACCTTGCAATCCGGTCGCGCAGCCGTGCCCAGCCCGTTCGGTCGGCAACAGCCTGATCAAGGAGGTAGGCGCCATCCATGGTGACGCCCTTAGGTACGTCTTATGACGCTTCAACGACGCGTTGAGTAATTTGTATTTGCTGGTCATGCTGAGATGGATGGTCACAGCCCTCACGCTGTCCATAAACTGCTGGGCCATAGCAAGATAGTGAGCACAGTCCGTTATCTAAGCAGCGATGTGGAAGATGCTCTTGCCTTGGCCGAAAACACCGAGATTTGAACAAATGCCACCTTGCAGCGCGGGGAGTCACTCTTGATGGTCTTTGGGAAAAAGCTGTCATTCATAACAGCGGTCGGGAAAGACAGCTTTTGGGTCGAGAGTAGACGCTCACGCCTTACGCGGATGCAATCGTCGATCCACCGAGGCGAGGTCGTCTGCGGTGAGGCAGCTTTGGACTTAAATGCGTGCAACCGGAAAGACCGGCGCGGTCAGCTCTGAGCATCGTGGATTAAGAATGGCAAACACTCGCGACGTAAATCGCTACCAGTGTTCTCCGCCACTAGACAGCGGGACGCTGTTCCCGGATGTTGGCTCTATGTTCAACGATCCCTCATCAGCGGCTTTTAAAGGGCGGCCGGTGGTCGCAGTAACAGCGCCACTCCGACTGCATCATCGTGCGCAAATGCCGGGCTGTTAGAGATGAGCCTTCGCTTTTCCGAGGCTGGACCGGAATTTCCCGAGCAGCTGGTCGAAGCTCTTTTGACCGGTGATGTCGTCTTCTTGTGCGGCGCGGGCGTAAGCGCGCCGCAATTGCCTGGTTTCGGCGCGCTCGTGACACGCTGCTTCGCGAGTCTCAACGTCGAAATGAGCGCGTCGGAGCGATTATCGTTCAAAGAGAACCGGTTCGAGGAAGCGCTAGGGTCGCTCAGCCGCCGGATCGTCAATCCAGCCGAAATGACTCGCGCGGTCGTGGCGGAGTTGCAGCCGCCCGCTGATGCCGATCTCTCGCATCATCGCACCATCCTGCGCCTGTCGCGCGATCTCGAAAATCGCCCGGCAATCGTGACCACCAATTTTGACACGCTGATCGAGCGCGCTCTGATGGAGACCGAGGATGCCGATCAGGTCCGTACCTTCAGCTTTGCCGGGCAGGATCTGCCGCCGCCAGGCAGCGCTGGGTTCGGCGGGATTATCCATATTCACGGTCGGATTGCTGACCCGGATGTCGGCCTAGATGAAACACCGCTAGTCGTGACGAGCGCAGACTATGGCGATGCTTATATGCGATCGGGCTGGGCGTCGCGGTTCCTGTTTGACCTCTGCCGCACCAAAACCGTCGTGCTGGTCGGCTACAGTGCCGGCGACGCGCCGGTACGATATTTTCTAAACGTCCTCGAAGCGGATCGGCAGCGCTTTCCCGATCTGCGCCCAGTCTATGCGATTGACGCGGTGGTGACGCGCGACCTGGCGGATGTCCGCTGGGCGGCGCTTGCGGTCGAGCCGATCGCCTATGAATACCAACTCAATGCGGCCGGCAATCCAACCAGCCATGCCGCCCTGTGGCCGGACTTGGAAAGACTGGCGGCCCTCGTCGAGCGACCGCGGGCGAAGCGGCGCGAGTGGGCGCAGGCGATCCTCGCCAAGCCCTTCGCCGACGCCGATGCCGCGGAACTCGATCACGCCGCTTGGCTGTTCAGCGGCCGTCGAGACCTATGGTCGCTCGCGATCCCGATCATTATCGACGGAGACTGGTTCGACTTCTTCGCCGACCGAAAATTATGGACCGAGCGCGACGCGTCCTGGATCATCGCCGCTTGGCTTGTCAGGGATCTTGCCTCGCCCGACCGGTTCCGGCGGGCGGTCGACTGGCTCGAGAAGCTCGGCAAGCCGTTCGCTGACGAACTGGCGCGACGGATCCGGCAAGTGAAGGATGCACCGGTTCTGTGGCTCCGCCTCTGGCGCCTTCTCGCGATCAGCCGACCCGATCGCGGCGACCACTGGGAAGACCGCGCCTATACGCTGATGGAGGTGCTCAAAGGCCCCGTTGTGCTGCACGCCGACATGGAACGGGCGGTGAGCTTGTTGACCCCCGCGCTCGAACTCCGGTCCGGCAGATCTTTCTTCGATGACGAACCCGCCGTCGATCCGCCGCGGCGTCTCTCCGATCTCGCCTGGCCGCGACTGACGCTTTCGGACCGCGGCGGCGCTTCGGATCTCGTTGCCGCATTGCTGGCGCTGCCGCAGCCGCTAGTACTGCTTGAGATCGCCAGCGCTAGGCTCCGCGCGACGGTCGGGCTTTCGCTCGATATCGGCACGATCGAGGGCGATTATGACGGCAATGACAGCGCTGTGCCATCGGTCGAACCGCACGGCCAGAACGAGCATCATGATGGGCCGGTTTTCTTGGTCGAGCTGCTCGCGCGGCTGCTCAAGCCGGCGGCCGCCAAAGATCGCGATGCGGTCCGCGCGCAGGCCTCAGCCTGGAAGGCCATGCCTGGCATCTTGGGGGCACGGCTTTGGCTGCACAGCTTGCGTCAGGCGGAGCTGTTCGACGCCGACGAAGCGTTCGCCGGGCTGGTGGGCCTCTCGCGTGACATCTTCTGGACGGTGCGCCGCGAGCTCGCGCTCGTGCTGCGCGACCGTGCCGGGGATGCGAATGCCGATCTGGTTGCCGCCGTCGAAAAGCGCATCCTGACTGAGGGGCCGGCCTATTATGACGGCTATGTGGTCGAGGCCGGTCAGGCGGACTGGAGGAGCCATGCTCTCGACGCGGCCATTTGGCTGCGACTCAACATGCTCGAGCAGGCAGGAAGACTGTCGGCCGAGGGTGCGGTGGAGCTTGCGGCCGTAAAGGCGCGGCGCGTCTATCTGGCACGCGGCGTCGAGGATCAGGACTTTTTCGGATCCTATTCGACGGGCGTCCATATGGTGGTAGGCGACGCGCAGCCAATCATTGATGCCGCTGAAGGCGAGCGGTTGCAGGTCGCACGCGAAGTGCTCGGCAGCCATGATATCGAGAAACAGCAAGGATGGAGCGTTTTTTGTCGCACCAACCCGAGGGGCGCGTTCGACACGCTCAAGGACGCGCCGCTCGATGACGCCAACGCGCCACTCTGGAGAGACCTCATGGGCGCGCTGTCTTTTCCGGAAGGCGAGAAGGATCCTGACCGCCGGCCTCTCGTCGTCGCGATCTTTGCCACGCTCGAGCTGGCCGAAGCACCATTTCTGGCGCTGGTTGTCGATCGCCTTGCCGATCTTTACTGGTCCTCGCCGCGCCAGACCGAACCCGCGATCGCCGCGTGGTGGCAAAGGTTGTTCGCGGCAGCCGTGGCGCGTGACACCGAGCCCCTTGACCCCACGCGTGATCTTTATGCCGACCTGATCAACACCCCGGGCGGGCGCCTAACCCAGGCCACGCTCATTGACATCGAGGCCCGGCGCAAGGCGGGTGAATCAATCGATCCGGAACTGCTGGTAGCGCTCGATGCGGCTGTTGCGGCACCGGGCCGTCAGGGCACCATGGCACGGGGCGCACTCGTGTTCGCGGCCGGATTTGTGCTGACGATCGAGGGGCAGACCGTAGCGCCGTTGCTTGAAGCCGCGCTGGCGGGTGACGGCGACGAGGCCATCGCGCTGCGCCGGGTTCTCGTCACCGATTCACGCCTGTCATCGGTCGCCTCGAGGACTTTTAGCGCGGCAGTCCTGCGCGGTGTCAGCGAGCTCACCGGTCGTGGCCACGATCTAACCAACGCCGCCGCCAAGATCATCGCGCCAGCGTTGTCGATCCTGCGCGGCGAACAGATCGAGGCGGACTGGGGCATGGGCGTCGCCGACGCCGCCAAAGCGCTCCGCACTGGACCATTGGCTTTGCGCACCGGTGTGGCCGAACTGGTGAAGCAGTGGATCCATCAGATCGATGAGGATCGCGCGGTCGCCTGGCGGACGGGCATAGGTCCGCTGCTGCTCGCAGTCTGGCCGCGAGAGCGCAGCTTTCGCGAACGAGAGTTCAGCCGACACTTTGCCGATCTGGCCGTGGAGAGCGGCGACGCCTTTCCCGAAGCGCTTGAGCAGCTCCTACCGCATATGTCGCTCCTAGAAGGGCATGGTGGCACCCACGTGATCGAGCGGTCCGGGGCACCCGAGAAATTTCCCCGTGAGACGCTCATCTTGCTGTGGAAGCTGTTTGGCCCCGGCACGACCAGCGACCTGTATGGCGTGCCGAAGATCCTCGATCGGCTGATTGCAGCGCTCCCAGCGATCGAACTGGACCGACGACTGCAATGGCTCGACCAGAAAGCCACGCGCTATGAGTGATCCGGAACCGACCCGGATCACCTTCGAGACCGTCGACCCGACTCTATCGCTCGATGAACAGAAGCGGCTAGTCGCTGATTCCGGCCGCCGACGGCATCTGAGCTGGGGGATGGATTTCGACAGCCGAGCGCTGTCACTCGACCCCGACATTCCCGATCATTGGGAAGATCAGGTGAAGGAGCTCCACCGGCGAAACCTACAATCGGCGCGCGCCGGCATGGTCGCGGAATTCGGTGAGCGCGGCATCGATGCCAAGATCGACAATTTCGTAGCGATGGGCGTCAAGCCGTTCTCGGTACTCGCGCATCACAACGCATTGTTTCATCAGGTGCGGCAGGCCTTTGTGATCGGCGCTTACTATCCGGCGTTGGTTGGCGCATGCGCGCTTGGCGAGCGCATCCTCAATCACTTAATGCTGGACATGCGCGGCCATTTCACCGCGACGCCGGAATACAAGAAGGTGTATAGAAAGGATTCCTTCGACGATTGGCGCTTGCCGATCGACACCCTAGAAGCGTGGGGCATCCTGTTACCTGATGCCGTCGTCGAGTACCGCGCCCTAATGGGTTTGCGCCACCGATCGATCCATTTCAACCCGGAGACAACGAACGCTCTGCGTGATGACGCACTTGCGGCGATCATCCATATGCGCACAATCATCGAGCAGCAGTTCGCGAGCCATGCCGTCCGCCCCTGGTTCATAGCCAATACGCTTGGCCATGCCTTTATCCGCAAGGACTATGAGGACCACCCCTATATCCGCGCGTACTTCCTCCCAAATTGTCCGTTCGTAGGGCCGCTGTTCGGCATGGCCCCCGGAAAGGGCGGATGGGAATTTTTCGACCTGCCCGATTACGGCGATGGTGACTGGACGGACGATGAATTTGCAGCGGCCTACAATGACCGTGATCCCACCCTGGTCGCCGGACCAACGGGGTAGTCCACAGGGGGAGACTTGATGAGGGCGCGGCCAAATGCAGAGCGAGGATGCGGGTTTCCGGCAAGCGATAACAGGTCGTCCCCTTAAGGCTCATCGTCACCTAGATCTTGTAGCCGGCCATACCATGGAAGCAGGTCGCCCAGCGCATCCTGGAACGGATAATCTTTGGGCTCGGTCTTCGCCGACTCCGCGTCTTGATGGAGGCTGGAAAAGATCCAGCCGACCCGGTCCCCCGACGCGATCTCGACCGTTTCCAGCAGCGACTCCGCAGTCGCGGTTCGCAGCACGTCCTCGAGCTCAGAGATAGTGCAGAATGCGACGGGGAGTCGATCCTCGCGAGAAATCGAATGGGCACTGGCATCCGCAAGAACATGGGCGCGCTCAAGGATCTGGGGAATGATGGTCGCCCGCCCCGCGAACCATTCATCAAGGGTAAGGATCAAAAGCTTGACGTCATCGGAAAGGCGCCTCGGCGCTATGCCGAGCCGGCTGTGTGCGTAGAATCGCCAAAGCTGCATCACGCCCTTGGCAATCTCCTCGTAGCCGCGATCTTCGCCAGGTGCTTCACCGAAGCGGGCGGCTACGCTCATCCGAGATGCTTTGCACTCAATCGCCAGTGAAACTGCGCCGTCCCGATCATGCATGAGAATGTCGGGGGTAGCGATAGGTCCCAAGGGCGTGCGATAGCTAGACTCCGGGTGAAACAGGACCGCTGGCAACATCTGCTTCAGCAGATCAAGCGCGTAGCTCTCAAACTTTCGGCCAACTTCATCGCGAACGGCCCCGCCCCCGCCGACCACATCGTAAAACAGTCCGTTGGTCACCCGGTCCATGATCAGGTCTGGCAAGGGGGCAATCATCGTTCGCGCGCGATGGCCGACAAGGAGACAGGGATGTCGCCGGAGGATGCTAGGCTTGTAGGCGGTTGCGATTTCCATCGCGCGAAGGTCCGCCGCTTGGGCCCGGGCGACGGCGATAGGGCAGGAGATACGCTCGAGCGTCTGCTGCAGGGTGTGTCGGGTGATTCCCCACTCGTGGATCAGGTCCATGTCCGTGGCCGGACGAATGCCGGGCTCGGGATAAAAGACCGAAAGCAGTGAGAACCCAACAAGTGTCATATCGGAGGGGGTGAGATTGGCGGCTTGCTGCAAATACGCGGCGCACTCGCCCTGACCATAGATAAAGGCGCTCCGATAGAGAGGGGGTAGCCCGACATAACCGCGCTGCCAAGAAAACTGCCGAGCACCGATCCTGCCGAGTTCGACCAAGATGCTTACGTCCTCGCGACGCGCCAGATACTCCGCGCCCTCCATCGAGCGCAGCAGATTAACCAGATCGCCAATCGCGTTCCAGTTTCGGCAATCGAAGGTTTGAAAAACGCTCTTGGGGGTCGTGAGGAGCTCGTTCGCTAGCGTCTCGAGTTCCCACGGATAAATTGCATGTGGGCCGAGAATGCCTTCCGTCGCAGCGTTAGGGGGGTAGCCGTTGAGGAAGCGCTCGGCCTCGGCAGCTCGACCCGTTTGCAGCGCGTTAAGCGTCCAAAGCATGCGCAAAAATGCTATATCATTGGCTGCCGATAGTTGCTTCGACAAGCTGGTCCGCAAACCCGGAAGTTGATCAATTCTCGCCGCGGTCGCCACCATAACGGTCCCTTAGCAGAATAATGCGGCAATCGGGCGAGTTAGGTGGCGGGTTACGGAATTAGCGGTCGTTCATTACCTCGCTTGGAATGGCGGAAAGTGGTCGGCTCCCGCCCCTTCGATCGGCAGCGACAGCGCGGCAATAGCCGCCGCATTGGCTGCCGTTCAGTGTCGTTTCTGGCGCCCCGAGAGCTGTCATTCGTTCAGACGCTTTGGGGGAACAGTTCGAAACCACCGAGCAGCTCGCAGATCAAGCGTTTCATCCCGCTGCCGAAATGGTTTAGTCAGCCGCTAAGAGAGCGGCGCGGGGAAAGAGGTGCGCTTTATCCGTCCCGGACTGACCACAGAACACATAGCTGCCATCGCGATTAGCCATCGGCGCGCCCCTTTCAACGCAACCACCCTGTCGGCCGGACGCAGAGTCACCCCCGCCACCGGACCTTGCCGGAGACGCCGCCGCTCAGTTGCAATGGTTCCGGCGCGACCTCACCCGGTGAGAAGCTGACCTCGGCGCCTACGGCCTCGGCACCATAATGGACCCAGCGGTCGTAGAGATAGTGAACGCTGTTCATGATCGCAGTGTCGGCGGTGCTTCGGACGATCGCGTGCCCCTTGAGGGGATGCTGCTTGGGTTTGATCATGTCCATCGACAAGCACAGTACAGCATCGAGTGTGCTGAACTGCCCCATCTTCCATTTGGCTTTGGTGTGGCGCTCGACGATCCGAAACAGGAGATCGATCGGGAGATTATAATCACCGGTATTGAGCAAGACCGCGATGCCAATCATGCGTTTGCTTCTCGGAGCAATGAGCGGCTGCGTCGCCTTGATTTGCCGTGCGGCCTTGTCGAGGGCTTTAGGGATGCGCGGCCGAAATTTCCGATAGAAGCGTGTCCAGTCGGATGAACTGAGCGAGGATGGATCAATCCACAGCCTTCCCGGCGCAGTGAAGTTCGGGGTGAGAATCCGGCCTCGTCGAAGCAGATCGCTGAAATAGTCATCGACCGAGTTCGCCGCGTCATATTTGCTGACCTGCTTGAGCTCGATAACCAGCTGGGCCTCGGTGGCTTCCAGGACATAATCGGCGTTTTCCGCCTTTGGCGGGATCGCCGCGACGTCGGTGACGCGATTTCCGCCGGCGAAAAGTACGAAGTCATCGAATGTGTCTTCATAATCCTGAACGCGCCGCATCACGGTGTCCGTTGTCAGAAGGCGGCTGAGCGCGTTGGTCATGACACCAAGCTAATGTTGAAGCAGCCTTTCCGCAATTGAGGGGCCGATAACCTGCGTGCCAATGACAACGGGATCCGCGAAGTTTTGCGTCCCCGGACCCACAGGTACTGGGTCACGCAGCTAGCGGAGATTGTAACGGAACTTCAATGTTTTGCCCGGCTCCGCCTCAATTTCGGACACTCCGGAATTCGCGGAGCATGATTGCCCGCGCAATTCCGGCGCTACGAAGTTAGCGCCCATCAACCAAGGGGATAAAGCGCTAAAGTCGCAAACCCTGCCTTTGCCGCGTGTTGATGGCTGACGTAATATAAGATGTGTCGGTCACGCCGATTATCGCGGCGAGGAAGCGGCAGGCTAGCGCCTTCATCTCCAATGTCAGATTGCCATTTGATCCGACACCGTGAATGGCGAAGCCGAGAGGTTCATTCATGAACAGCGCCTCATGCAACAGGGGATTGCGCAAGTCGGCCACCTCGGCAGAGCCGGTGGCGAGGTGGTCGGCCCAATCCGGGGTACTCATGCCGAGCTGCTGACACATCCAGCCGATCTTCTCGAAATGGCGGACGCTCTTTTTAGGCTTGGCCTGCGTTTCGCGAATTTTACAGGCGGCCTCAATCGCGGTGTAGAGGTAGATGAACCGCTCGAACTGGAGCGATTGCGGATTCTGGGCGAGAAACAGCGCATGGATCGCCGCAACCCACCGCTTTGCGTTGGCAGGTGTTGCGCGGTTGCCTGTCCAGAAGGCCTCTGCAACCGCGACGGCATTCTCAATCTTTCCGAGCAACACGAAATCGACGAGCTTCCCAGCCTTGATCGGCGTCGCATCCAGAAACCCGGCTTCCGTCGTCGTCAGCCTTATTCCCAGAAAGAACGAAAGCGCCCAGACGTGGAAGGCCAGATGGTCCAACCCGTCCGCCGAATTGTGGTCGATGCGATGCGTCATCGGCAAGCCGAACACCCGCGCCGAAAAAGGGCGCTCGCTGACTTTACCCCAATTGCTTACAAGTTGTGCGCCGGAATAAATCCAGTCGCTATCGACAGTTTCCGAGGCTTCAACATCTAAAACAGTCTGCGCCAGGTCGGGCAACGCGGCGACAGTCACCGGACCCGCCGTGAAATCCAACAGGCGCGGATAGTAACCAAACTCTGCGGACAACACGGTCATCAATCCCTCATGCGAATATAATCATCAGCACTATAGGTGAACATATTAACCCGGCTCGAACAAAATTCTGATAGATTTCAGAGAGCGGTTCCGCATGCCGAATTGGTGGCTGACGGAAAAGAAAGTGAAGGGGCAAGGATGGCATTCGAAATCGCAACTGCTGCCATCGGACTTGTGGGAGCCGTGATTGGTGGGGGTATATCAAGCCTGACTGCCATCTTGATTGCCCGAACGGAACGGGAGAAGTTTCGGCGCGAGCGATCATGGGATTTGCGGCGCGAGGCCTATACCGCGATCATCGGGGCGCTGGATCACGCCCGCGCCATCACCGAAACCATTGATGAGGGCTACGATGAAGATCCTCATGCCTGGGATGCAAGTGAGCATAACCGGAAAGCGCAACAGCAGATGATCGAGCATTTCCACGTCGCGCGGACCGCCGTGCACGCTAACAGGCTCATGCTGTCAAAATCGTTTGCCGCAAAATATGAGGAAATGAACCAAAGGCTGTGGGAGGCCGATAATCAAAATCTCATTCCGCCTGAAAGCGCGGAAATCGCCGCGAGAGTGATGCGTTCAATCGTCCCGGAACTGCAAGACTTGGCCATCCGGGAACTCGGCGTCACACCTTGAAGGTCGTTTTCGACATTCCATTAGGGTGGCACCGGGGCACGTGGCACGTTAAAGCAGCAGAAGAATGACAAGCAGGAGCCGACCTTGACCATCGAAACCGAAACTCTGATCACTTTGACCGCTGATATCGTCTCGGCCCATGTCGGCCATAACAGCGTTTCGACCGGCGATGTCGGCATCATGATCGGAAAGGTTTATGCCGCATTGCTGGGACTGGGCGCGCCCGCCCAGCCGGTCGAAGAAAAGCCCAAAGGGGCCGTTACAATCAGATCGTCAATTAAGCCCGATCACATCGTCAGCATGATCGACGGCAGGCCTTACAAGATGCTCAAACGCCATCTCACGCTGCAAGGCTACACGCCAGAGAGCTATCGCGAAGCATTCGGCCTGCCGAAGGATTATCCGATGGTCGCCGCCGACTATGCAGCGAAACGCCGCGACCTTGCCAAGAAGATTGGCTTGGGCCGTAAGCCCACGAAAGCTGCCGCTGTGCCAATCGCAGAACCAGCAAAGTCAGCAAGAAAGCCAAGAGCGAGAAAGGCAGTTGCTCCCCAAGGCAATTGAATGCGTCTGCCCAAGTTGCCGGGCTGAAAGTCCCCCGTTTACGTTTTGCTGCCCTGATCGCGGCGCATCGTCCACATCATATGCGTCTTGTCGCCGGCTTCCTTCAGTACCGCTTCCACATCGACTGGGGCCATTTGCTGAGTCCTCGAAGCAAACGGATGAAAATCCGGAGTGGTGCTCAATATCTGGCCGTCGGGCAATAAGTGATGATGTCCCGCGCCCGGAAACCATTCTTCGGGTAGGGGATAGAGTGCGTTGGGATTGTGAAATATGTTCGCACCCTCAATCCATTGCTCGTCGTATCCGGAGGAATTGACAATCGCTTTGAACAATTTTGGTTCTCTTGCATCGGGATCGTGATCGACTGCAGTACCTTCGCGGATCAATAGAACTCTTCCGCTGCCAAACCCACCGAGAACCCCCATCCGATTAAATTTGGATATCGTCCCACTGTTGTTGAAGAAGACGGCACTGACATTTTCAGCGCCCGGCTGATCAAAGAAGCCTGATGGAATGACTTTTTCTCCCCAGCGATGCTCGGTCACCTTTCGGGGAGTAATTATCAGCGTCCCGTTTTCGTCGTAGTGCCCGTCGTGTTCAATTCCGAAGAGGTAGAGTTCAAGTGCTGATCTACTATGCACCATAGACCCTGGGGATGAGAAATCGGCTATTCCGAGCAAAAAGGGCGCTCCTTCGACGCCAGGCTTTTCCCAATACTTCTTTTGCAATTTACTAAAGAGGGCGCTGCCGAATTTTATCGGCATGTACTCCTTTAAATAAGCGTGCAGTTGATCTTCGCTATCGATAGGCGGTGGTGGAATGATGGCGCCATTCTGGCGTGTAGGCCCGACTGTGACAGCTTCGAGGGTAAAACGGCCTGCCAAGCCTTGCGCACAAAAATCCGGGACAGCAATCGTTCGGTCGAGCTCATAGCCGAGTTCAATCAGCGTAGCAAAAAGATAGAGTTCCCAGATACGTTGGTCAAACCCCGCAGTTTGAAATTGCTCGACGAAGTTTCCGTCTGCATCTTCATACCATCGCATCATCGGCTCGATAATCTCACGCGCCGGCGAGAATATTTCATCGGTGCGAAGTTTGACGAAGCTTGGATTTAACGATGCTTCATCTCGGACCGGCTGAAAGAAATCGACGGGCGGACCTCTTTCATCCCCTTGAAAATGCTCCTCAGGAGCCGCCGCTGCCCCACTTTGCATCGCCTCGCTCAGCGCAGTCTCCGCATCTGCCACAGTCGGGAAAAAAGCAGTTTGCCCGGCAGCGCGATATCGGAAGCGCTGATCTGGAGCGAACACGACGCCAAGGAAATCTCCATCAAACCGATCTTTAAGAAGCATGCCGACGATTTTGCCGCCCTCGATCTCGAAATAGGCAATCTCTTCCCCGAATAGCCTTGCCATCGGTAGTCTGGCATAACCCGCAATGGCATTGAATCGGATTTCCGAAATCTGGTTCATCGGCGGGCTGTTCCTTCTCGTAACCATATCAACATGAGTCCGAATAATTAGGAAGACGGGGATCTGCCATTTTTGTTCGAACTTAATCCTGATAGGTATATTGATCTGAAAGTGTGGTGATAACGTTACGCGCAAGATGTGCGTGGTAGTACCACGATATCTTGGCAGGGAGACGCTGCGCTCTCCCGTGCACTCTCTGGCCAGTGGTGCTTCACCGGCATCGAGCCGGATCAGCCCCATCGAAACGTCTGGCCGTTTCAGCACCAGTCAGGGAGCGTGCCTGCCTCCCCAACACCCCAAGCCAAGGAGACTTCGCTCTCCCTTGACCCATCGACCATGGGCGTGCCTGCCTCTTGGAACCAAGCTGCCTCCAGCGCGGCGAGAGTAGCATCCATGGTCAGCTTGCGGGTCGGCGTTTGCGGCGAGTGGACAATAACGCCGCAAGCTGAAGCATGAACGCACGCGTTGCCGCAAAAATCTCTGTCGCTTCAGGCAAGCGATAAACACGACGCGGGTGCATCACCTCATTGCGCCAAGCAATGCGAACGACCTGCAAATGGGCGCTGGCGAGAGCAATGAGATTGCGCCGATTTCGTTCGGCAGGCGTTTTCCCTGGCAGCGTCTGGAGCTGCTTATCCACTTGCTGCATGATATTTGCCCAGTTCGATGAGGCAGGGTCGAGGCCGATTTTCATGTTTTTGCCCAGCGCCTGCACACCGATTTCTGTGGCCCGCATCATATGAAAGGCCGACGCGGTAGCCATGCCAACCGCCAGACAGGAGCCACCCTCGGCCATTTCATGCGCTGCGGCGGGCAGGCGTTCCTTCACAATCGGATCGAATGCAGCCCCGCTATTCTCATCAAGAAGTTTCGCCATGTCACCAGATGTGTGGATCAGGTGGATGTCTTCGGTATCAGCGACAATGCGCTCGTAAAGGTGATTAAGCGAGGTGCTGAGCAACCTCGCCATGATGCCTCGGTCTATCTGTGCAGCCAACCTCTCAGCTTCTTGTTTCGCGCCTTCAAGCCCGACTTCGCCGCAAAGGGTCACGGCCAAGCCAACCAAATTCAAGCTCGCCGATTTGAAAAATTCTCCGTACTCGCGCTCAACGACATCTTCCGGAAGGCGCGACAGCGCGTTGTCCATGCTAAAGCTCTGAACCTTTAAACCTGTGACGACGATCAGCCATTGATGCAGGCGGCTGACGATCATCGAAGCGGTGCACTGGAGACTGACATTGGAATGGGTTAGTACCAGTCTATCCCGAGAGCTCTAGCATAATCGTTGGGGCGAGCTTCCGTCAAAGCCGCTTGAAATGTTTCAATCGCTGTAATTGCCTCAGCTTGCGCCAGCTTCGCACGATCTGAGAAACGCAAAGCGATATGTCCGGTCGCATCGGCTGCGTGACCGAATTCAAGGACCGCCGCGATAGCTGCTTCAAACGCGGATGCGGATGCAGGCTCGGGTTCGATATAAGACCAAGCGCTTTTCAGGTGAACGTCGGCGTTTTTAACCATCTGCCGGGCATTGATGGCGTCGGCGCGCACTACGCCCGCTTTGGCTGCGTGGATGAAATCCGCTACGTCACCAGAAATCGCCATTCATCGCTTCCTTTGTGGCCGAGTGCTGGCCTGCATAACGCGAGTTCACAAAGGCATGCAACAATCGGCAAAAAGATTGCTATTTGCGCTAAACGATTGACGAAATACCGCGAATCTAGCCATCAGTTCTTGAGCGGCAACTCGCTTGGCTCGCCGGCTGCCGTAGTCTGGAGCCTTTCTGAGTGATGGTGCCTAAGCATAACCTACTCGAATTTGTACGGAAACGACCTCTGTGGCTGGAAGAATCGAACTGCACCGCCGATATATGTGCCGCGAAGAAGCGACTGAACGGAAGGTGCAAGGAACTTTCGAGATTACCGACCGCGACATGACGCTGTCCTTGCTTTCCTTCGACGAATTTTTCTTCATTGATGATCGCCCCTCCGTGCCCGTCCGGCTGGAAAACAATCACTATGTCACCATGTTCCGCAACATATATGGCGGACCGGGCCAGTCTTGGAGCAATGGCGAGCGAGCGCTTCATGCCTACACGCAAGACATTTCCGCCAACATTGTAGTTTCAGGCCCAGAGCCATGGCCTGATGACCGCCCGATCCGCAATGTTCATTTCCATGTGCCGCTTGCCGCCGGACTGCTTCGGCACCGAGAAAAATACGACGCTATGACCCGCGCCGATATTTGGGACATGCCGGAAAATCGACTTTTCGAATTCGAACTCGCCGATATGCGGGTGAGCATTGGCTACGTAGTGTCAGGAGCGCTGGGGGACCGCACTAAGACTAAAGTTTCTCCAAGCATCGAGATCGATTTCTTTGAAGGCCGAGACCTTGATAAATATTTATCCTCGGTCAACGCAATCGTGCAATTTCTGTCTGCGGCACTCTGCCTTCGACTTCGACCCCACGCGCCTAAAATTCATGCGCTTATTAATGAGGAGTTCGGGGCCGCAGTTGATGCGCAACAGTCAGCCTACACTTTTGAAGTCCACTATATCTGGTCGCGTGACGAAGATTCTGAGGATGAAAAGGCCGAATCGCATGCGTCATTCGTTTTGGCTCACGATGACGACCAGCGCGACAATCTGCAGGCTTGCCTGAAAGCATGGTTGGAGAGAGACAAGGCTTGGTGCAAGCCAGCCGAATTGATGATGGCATCTTTCAAGCTCAAAAATGAGATCTCGGCTGAGCGAATGCTTGCCGCATTCAAATGGCTAGAGGAAATCCCGATAGCGGTAGCGTTACGCCCCGTCGATCCAGTGCATGTGGACATGATAGCAAATGGCGCTGCCGAGATTGCAGGGGAGCTTGGATACCATGATTGGCTTGGTAGAATACGCGGTTGTCTACGCGTACTTCGGTTTGAAAGTCATCGGGGCCGCTTCGCCAGACTTGTAACCACTCTTCGCGAGCGATTTGGCAATAACATCGCGGATGATAAGATGGTCGATGAATTGGTTCGCGCCACTGCGTTTCGCGGTCGGATCGCGCACGGCCATTTTGAACCGCACGACGAGGAAGAATTTACCGCATTTGTGAAAGCACTCGCTGCACTGGAATGCTTCAGTTACCTGCTCATGCTCCGCGATCTTCCGTTGTCCGAGCAAGGCATCCAGCGTATTCGTGGAAACCGTATACTCGTCCAGTATCGCTATTCCTAAAAAATGAAGCTCTGTGGGGTCGGCCTGCTCCGGATAATCTTCTATTAGACGGTATTTGGGAACGTGATCTCTTGATCATGATAGGACGATTTATAGAATAAGGTGCTTGGCCGCACCCTTCGGGCCGGGCTCTCGTTAAGCGAGTCAGCCGTCTCGGCCATTCGGCATCGATCACTCGCGGGAAAGACTTGGGGCTTTGCCCCGAGCGCGCTTCGGAGAGCCTTCCGCCCAGCTTCCTACACTTCGTTTCCGTACAGCCGGTTCCCCGTGAAGACTCCCGCTCCGCTTGCACCCCCATTCTCGCCAAGGGGCAGAGGTTCAGATGCGTAGATTTGATAGGCGTAACCGCCCAGACACTCGACTGCCTGGCGAGTGACTTCCCCATTGATGTTCGAGCTCATTTCGAAGAGCTACTACATCACCATTGATGAGCACAAAGAGTGCGAAATTCGAAAAGGCAGGTATTCGCTGGTTGGCCCGAAAACCGGACTGTCGGCACTGTCCGCAATCCCGGTCATTTCTTCGTAGCGGCTACCCTCCGGACTTCTACCTGGTCTTCGAGAGCGGCAATGCGTTCGGCGCATACCGCGTGAACCACACGACCCAGTTCCTCAACTTGCTCACCGAGCCATTTTAATTCATCTAATTTTATCATGTAATGCTTCGAGTACCTCGCTTTAACGTATGCTTCCTTCAACTTTTCAAACATTGCCTTCTGCCTTTTTTGTTCAGATGGCCAAACATAAATAAGGCGTCTATCTAATTTTTCTGCTTGATTTCTAAGGAACGCAAGATTGTGGACGTGTGGTGTGTAAAAACTGACAACAAGAAGTACTGTGTGGTATAAACGTTCTGCAGATTGGTGGAGTTGGAACGCTGCATTATTGTTGCGGCCTAGCTCGAAGTTAAATCGAAAGTTATCGAAAAATTCTCCACCAGTGGGATACCACTCCTCGAAATAATCCTTCGCCATCGTCAGTGCCTGCTCCGGCGTCTTGGGCTTGGGCGTATGTAGTTCGGTATCATCTGCCTCGTAAAGCGCGATGCCGTCCTTGGCGACGTCCATGAAAAAGTAGCGCCCATGCGCCAGTCCATCGTTCACCTCGCCGAGCGTATGAACGATGAAGTTCACCGGGGTCTTGAGCGTTCCGGTGATCCCATACTCACGCATCAGGCGTTCATCGAGCCGAGACCAGTACTTGACCCGGTCGGTCAGGTCCTTGTGGTTCACGATAATCAGCAGGTCGAAATCCGACTTATATCCCTTGGCGGTATGGGGTTCATCAATCCAGCCTCCGCGCGCGTAGCTGCCGTAGAGAATGACCTTGAGAATCCGTCCCGCCTTTTTCCGGCTGGCGCTGGCACAGGCGGTAACGTCTTCGAATTCCTCGAAAACCAGCTGCACTACGCGCTCAAGCTCGCGCTGCTTGGCCGGAGGAAGATGATCGAGATCGCGCCGCATCAGACGAACACCCTGTCTTGCGTCCTGCACGAACGCAAGATTATATCTGGCTGCCGGGATCGTCCCGGACCTCGATGCGCACTTGTCGGGGCCGACCTTGGTCAGTGCCATAAGCTTGATCGCGATCGGAACAGGATGCAGCGTGTAAACTGGGCGGCCCGTGGTAGCGACTTATTCACAGTCTTTTTTAATGTGACCTTTTTTCCGGGGGCCTAATTGGGGGCCTGTCTCGCAAATCGTTCCTATAAAACTGTTTATTTTCATACACTTGATGTCATAGTGTGAGTACCGTAAGCGCACCACCTTCTTTAGGGTGTTTTCCCAAGGAAAATCATCGGCTTCCTACCAACGGGCGTTAGCACCATGTGCTGCGGTCGAGGCTGCTATGGGAAGGGCCGCCACTATTCATCTCGGGCCTCGGGACCTCCTGCGATTCCCAACCGTTCGCTTTGGAAGGATCCGAGCCACAGTTCACGCCCCACCAAGGCGGCTGCCGACAGGCCGTTAAATTGCTGGCGCGGGGTGCCATAGGCGAAAGTTGCGATGCGTCCCGTGCCCGTGTCGAGTTCGCCGACGATCCAGCCTCGCTTGCAGAGCATCGGGTCCGCTTCTCCCTTCACGACCTTGCGAAGGCCGCCGCAAGCCGGTTCGTCGAGCCGCATGCCGGCCAGCAGAAGGTGTCCGCCAGTCCAGTGGATATTATCCGGCATGAAGTCCGGCGCGCTGATCCGAGCTAGCGGGCGACGCGTGTCCTTTCGGTCGAAGACGACGACGGCGTGCCAGCCAAACGCCACCACATAGAAGCGGCGCTGGTCGGGATCGGCTTCGATGCCGTTGTTGCCGGGAAGTTCAGTGCCGGGCAAGAGCCGAAATTGGTGGTCTGCGGGACCGCGTTGCCAGACGGCACCTGTCTTCCGGCCCAGCATGAAATCGCCGATCGTGGTGCCCGGGCGGGTGAGCACCGTGACCAGCATGGTCCCATCCGCGAATTGCGCGACGCTGTTGCCGACTTGTCCTGCGGGCATGACGACGCAGCCGCGCCACAGGAGGTTCGGCTCCTTGCCTTGTTCGAGCGTTACATCGAACGCCTCGATCGATTCCCGCCCGCCATGGTTGACGACGAGCAGTCGGAAATGGCCGGCGGCGAGGGGGCGCAGCGACAGCCCGCGGGTGTTGAACAAGGCAGGGTCTGGCGGGCCTGGGCAATCAGGGAAGGCTTCCGCGTCGGGGGCAAGCTGGCTTTCCTCGCCAGTATACCATTGTCGGTAGGATCGTGTACGGGCGTCGACCAGTTTCAGGCCGGCGCCTTTCGCAAATCCGCTTACGACCAACCATGACGTGCCGGGCACGGCCAGCAAATCTTCCGGCTTCTGCAGGCCGCAGAGATAGGTAAGCTCTGCATCGGGACTGCATTCGGCGGGCTGACCACGTCCCGGCGCAGACGCGAGCAGTGCCACAAGTCCCGCGCAGAAAAACCTGTAGAATGGGCGCGTCAATCTCGTGGCCGTGAAGATGCGGGCCGGGTTGGGGCTTTGCCATCCCGCAGCAGGGCAAAGTCGCTAAGATGCGGCCAGGTTACCACCGACAATTTTTCCCCAAGCCAGACGAGTTGCGGCTTTTCCGGCCTGAACGCGGGCCATGAGCCGACCGTGGTGCTGGCAGGAACGCCGGTGCGGGCGAACGAGAGCAGCGCTCCTGCCATCTCGTTCTCGAGCGACTCATCGGTTGGCTCCCAGATGCGGGTCTGGCGGAACAGGTTGAGCGAATCTCGCGTGCGCAGCCAGTAGGGCACGTCGCCGGTGTGGTAGGCCCCGACCGTGGCCGGATCGTGATCGCTGAACCTGATACCCGGCGCATAGGGCTGGCGTCGGGTGAACAGATAGGCATAGGTGGGTGCTCTTCCATACTTGCGCTGCGCCAGTGCCCAGTCACCCATCTGCAGGCCCACCGAGCCATCGCGCGCGATGTCGGTAGCGGCGCGCGGGCCGCTTGAAGCATATGCCTTCAGGATCGCGTCGGCGCTCGCGGGATAGCGTTCGCGGACGGCGGCAGCGAGGCCGAGGCTGTTGTCCGCAGGTGCGAAGGGGCGAAAGCTCTCGTCGCGGGTGTAGCCGATCAGTATCGGAACGTCGGACTGTTGGCGCGCAGCGAAAACCTCTTCGTTGGAGCCGGTGACGACCTTGCCGTCGCGGACGATAGGACTTCTGGGCGTTGTTGCGGAAATGAAGCGGTCACCGGGGAGGCCGCGCATTTCGGTTAGCGAGGCTGCACCAAGTTCCTTTTGCAGGGCAAGGCCCTGCTCTTCCGCCGTGGCCAGCGAGATGGGGCCGAGCATGCCACCGAACGCGCTGCCGCTCATGGCAACGGCCTTTGCAAACAGGCCCTTGGCGAGCGGAGACGCCTGCAGCAGCGAGACTGACATTGCCCCTGCCGATTGGCCGACAATGGTGACATTGGCAGGATCTCCACCGAACCTGGCGATATTGCGCTGAACCCATTGGAGCGCGGCGATCTGGTCCATCAAGCCATAGTTGCCCGAAGTGCCCGCTTCGCCGGTAAGGTCTGGGTGGGCAAGAAAGCCCAGCGCACCGACGCGATAGGCGAGGTTGACCCGGACCACTCCATCGCGCGCCAGTGGTGCGCCCGAATAGTTTGCCATCGAGGCCGAGCCGATGTTGAAACCGCCGCCGTAGATCCACACCACGACGGGGGCCTTGGCGGCATTCTTCGGGGCCCAGATGTTGAGGTAGAGGCAGTCCTCGCTGGTCGCCTCGTTGCCGAAGTAATGGTTCTGGAGCGAACCGCGCAGGGGCTGGAGGCATTCGGGGGCGAAGCGGTCGGCGTGGCGAAGGCCCGACCAGGGCTCCACCGGCTGTGGTGACTTCCAGCGCAGTTCACGCAGGGGCGGCGCGGCAAAGGGCACGCCGAGCCATGCTTCGATTCCGGAGGGGAGGGTGACGCCTTCGATCTGACCGCCGTCGACTTCGATTGGCTCGGCCAGCGCCGACTGTGCGGCGGCGAGGGAAAGTGCCGCGATCAGCTTGCGGATCACTTGCGCGGCACCCCCAGCTTGTCGTGGAAGAAATCGAAGGTCGCGTTCATCGCCTTGAGCGAGGTGCGGCGGGTATCGTCGGGCGTCGCTCCCATGAAGCTGTGGTCGATGCCGGGGTAGTAGGTGGCGCTCACAGGAACGCCTGCGGCCTTCAGCGCGGCTTCGAGCTGTTGCGACTGGCCAACGGGCACGACCTTGTCGTCTACGCCGTGGAGCAGTAGCACCGGTGCGTCCTTGACATCGACATAGCTGATCGGGCTGGCGGCGCGGATCGCTTCGGTCGTGCAGGTGCTGTCCTTGCAGCCGAGCAGGCGCTGCTCGGCAGAATCCTTCTGCGTTATGCGCGGCATCGTGGCGAAATCGTGGATGCCATACCAAGCGGCGGTGGCTTGCACGCAGCCATCATTGGTCGAGGCGGGATCGAGCGTGGCGTCGATCTTGCCGTCGGTGCAGGCAAGGCCCGTAAGTGCAGCGAGGTGGCCCCCCGCCGAACCGCCGAACACGCCGACGCGCGACGGATCGATGTGATATTGCGCTGCGTTCTGGCGCAGGAAGCGCAGGGCGGCAAAGATGTCCTTGGCCTGTGCCGGGAAGGTCGCTTCGCCCGACAGGCGATATTCGACGCTGGCGACGGTGAAGCCCTCGGCGGCAAAGGCGGCGAGCATTTTCGGGAAGTTGTCGAAGGCACCTGACTGGCGGGTATGGCCTCCCATCCATCCGCCGCCGTGAATATAGAGCACAAGCGGATGCGGGCCTTTGCCGGCGGGCACATAGATGTCGACGATCTGCGGGCGGTAGCCGGGGTTGACCTGATAGGTCACGTCGCGCCACGCCTTGACCCCGCCGGGAAAGGCGACCGCCACCTGCGGGAACTTGTCGGCCATCGACGGTTCGGGATTGACCGGGACGGAGCGCTCGGCGGGTGTCTTGGCGCTGGTGGGCGCAGCGACCAGGGCAGCGCAGGCGAACGCTGCCAGTGGGGTGAAACGGGCCATCTTGTCCTCTCCTTTGTCTGTCATCGTTGCGCGTTCAGCTGACGCGGTAGAAGCGGATGCGCACCGCGCGCTTGCCACCGGGCAGGCTCACCGGATCGAGCGTGCCGATGAAGCAGCCTTGCGAGAGCCAGTCGTACTTGCCCTGCGGCGCTTCGAAGACGGGGTGGGTACGGACGACTGCCTTGGGGTCCTTGGCGCGGCAACTGACGCCGGTGTTGACGACGTTGATCACGGCACCGTCATCGGTGCGCAGCATGTAATCAGCCTTGATCTGCAGGCAGCCATCGGCGCGCCGCAATTGCCAGTCCCAGCCACCGCCCATTATCGTGCCGCGAATGCCGGGGCCTTCGAAGGTGCCGCCTGTAATGGGCACGATGTTGCGGGTGCCAAGCGAGGTCTGGCCGACAGTCACATCGGCATCGAGCGTGACCGTTTCCTCGAAGGCGAATTCGAGCGCGGGTTCAGCGGCGTGCGCGCTTGTGGCAGTTGCCAGCGCGGCGGTGGCTATCGTGGCGATCAGGCGCATGAGCTTCCTCAATCGAGATATTCGGGTTTGTGTCTGGCTTGCGCGGCAAGGCGGATCGGGGCATTGGCTGCACCGTATCCGGCGTATCCGCGTCGCTCGACCACTTCGAAGAAGACGCGTCGGGCGAAGGCGCGACTGTAGAACTGGAAGTATTCCGCCTCGCCGTCGCAGTCGTAGAGGATGCCGAGCCGAGCCATCCGCTCGATCAGTCCGGGATCCAGTCCCCAGCGCGCTTCGAGATCGTCATAGTAGTTGCGCGGAATTTCGAGGACCGGCAGGCCATCGGCGCGGGCAGCTTCGGCTACGGCGAAGACATCGGACGTGGCAAACGCGATATGCTGCACCCCCGCACCGAAATAGTTCTGCACGAATCGCGAAGTAAGCGACTGGCTGGCGAGCGAGCCGTTGAGCGTGAAACGTACCGAACGATCGGCGTTTTCAACCGCCTGACTCTGCACGAGGCCCATCGGGTCGGCGATCTCGAGCTGGGGCGTCTTTTCAACATCTAGCAGGGCGACGTAGAACAGAAGCCAGCTGAGGAATTCCTCGTACTGCATGGTCTGCGCAATGTGGTCGACGCCGTTCAGCAGTGGCGCGGCTACGGGTTCGAGCGCGTGAGGGAACTCATGAGCCCACATCGCCTCGCGGCTGGCTGCATCGACGAGGTAGATCAGGCTGCCTCCGACGCCGCGCACGCTCGGGATCGGCCATTCGTCGGGGCCGACTGCCTGCTCGAACCGCGGGACGCGCAGAAAGTCGGCGCGAGAAAGCGCTGCGGGAACGTCCGGCACGGTAAGTCCGAGTGCGCAGACGGCGGCGCCGTGGACCATGTCAAAGCTGTGGGCGAGGCCTTCGGGCTCGCAATTCACGACGATGCTCGCCGCGCCTTGCGTCCAGCGGGTAACGTCCTTGCTGCGATGGCGCGCGGTGGGTCGGAAGCCGAGCGGGCGGAGCATCGCGCCAAGTGCCTCGGCTTCTTCGTGGCTGGCGGCAAATTCGATGAACTCGACGCCCGTGGTGGTGGCCCGCGGCGGCAACGTGGGGGCAGCGGCAGAGGGCTTCGCAATTCCGCCCTCCAGAAGGCGCAGTGAGCGATAGCCATCGAGCGCCACGCCGCTGGCCGAACCTGCGCGGAAGCGGTCGTTGAAGATCTCGAGGCTCCAATACCCGTCGTAGCCGATCTTGCGGATCGCCTGCGCCCAATCATCGAGTGGAAAGTCGCCTTGGCCCGGCATCGAGCGGAAGTGGCGGCTCCACTGCAGAAGGTCCATGTCGAGCACCGGGGCGTCGGCTACTTGCACAATGAACAGCTTGTCGGCGCGGATATCGCCGATGCTGGAGGAGGGGATGCGGCGCGAGAGCGAGTGGAAGCTGTCGAGCACGAGACCGATGGCCGGGTGATCCACGTCGCGCACGATGCTCCAGGCATCGCGGTGATCGTTGACGTGGCGGCCCCAGGCAAGCGCTTCGTAGCCGATGCGCAGGCCGCGTGCGGCGGCGCGTTCCCCGGCTTCGTGAAGATCGGCGATGGTGTGGGCGCGATCGGCTGAAGCGATGGTTGAGCAGCTTGAGCAGAGCAGGAGCAGATCGGTGCCAAGTTCCTGCATGACGTCGAACTTGCGCTCGAGCCGGTCGAACGCGCGGGTGCGCTGCGGTTCGGGCAATCCGTCGAGATCGCGGAACGGCTGGAACATCGTGCAGGCAAGGCCGAGATCAGCCATCATGCTTGAGATGTCGCGTGCCGAGAGGTGCGTCGAAAGAAGGTCGTTCTCGAAGATCTCGGCCCCGTCGTATCCGGCAGCAGCGATGGCCTGCAGCTTGGCATCGAGCGTACCACTGATCGAAACGGTGGCGATGGACGTCTTGATGGGCACTGCAGGCTCTCCGTCGCCTCGGCTCTTGCGAGGTTGACATCTATAAATGTTAGGGACTAGTTCGTTACATAAATGGAGTGCGGGCGCAAGGGGAGGAATGTGAAGGGAATTTCTGATGCGGTGGCCGGAACGGCGCTTATGGGCGGGGAAAACCTGCGCGCGCGCTGTGTCACGGGCAGACCGCAGCCGAAAATCCCGCTAGCATCGCTGCCAACGGGGCAGGCGCTCGATGGCGAGCGAGAGGACCTCGTGCCAGTCGCGGAGACCACCATCTTGCCCGAGAGCGAAATAGCGAAGAAGCCGGAACGCCGGAGTCGCGCGGAAAGCCGCGAGCAGGCGATCAACCAGATCATCGACATCGCCACCAACGAATTTGTCGAGAAGGGCCTGGCCGGGGCGAGGATCGACGAGATCGCGGGCAAGGCGACCAAGCGCAAGATCTACTATTACTTCGAAGGCAAGGACGAGCTTTATCGTGCCGTCCTGCAACGCGCTTATGCTCGCGTCCGCGAGAGCGAGGCCGAAGTCGACATCGAGAGCGGCAGCGCTACCGACGCGCTGCGCCGTCTGATCGAGCATGACGTGCGCTATCACGCGCGCCATCCTGAACTGGTGCGACTGGTGATGAACGAGAACATCCACCGCGCCGAACATCTCAAGCAGATCGAGGGCCTGCCCCAAGGCAACCGCCGGGTCATCGGCATCCTCGAAAGCATCATCGCCCGGGGACAGGCGGAAGGTACTTTCCGCGATGGCATCGACCCGGTGGACCTGCATCTCAATCTGACCGCATTGAGTTTCTACAACGTCTCCAACCAGTTCACCTTCGCGCACAACTTCGGGGTGGACATGACCAGCCCCGAGGCGATCGAGCGACGGGCAGGGCAGGTGGCGGACATCATTCTGGCCTGGGTGACGAAGAAGGACTGACCGGCCGGGCAGCTATTGCTGCTCGTCCATGGATCGGCCGGACGTCTGCCCTTGCGCCAAAAGGAGAGGACGAATGGCACTTCCCGCACCCGATTCCATGGCCGACGGCCCCACGGAGTGGTCGCGCAAGGCCTTGGGCATCGTTGCTCTGTGCTTCGCGATCAACATGGCCGACGGCGTGGACGTGACGATCCTGTCGTTTATTGCTCCGCGACTGCAGGCGGAATGGGGCATTGGCGCAGCAACGATGGGCAACCTGTTCAGCGCTGGCCTTCTCGGCATGGCCATCGGCGGCATGTTCATTGCCCCGCTGGCTGATCGGCTTGGGCGGCGCGCGGTTATCCTTGCGGCGCTGTGCCTGATGTCGGTCGGCATGTTCGCCAGCAGTATCGCTCCGAACGTGCCATTCCTGTTCGCGATGCGGGTAATCGTGGGCTCGGGCATCGGAACGGTGCTCGCGGCGATGGCGGCGCTTGCCGCGGAGAGCGCGCCTCCCGCACAGCGCAATCTGGCGGTGGGCGTGGTACAGGCAGGGTATCCCTTTGCGGCGGTGTTCACCGGGCTGATCGTGGCGCATGCGCTTCCGATCCATGGCTGGCAGGCCATGCTGCTGGGCGCTGCGGTGCTGACGGTGGCGCTGTTGCCGGCAGCGTGGCTGGTCCTGCCTCATGTGAAACCTGAGGCGAGCCAGGGGCGCGCCTCGGCGGGCAAGGTAGGCCAGTTGTTTGCTCCGGCCCTGCGCGCACGGACCATCGCCCTGTGGTGTGCCGTGTTCTTCGGACTGATGGTGCTCTACTTCATCGTCAGCTGGATCCCGAAGCTGTCGATCGCGGCGGGCCTTTCGGAGACCAACGGTATTTACGCTGGCGCGCTCTACAACCTTGGTGCCTTCGTCGGCACGATGGCGATGAGCGTCCTTGCCTTGCGCGTGCCGCTGGGAAAGCTGGTTCCCGTGATGCTGACCGGCGCGGGCGTGGCGATGGTGGCTTTCGGATCGATCGCAATGCCGGTGTGGCTGACGCTGGTCGTCGCCTTCGTGATCGGCGTGACCCTGCAGGGGGGATACAATGGCGTCTGGCCGATCGCGGCGGGCGCCTATCCCGGCGAGGTGCGCGCCACCGGCGTGGGTTGGGCCATTGGCGTGGGCCGGGGCGGGGCGGTGATCGGCCCGATGCTGGGCGGCTACCTGATGGCGGCAAACGCACCGTTACCGGCGCTTTTCGGAGCCTACTGCGCGCCCTTGCTCATCTGTGCGGCAGCAGCGTTTCTGGTGGAACGCCACAAAGTGTAACTAACCAGTCACAAGTTATTTGACAGGGACTAGTTCGTCACATAAATGAACCCTCGGTGAAGGGCGGCGAATTCAGCTGCCCCTGGAGGAGGATGACCATGAATTTGAGGGGCACTCGCCTTGCGTTTTCCGCGTCCCTGTTGACCGTAGCTGCCGCGCTCTCTGCGCCCGCGCTCGCTCAGGATGCGGCCCAGAATGGTGCAGAGGACCAAGCTGCTGAAGCGCCGGGCGACACCAAGGAAATCATCGTTACCGGCTCGCTGATCGCGCGACCGAACAACACCGCCGTCAGCCCGATCGTCTCGGTGGGCGAGACCGCGCTCAAGGAGACCGGACAGGTCAATCTGCAGGACGCGTTGAACCAGTTTCCGAGCTTCACGACCGCGGGCAACGCCAACACCGGCGGGCAGGGCACGGGTGGCCGCGCATCGGTCAACCTCCATGGCCTTGGCACCAACCGCAATCTCGTGCTGCTTGATGGCAAGCGCCTGCCGCTGTCGGATATCAATGGCAACGTGGACATCAACATCCTGCCTGAATCGATCATGGGTGGTGTCGACATCATCACGGGCGGCGCGTCGGCTATCTACGGTTCCGATGCCATCTCGGGTGTCGTCAACTTCAAGACCCAGCGCGCTTTCGACGGCGTGCGCATCGACGTGCAGAACTCGATCAGCGACCGCGGCGATGCCTACAAGTTCAACGGCTCGCTCGCTTTCGGATCGAGCTTTGCCGAGGATCGTGGTCACGTCATGGCGGCGTTCAGCTATGCTCATCAGGACCAGGTGAACGGCTCGACCCGCGACTTCTTCTTCGACAAGACGCCCTCGTCGTTCATCGGCAACGGCACCTTCGTGCCGAGCGCGACCAATGCTCCTGACGCGGCAGTCGTGTCGGCCGTATTTTCGGGATACGGCATCAGCAATCTGCCCGCCAATTTCCAGCTGCTGAACCTCGGTTTCAACAATGATGGCACGTTGTTCACGCAGACCGGTGCGCGCAACTACAAGGGTCCCAACGGCTCAAACGGCTACCTGATCGTCGGCAACAACGTGCGCATGCCGGTCGGCCAGCAGATCGATTTCGCCAATGGCCTCAAGCGCAAGACTGCCTTCGTCAAGGCCGACTACGACCTTGCGCCGGGCCTCACCGCCTATGGCCAGTTCATGTACGTCGACCTTTCGGTCAAGACTGCGTCAGGCGGCAGCCTCACCCAGTTCGGTTCACTGACCACGATCCCGGTCACCAATCCGTTCATCCCGCAGGACCTTCGCACGATCCTCGCTTCGCGCCCCAACCCCAATGCGCCGTTCACCTGGAATGGCCGCTACGTTGGCGTGCCTTACAAGAACTGGGACGAGAACTACGTCGTCCAGCAGTACATGGCCGGCCTGAAGGGGGACATCACCTCGGGCTGGTCGTTCGATCTCTATGCATCCTACGACCAGTCGGTCCATGACCAGCAGCTCAACGACGCCGTGGTCAAGAGCCGCGTCCAGACCTTGCTGAACGCGGCTGACGGTGGCCGTTCGCTTTGCACCGGCGGCTTCAACATCTTCGGTGATGCCAACGCCCGCTCGCTGTCGCAGGCCTGCGTGGACTACATCACCAAGACCGCATTCTCGAAGGAGAAGCTGTCCCAGACGCAGGCCCAGTTGCAGGTCAACGGCAAGCTGTTCGATCTTGGCGCTGGCCCTGCCCAGATCGCCTTCGTCGCAGGCTATCGCAGGAACAGCTACAACTACATTCCAGACAGCGATCTTCGCGCCCAGAACATCGAATCCGTGATTGCCTCGCAGCCCGCCTCGGGTCGCATCTCCGTGAAGGAATTTGCTGCGCAGGTTGACGTACCGCTGATCGCCGACAAGCCGTTCATCGAGGAATTCGGCATCGGCGGCGCGATCCGCTACTCCGACTATTCGGTCACCGGCGGGGTCACCAGCTACGAAGTCGACGCCCGCTGGAAGCCGGTGGAGCCGCTGCTGTTCCGTGGCAGCTACCAGCGCGCGGTGCGTGCGCCGAACATCGGCGAACTGTTCTCGCCGCAGCAGGGCAACCAGCTGGTGATCGGCACGCCGCCAGGCGCACTGGGCGATCCTTGCGATATCCGCTCGACCGCGCGCACGGGTGCCAACGGTGCCAAGGTTGCAGAACTCTGCGTTGCACAGGGCATTCCGCAGGCTGCAATCTCCAGCTACACCTTCCCGACCACGGCCACCGGCCAGCTCGTCTCGGGCAACACCAACCTGACGCCCGAACGCGCCGATACCTACAATTTCGGCTTCGTGCTCAATTCGCCCTTCCAGAGCGGGCTTCTGTCGGACTTCACGCTTTCGGTCGACTACTACAATATCGCGGTCAAGAACGTGATCTCGACCGTGCCCGGCCTGACCGTGCTGTCGAAGTGCTTCAACCTCGATGGCTCGAACCCCAGCTACGACAAGACCAACCTCTATTGCGGCCTGCTCTCGCGCGATAACTCGGGGCAGCTGGTCAACGTCGCCACGCCGTTCCTCAACCTTGGATCGGTCAAGACCGATGGCGTCGAGGCGCAGGTGAACTGGACAGTGCCGTCACCGATCCTGCGTGGAGACAGCGGTCGTCTGTTCGTGAACGCGGCCGTGGGCTGGCTGCACAAGTACAAGCTGCAGCTGATCCCTGGCGCGGCAGAGCTCGACTACACGGGCATCAGCAACGGTGCGGCAGGCGTCAGCAGCCTTCCGCCGCGCGCCACGCCGAAATGGAAGTCGGTCACCAGCTTCGGCTACCGTTCGGACGCCACCACGCTCGGCCTTCGCTGGCGTTACCAGAGCGCGATGAAGGACACGACCTCGGTCCTTACTCCTGCCACCGCCCAGGTTGGCGTGGGTGCCTATGCGCTGTGGGACATGTTCGGCACTGTTCGCGTCAACAAGTCGATCGAGTTTCGCGCCGGCGTGAACAACCTGTTCGATCGCGGCCTGCCCTTCGTGGCGAGCTCGCAGAATGGCACGGACGTTGCGCTCTACGATCCGATCGGTCGCTCGTTCTATCTTGGCGCACGCCTAAACTTCTGATCCACCCTATGTCCCGGCATCCCCGTGGTGCCGGGACGCTTTTCGAAGGCACAAATGATCCTTTCCGGCCTTCTTGGACGTTCGATCCTCGCCTCGCGCTCGCCCGAGTTGCACGAGAAGGAAGCGCAGGCGCAGGGTATCGCCTTGCGTTACGACCTTTATGATTTTTCCGCGCGAGGCTGGGCCGACAGTGATCTTCCACTGGTCCTGAAGCGCCTGCTGGACCAAGGCTACAGCGGCTTCAACGTGACCTATCCGTTCAAGCAGGCCGTGGTATCGCTGCTTGATGAACTCGACGAGACCGCGCTTTCCGTGGGCGCAGTCAACACCGTATCCATCCGCGATGGCAAGCTGTGCGGCTTCAATACCGACATGGCCGGCTTCCGGGACTCCATTGCCGAAGGATTGCCGGGCGTCGCCTTGAACAATGTGGTCCAGCTCGGTGCAGGAGGGGCGGGGGCTGCCGTCGCCAATGCCCTGCTCTCGCTGGGGGTCGGCACGCTGCAACTGGTCGATGTGGACGAGAACCGCGCAAGGCTCCTGGCAGACGATCTTGCTGCGCGTTTCACCAATGCCCGGATCATCGCCCTTACTCCCGATGCGGTCGAGATGGCGGTTGCTGACGGTATCGTCAACGCCACGCCGATCGGCATGAACGGCAAACCCGGTATGCCGATTGCCGAAGATGCCGTCGAAGCGCGGCACTGGGTCGCCGATATCATCTACTTCCCGCCCGAAACGGAACTGCTTTGCCTTGCCAGGCAGCGGGGGTGTCGCACGATCAATGGTATCGGCATGGTCATCGGACAGGCGGCCCGCGCATTCGAAATCATCACTGGCCGCGTTGCAGACAGAAGCAGAATGGCGTCCAGCCTTGTGTAGTACGAAAGCTGCAGGACACGAGCTCGGCCAGGCTAGACCGATGGACTGCTCATCTCGGGCCGGAAACCAAGTCGGTGGGCAGCAATGAGGCACTCCACGGCCATCAATGGCAACCAGGGCGGTGTGTCCCTGTCCAGCGCTGCACGACCCAGCTGTGAAATATCATCCAGCCTTGCTGCATCGGGTAAAAGCCGGAGCCCGGCGCCGATCGCGTCCAGATCGAAGATCGTCGACTGTCCATCGACAGAGGCGCGCAGCAGATCAAGCGACAGCAGCAGTTTCTCTTTCAGCTCTGCGTAGCCCATGAAGCGCTCGTCGAATAATCCGACCTTGACCTGCGCCAAGCGGACTTCGTCGGGCAGGATGCCTTCCATGGCGGTGCGGAAGGGTTGGCGACTGTACCCGTCGTGCACGAAGTGATGCAGCGGCAAAGACAACATGAAGTCCACGACCGTTCGATCAAGCATCGGAAAGGTTACCGCCAGTCCATGGCGGGCAGCCATTATCGAGAAGTAGGTGCAACGCGATGGGATATGATGATCCGCAAAGGCCGTGACTCGCTCCCTTGGCGTATTCGCCTGGAGAATCGGCTGCATGCTTCTGTCGAGGATTTCGCTCCTGAATGCGGGTTTCACGAAGCGGAGAATGCCTGAAGCTGCATCCATCGGTGAACGGGATGGTCCGCGACGCGTCATCGGAAGCTTGGCAAGCAGGGGTTTCAGAAGGCGAGCGCGGATCGTGGCTTTCAGCGATTTGCCATCGGTCCTGGCGCGCGACCGGAGTTCCCGGGCGAGAGTTCGCATATCCCCCTTCAGGAACAGGGCAGCGTAAAGGTTGGCGCCGTTGTAGGTCGCTCCTTCGTCGCCACCGACGCCGCTGAGGACCCGATCTGCGCCGGCTTTGGCCGCCAGCGCCATCATCTGATCGTCATGCCCGCCGATCACACCGCCCGGCCAGTCCGTATCCTCCGGCTGGCCGGGCATATGCAGGCAATCGTGGACCACGTGGTGTTCAACGTCCGGATATTGCTTCAGGAGAGCTTCGATCAAGGGGCGCTCATCGAGCTGCGCTGGGCCGATCGGCTTGAGTGTTGTCATGCTTAGCGCGATGACGCCGGCGCCGCGCCCGCGCGCGGCCTTCGCTGCCAGCGCCGTTATCGCCGAACTGTCGAGCCCTCCGCTGAGGTGGCAGGCGACGGGCTTGTCCGTTGGCATACGCCGCCGAACGGCTTCGTCGAGCAGCGTTTTCAGCTTTCGGGCGGCAGCGTCCCGGGTTCCTGTCCATTTGCCGACGGCGCTTTCGTCCGGGCGGTATGCCCGATGAATCTGCGGAGCTTGGTCCTCGACACTGAACCGCAGGCTATGACCGGCAGGGAGATAGGCGATTTCGGCAAAGCCACTGTCGCTGCCCCGAAAGAATGACTGGCGCAGTCTGATTGCATGGGCAGGCTGGTCCGGAATCGCGGATGCCACACCGGCTTTGTGAAGACCTTTCGGCAGGCTGGCGAACGCGAACCAGCGTCCCGCGCGCAGAGTCCAGGCCAAGGGCCTTGCCCCGATGAAATCGCGGGCCAGCCAGAGGACGTTTTGCTTCTGCTCCCACATCGCCACGGCGAAGTCGCCATTGATGCGATCGGGAAAGTCCGCGCCATGCGTGGCAAGGCTGGTCAGAAAGATCTGCTCCGGACAATCCGAGAAGACATCCAGTCGCACATCTGCCGCTACGATCCACGCGTCCTTCTCGACCGGACGCGCGCCTTCATGTGAGAAATCCAGGATGGCCATGCTCAGGCGACCATGTGTCTGGCGGCTGACGGCGGGGGACAGCCCCTCGGGAATCATCGCCTCAATCATGCCGTCGAGCATTTGCTCTGGCGGGCAGGCATCATCCAGGCGCACAATACCGCAGATCAGTTTCACGCCGTTACACCACTTCCAGCATCCCGCGCTCCCTCAGTTCGCGGAGAAATGCTATCACCTGATCCCGGCAATCGGCAGCCGGCACATCATACTCGGCCTCAAGCGTTGCAACGATATCGTCTTCGTCGATAGGCTGTGCGAGGAGTTCCCAGATCCGCGAGGCCACCTCGTTCAATTCGTGGTAGCACCCAGCCTGCACATTGAGCAGCAAGGTGGAGTTCTCCTGAGCCGAGCCCAACATGCCCCGCGCGCGCTGAACCAATTTTCCCATCTGTAACTCCCTTGGAATGTACGGCCGATCAGACGTGCGGCCTGCGATCAGACATGGTGCACCTGGGAATAGCCCCACTGTTCCATCACCGGCCCAAATGCGTCTTCGATCCTGCGGATCTGACCAGGGGTCAGCGCCTGGCGCCATTCCCCGGCCTTGCCCGACCGGAAAAAGCGCTCTTGCTGCGGCAGGCTTTCGCGAAAGCCGTGCGTTGCCTCCTGGCGCTGCAGTTCTCCAAGAGACGAATGGTCGATCGCTCGATCCACTTCCGCAGAACTGGCGGTGCCATTCAACCACCCGATGATTCTGGTAAATTCGGCTTTGGTGTCCTGCCGCAGATCCTCATATCGCACGACCTGAACCGGAATTTCCTCTTGCGTGGTCCAGCCCGTCACATGCGAAGCCCAGTCCCCCAAGGCGTAGCGCAACTGCATCGGTCCGTCGGAGTGGGCCGTCGCATCGAGCATCTGTGCAATGGCTGCATCGATCGAAATGCCGGCGTGATGCGAAAGAGAGATCGCGACATCGCGGGGATCGCGGACAAGGTACAGGCCGCGGCTTCCTGGCAGTCCGGTTACTTCGGTATCAAACCTGTCATGGGTCTTGCAGATGAAAGGTTTCTCAAGACGCCTTGCGACGAACGCGCCTTGCATCGCGCGAAGTTTCGCCAGCTCTGCCGAATAGAGGCTGTCCGGTTCCACCAGAAGCTCGTCGCAGAACCGCCAGCGGCTTATCAGCAGTTCTTCCTCGGACAGCCGGTTGATGTTGCAAGGTTGTTCGCTGCCAGTCAGCAAGTTGGCAAACAGGACGCGCATCCAGGTGTTGCCGGACTTGGGATAGGATGCGAGCCAGATCAGTCCGGCCGGTAGGGTCGCCACGATCGCTACGCCACGCTCGGACTTTGCCAGTGCTTCATCAATGCTGCAGTCGTCTCGTCCAGACGCTCCAGGTCGCGAGGCCTGCTCAGGTGATAGACTCCGATCCCGGCTGCAAGCGCGCCGATGCGGCCCGCCAGCCCGCTCTGGTTGGCATAGGAAAGCGCGATCTGACGCCGGTATGATTGCCGCAGGAGAGCTTGAGCCGCATTCAGGGGTGTCATCCGGGTTATGGCAGGAGCCTGTCCCGGATCGGAAGCTGTCAACATGTAGATTGCCCCGATCGGCACGGCTCCGCCTTGGTCCGCCGTCGTCGGCGGAGCAACGTGAAACTTCTCGACGAGGTGTCTTACGCGAGGGCCTGTCGAGCCCCCCAGTGCCAGGCGTTCAATGCTGTCAGCGTACAGGCGGAGCGCCCGTCCATCGCGCTCCACCATCGCCGGCCCTTGGTCTGGCTGGATGATGGCACACATGTCATCGGACAGAAAATCGCATCCGGCGCGGCATAAAGCCGCAGAAAGAGTGGATTTGCCGGCGCCGCTCGGCCCGCAGAAGAGGTAGGCGCGACCTTCGTGAACCACCGACGAGGCATGAAGCAACAACCCACCGCGCTGGTACAGAATGGCCGAGAGTCCCGTCCCGGTCGCGAATATCAGTATGTCCTCGACTGGCATGTCCGGCGCTGGGCAAATGCTGATGCGGTTACCGTCCGTAGCCATGAAGCGGCCGGTATCCGGCAGGTTCAGCAGGAAGCTGTTCCGGTTGATTTCCCAGTTGGCGCCGCTGTGCAGGATGTCTTCAAGGTGCTCGGGGACATCCTCGACATGCATTGTCACATCCGCCTCGGCTACCTCGACGGCCCCCGTATCCGCCCGCATCGGCAAAGCGATCATGGATCGGACATTCAGTCCTGACATTCGATAGGTATACGGTGGGGGACCAAGAGGCTCGATCATGCTGAACTATCGCCGACAAGCAGACATATGCAAGTCGCAATGCAGATTAAAAATCCAAAACAATCATTGATCTAATCACATAATTTCTGCACTGCTATGCGTTGCGTGAAAGAGTTTGGAGGTCTCCTTATGCCTAACCAAAAGTTAACGATCGAAGCTGGTGAAGAAGTTCAGGCCCCCGCTCGCAAGGCTTGGCAGTCACCGCGCATCGAAGATGCAGACATCAGCGCACTGACCGCGGGCGGCGGCACTTCGGGCATCGAAGGTACGCCGTTCCTCAAGACAGGTTCCTGAAGTCGAGCCATCACTGATGGGGCGTGTGCGCTGGGTATCCTCAGCACCCGGAAAGCCGCGTCCCTACAGAGTCCTCAAGGGATGAGTGTCTGGCGAAGCCTCCCTTTTGACGGGCTTGGCTGGGGACGTTGCGCCGATCGTGACGTCGGTCGATGTCGCCAGTGGGCGTCGGCCAAGTGGTACGGCAGGTTTCCGGTTGTTCTGCGTCCCGTTCTGTTCTGCGCAAATCGCATTGCCTGGCCCATTGCGACTTTGGTTCGGGCAGCACGCTTTGCGCGTTTGCGAAGGCTGGAACTTCGCGCATTCCTTTCGCTTTACCGGGATTGCCTTCTGACAGGCGCCGACCCTGTCGACGCTTTTGTTTGGCGGCGGCTGTATCGTCGCGCTCCCCTCATGTCGGCACGCTCCGCAGCATTGCTGGTGCGAGAACTTGGCTGTCCCGACGGACAGGCGCTTCTTTCAGACAAGCAGGCGCTGGCCGAGCGCCTGAAAGCGGCCGGCGTGTGTGTGCCGGGTACGCACACGGTACGCAATCCGCTGTGCATCGAAGAACTGGCGCGCGTCATCGGGCCGACCGGGCTGGTCCTCAAACCCCGTTATGGTTCTGGCGGTCGCAACGTATCGGCGATCACCCGAAGCGGCGATCGTTGGCAGATCGATGGCCTCGATGTCGATGCTGGCAGGCTGAGTGACCACCTGACGCAATTGAGCGCAGGGCACGAGTTGATCGTGCAGGACCGGCTGGTGTCCGCTGATGGCCTCGCCGATCTGTCATGGCGCGGCCGCGCGCCAGTCCTGCGTCTGGCAACGTCGCGCATTCCCGCTGGCCCGCCACAGTTGGACTCTGCCTTGCTGATACTGCCTCGCCCCGGGTTCAAGCCTCGGAACTTCCTGAACGGCCAGATTTACGCTCCGATCGATCCGGACACCGGCATTGCCAAAGGCGGAGTCGTGCTCGAAAGCCCCGACACGATGCTGGATTTCCGGGAGGTGGATGGACCTCGCATCTCGGGCAGGAGGGTCCCGTTCTTTGCCGAAGCGGTTCGGGACGCGCTTCTCGCGATGTCGACTGTTCCTGCCGTTCCCGCGATTCATTGGGATATCGTCCTGACACCGATGGGACCAGTATTTCTGGAAGGCAATGGCAACGGGAACTGGATCATCGCAAATCTGGCCGGTCGATATGGGGCGCAGGTCAGGCCGCTCGCTGCAACGCTCGATCGATGGCTGGAAACGGCGGCGCCAGTACGCCGCCGATCTGCTCTCGCAATACTGCGGGATAAATGGGAAAGGACAGGCAAGCCTGTCCGCGCATCAGGCCTGGTGCTCGAAGCCGTTCTTTGTCTTGCCCTTGCCCGCCTGATCTTGATGGTCATGCCGTTTCGCAAGGTGGCGGAACACCTCGGCGACCTTGTGGCACCGGACGACCCTCGCGCCATCGCGGCAGTTTCTGTGGCACCCTCGGCGAATGCAGACACCGCAGCCCGGATCGGGCGAACGCTTGAAACCGTTGCCCGATGGGTGCCGTTCCGGGCGGTCTGCCTTCAGCAGGCACTGGCGGGCCACGCCATGCTCCGTCGCCGGCATATTCCGTCGGTCCTGCATCTGGGCTCAGGCCGGGACACGGACCGGAAGTTCATGGCTCATGCCTGGCTCGAGGCGGCGGGCCTCCCCGTGACGGGCTACCCTCCAGCGCCTCAGATCCGTGAAGTCGGATGCTTCATTCCGGCAACGGCCTGTCGATAGCAAGTCTGCGTATGCTGTCAGTCGCCTTGGCGGCGACAGCCGCCGTCAGGCCGCCACTGCCGCGTCGCTTGCCAGCTTGTCGACCCGCTCGTTCTCGGGGTGGCCGTCGTGCCCCTTTACCCAGACCCATTCCACCTTGTGCGGACGCACTGCTTCCACCAGCGCGCGCCACAGGTCTTCGTTCTTGACCGGCTTGTTGTCGGCCGTCTTCCAGCCCTTCTTCTGCCAGCCGAACACCCACTTGGTGATGCCGTCGAGCACGTATTTGCTGTCGGTATGGAGTGTCACCCGGCACGGCTGTTTCAAGGCCTGCAGCGCCATGATCGCGCCCATCAGCTCCATGCGGTTGTTGGTCGTCTCCTTTTCAGAGCCGGCCATTTCCTTCTCGTGCTCGCCCATGCGCAGCAGCGCGCCCCAGCCACCCTTGCCGGGATTGCCCTTGCACGCGCCGTCGGTGAAGATCTCGACGTGCTTCACGCGAATACCCCCGGGTTCGCCGCATAGAACTGCAAGCGCCGGGCGAATGCCATCGGGTCCTTGCGCACCACCAGCGCGTCGGCGGGTGTATTGAGCCAGTCGTAGGCGCGGCTCGAAGTGAAGCGCATTGCCGCCGCTTGCGCCAGCAGGGGCAGGGCAGCCCGCTCCTTCGCCGACAGTGGCCGTACCGCCTCGTACCCATCGAGCAGTGCTGCCGAGAGCTCGGTGCTGAAGTTCCGGCCCGTCGCGTCGAAGCACCACGCCGCATGCGTCACCGCGACGTCGTAGGCCATCAGGTCGTTGCAGGCGAAATAGAAGTCGATCAGCCCGGTAACCTTGTCGCCCAGCATCAGCACGTTGTCGGGAAACAGGTCGGCGTGGATGACCGCACACGGCAGGTCCTGCGGCCAGCCTGCAGCGATCTTCGGCATGTGCTCGGCAACCAGCCCGGCCAGTTCGGGATCGATCGCGGCCAGCCCTTCGGGTCCGCAGGCATCAAACAGCCGCTGCCATTCGGCGAGGCCCATCCCGTTCGCACGCGTGCCGACAAAGTCCGCCGACGCCTGATGCATCTGCGCCAGCGCAGCACCTACCGCTCGGGCCTGTCCCACCGTCGGTTCGCTCACCGAAACGCCGGGGAGGAATTCAATCAGCGCCAGCGCCTTTTCGCCCCGCCTGCGGAACAGCGCCCCCTCGCGATCGTGGATGGTGCGCGGCACCGGGCAGCCCTTTGCAGCCAGGTGATCGAGCAGCGAGAGGAAGTAGGGCAGGTCCTCCAGCTCGATGCGGAACTCGTACATCGTCAGGATGAAGCGCGCACCGCTGCCATCCCGGCCCGTCGTTTCCAGCAACCAGTTGGAGTTCGAGACGCCCTCGGCGATGCCCTTGGCCGAGACCAGTGCGCCCACGTCGAATTCGTTGACAAGCGCGGCCATCTCTTCCGCGCCGATCTGGGTATAGACCGCCATGTTGCTTGCGCCTTAGTCGAGCAGCTGGCGCGGCAGCTTGAACACCATCTTTTCCTCGGCGGTGGTCACCGTCTCTTCCGAGATGGGGCGCAGCTCTCCGATCTTCGCCACCACTTCCCGCACCAGCACTTCGGGCGCGGAGGCCCCCGCGGTGAGCCCCAGCGTGTTCACGCCTTCGAGCCATTCGGGATCGATCTCGTTCGCGCGCTGGATCAGGCGCGAACGCGTGCCCATGCGCTCGGCCACCTCGACCAGACGCAGCGAATTTGAGCTGTTCGGAGCACCGATCACCAGCAGCAGGTCGCATTCCCCGGCAATGGCCTTGACCGCTTCCTGCCGGTTCGAAGTGGCATAGCAGATATCTTCGGCCTTTGGCCCGGCGATCTGCGGGAACTTCGCACGCAGCGCCGCCACGATTTCGGCAGTATCGTCCACCGAAAGGGTCGTCTGCGTCAGGAACGCAAGCGGCGCGTCGGCCGGGAATGACAGCTTGGCGACGTCATCCACGGTCTCGACCAGCGAGATCGAACCTTCGGGGACCTGGCCCATCGTGCCGATCACTTCGGGATGACCCTTGTGGCCGACGAACAGGATGTGGCGCCCGGCCTCGACCTGGCGCTCGGCTTGGCGGTGGACCTTGGACACGAGTGGGCAAGTGGCATCGAGCCAGTCGAGCCCGCGCGCGGTCGCATCCTGCGGCACGACCTTGGGCACGCCATGCGCCGAGAACACCACCGGCGCGCCATCCGGGACCTGATCCAGTTCCTCCACGAAGATCGCGCCCTTGGCCTTCAGGCCGTCCACGACGAAGCGGTTATGCACGATCTCGTGCCGGACATAGACCGGCGCGCCATAGCGCTGCAGCGCGCGTTCGACGATCTCTATCGCCCGGTCGACCCCGGCGCAGAAGCCGCGCGGAGCAGCAATGAGAAGGCGTAATGGAGCCGTTTCGGCAGCGACGTCTGGCAAGCTGGCGTTCATCCTGCGGCCCTTAGCAGCAAGCGCGGCGTACCGCCATTGCCGAAAGCGGCTGCGGTGGGTAGAGGTGGCCGAAATGTTGGCCGGAGTTCGGTTTCCGGTCGATCAGACGCTGCAAGTATCGAGGATCGAGTGCCCATGAACGCAAGTGCCCGCCGTATCGCAATTCTGGGCGCCCCGCTCGTGGCAGCCCTCGCGCTTTCGGCCTGCGGCGGCAAGAAGGGCGAGCTTGTCGTTGATGACGCGGTGGGCGTCACGGCGCTGCGCGATCCTTGTCCGCGCGTGGGCATCCCTGATTACACCGGCGACGTCACCGTTTTCAGCGATCCGTCTCGCACCGATTCGGCGGCGATCGATATCGAGGCGACGATTACCAACCTGCGCGCCCAGTGCACCGACGGTTCGAAGCTCCACTCTGTCGCCAGCTTTGACGTGCTGGCCCGTCGGTCGAGCAAGGTCGGCGCACGCCGCGTCGAACTGCCCTATTTCTCCACTGTCGTGCGCGGCGGCAACATCGTCGTGGCAAAGCGCGTGGGCAAGGTCGTGATCGATTTCGCCGACGGGCAGGATCGCGCTACGGGTCGGGCGCAGGCCGGAGCCGATGTGGACAAGGCCGAGGCATCGCTTCCGGAAGACATCGTCAAGCGCATCTCGCGCAAGCGGCGCGCGGGCGACGAAGACGCAGCAGTCGATCCGCTTTCGCAGCCCGATGTCAAGGCAGCTCTCTCCAAGGCCAACTTCGAACTGCTCGTCGGCTTCCAGCTGACCGACGCGCAGCTCCAGTACAACGTCCGCAAGTAAGTCTCCAACTCTCGGGGGCAGAGGGGCAACTCACCTGCAACTCTCGCAGGCAGAGCGGCAACTCGCCAGAGTGAAGGGCAGGCAGATCGATGCCCTTTCGCTTTGTCCGTGATTGGGCTAACCGCCCGCCCATGACTGACGCCCGGATCAACCTCCACGCCGACTTCGCCTCGGTAATCGACACCGCGCTGACTGCGCTCGAAGCCGCAGGAACCCTCCCTGCCGGTCTGAACCGAGGCGCGGTGACGTGCGAGCCGCCGCGCGATCCTTCGCATGGGGATCTGGCGACCAACGCGGCGATGGTGCTGGCCAAGCCCGCGGGCACCAATCCGCGCGCGCTGGCGACTGCGCTGGTGGCCGAACTTGAAAAGGAGCCGCGCGTCGTTTCGGCCGAGATTGCCGGGCCCGGCTTCATCAACCTGCGGCTGACCGACGATGCCTGGCGCGGTGAACTCGCGCTGATCGCGTCGGCAGGCGCGAATTATGGTCGGTCGGCCATGGGCGGCGGCAAGATCGTCAACGTCGAGTACGTCTCGGCCAATCCGACCGGGCCGATGCACATGGGCCACTGCCGTGGCGCGGTGGTCGGCGATGCGCTGGCGGACCTGCTCGTGTTCAGCGGGCACAAGGTCATCAAGGAATACTACGTCAACGATGCAGGGGCACAAGTCGATGTCCTCGCCCGCTCGGTGCACATGCGCTACCGCGAGGCGCTGGGCGAAAGCATCGAAATCCCCGAAGGCCTCTACCCCGGCGACTATCTTGTTCCCGTGGGCAAGGCGCTCGCGGACGAGTTCGGCGACAAGTACGTCGGTGCGCCCGAAGCTGACTGGCTGATCCTCTTCCGCACCCGCGCCGTTGCCGCGATGATGGACATGATCCGCGCCGATCTTGCCACGCTCGGCATTCACCATGACCTTTTCTCATCCGAAGCGGAGCTTCAGGCTTCGGGCAAGGTGGACGCGGCCGAACAGTGGCTGCGCGCCCACGATCTTGTCTATGATGGCCTGCTCGAAGCGCCCAAGGGCAAGACGCCGGAAGACTGGGAGCCGGTTGAGCTGCCGCTGTTCCGTTCGACAAAGTTCGGCGACGATCAGGATCGTCCGATCAAGAAGTCGAACGGCGCCTGGACCTACTTCGGCGCAGACCTCGCCTACCACTTCCAGAAGGCGCAGTCGGCTGATGCCCTCGTGGATATCTGGGGCGCTGACCATGCTGGCACCGTCAAGCGGATCAAGGCCGCGGTTGCCGCGCTGACCAGCGCGGAGGGTGGTGAGCCCAAGCCGTTCGAGGTCAAGCTGGTGCAGATGGTGCAGTTGATGAAGGGCGGCCAGCCCTTCAAGATGTCCAAGCGTTCCGGCAACTTCGTCACGCTGGCCGATGTCGTCGAGATGGTCGGCAAGGACGTGGTGCGTTTCACCATGCTCACCCGCAAGCCCGACGCGCAGATGGACTTCGATTTCGACAAGGTGGTCGAAGCCAGCAAGGACAACCCGGTGTTCTACGTGCAGTACGCCCACGCGCGCATCTGCAGGAACATTCGCAAGGGCGCCGACGAAGGCTTTGCCCCGTCAGGGGAAAATCTCTCGCTGCTGGGCGAGGAGGAGCTGGCACTGGTCAGACAAGCCGCGCAATTCCCACGCACGGTCGAAGCCGCTGCCGTGGCGCGTGAGCCGCACCGCATCGCCTTCTTCCTCCACGATCTCGCCTCGGCGTTCCACTCCTACTACAATCTCGGCAACGACCGGCCCGAGAAGCGCTTCATTGTGGCACAAGACTCCGCAATGACTGCAGCCCGCCTTTTCCTCGCCCAACAAATCGGGCAGGTAATTCGTAACGGTCTTGCGCTATTGGGCGTTGAGGCAGCGCAAGAACTTTGACGTCAATCGGGGCAGGGCACTCATGAACGGGTCTGGCATGAACGGGGAAAACGGGCAGAATTCGTGGGACGAAGAGCCGGGCAAGCCGTTCGACGTCTCTGCCGAGATGGCGGAACCCGCGGGGGACCGGCTTGCGCTCGGCGACGAGGAACGCCTGCCCTGGCTCGAAAGCGCTGACGATATCGATGGTGAGGACGAAGACAGCGGCAATGGCCGTCTGATCGGCTTTGCCGTGATGGGCCTTGTCGTGCTTGCGGCGCTGGTTGGCGGGATCTGGTACGCCAGCAACCGCACGGCAGGGCCTCCCGGGGCCGACGGGAGCCTGATCGAGGCAAGCCGTGAACCCTACAAGGTCGCGCCAAAGGATCCCGGCGGCAAGACTTTCGAAGGCACCGGGGATTCCAGCTTCAAGGTCAGCGAAGGGGAAAAGCCTGTCGCCAACCTTGCCGGTTCCGCCTCGCCAACCCCGGCGCCAGCCCCTGCAGCTGCCCTGTCGCCAACACCTTCGGCCAAGCCGAGCGCCGGCGCGACCTCTGCGCCGAAGCCGAACCAGGCCGCTGCGACCGGCGGTGTCGGCGTGCAGGTCGGCGCCTTCTCGTCCAATGCAGCGGCGGAAGCGGGCTGGCAGAAGCTCATTGCCAACCATGAAGCCTTGAAGGGTCTCTCGCACCGCGTGATCGAGGGCAAGGCCGATATCGGCACTGTCTACCGCCTTCAGGCGGTGGCGGGTGATCTGGCTTCGGCCAACGCGCTCTGTTCACGGTTGCAGGCCAATGGCCTGAAGTGCCAGGTGAAGCGCTGAACCAGCGGTGACGTCAGGAAGGGCAAAGCTCCTTCCTGATTTGCGCTTCCAGTCTGCGCCGTACTTTCAACGCGCCGTTATCGACCCGCGCGCTGATCTCGGTCGGCAGCGTTGCTCCTGATTGCAGCACCGTCTCGATCGCTTCGATCGCGGCAATATCCTCTGGCTGTATGCGTGCGCCCATGGCGATCTGCATTGCGCCCAGGGCCGGATTGTCTGTCGCAAAGTCGCGTGCGGTGTTGACGAAATACCGAACCTGCGTTGGCGAGACGGGCGTGATGAGGTGGATGTAGTTCTGCGTCCCCAAGGTTCGACCGGTCAGCGCATCGGACATCGCTCCCCCGGTACGGATCAGGGCAGGCGAGAGATACTGCGCATCGAAGTGCTGGTGCACGGGACCTTCCTGGTCCGGAAACTGTCTTCGGATCAAAGGGTTGTCCGGCAGGTTCTCGCCCCTGCGAACAACGGTTATGGCGGCGTCGCTTTCTTCGACGCTGACCGGGATCGAGGCCACTTTCTCACCGCCGGGGATCGTGGAGGCGTGGATGAAGGTCACATGGCTCAAATCAAGCAGGTTCTCGATCAGCAGGGTATATCGGGCAGCAATGGTGACCGGTGCGTGCTGCTCGACCGCCCAGTCCGCCCGGCCCAGGCCGATCGCGCCAAGATCGGGAAGCAGGCGCTGATCCGCAGCCTCTGCATTGCCCGTCCACACCCAGACAAGCCCGCCAGTCTCGATCACGGGATAGCGACGCAATGCCGATTTCTGGGGCACGCCTGACTGGCTGGGCACGCGCTGGCATGTCCCGTCGGCTCCGAAGGTGAACCCGTGATAGCCACACTGTACCGAATCGCCGACCAGACGCCCCAATTCCAGCGGAAAGGCGCGGTGCGGGCAGACCGCTCCGAGCGCTACGGCATCGCCCGCCTCAGTCCGGTACAGGAGAACCCGCTCACCCAGCATCTCGCGCATGAGCAGCGATCGCCCGATTTCGCTGCCGTAGGCGGCAACCCACCACTGGTTGCGGGGATAGGGCTGCTCGACCTTGAGCGGATACATGGCTGTTCTCCCGAAATAACACCGCCGGATGTTTGTCAGTTGATAAGGATATTTGTCAAGTGACAAACTTGGCTTGCCAAATCCGCGGCGGCAGGCCATTCGATGCGGATGGTCCGACAAGCTCGCGCTCCCGTGTTGAAACCGTCCCGCTATGACGGTGACGAGAACAGGCGTGTCGTGCTCGAAGCGGCGTTGCGGGTTTTCTCGGAAGTCGGCTTTGCAGCTGCCAGCACGCGGGCGATTGCGGCTGCGGCAGGGATCGAACAGGGCCACCTGGCCTATTATTTCCCGACCAAGCTTTCGCTATGGCAAAAGGTGGTCGAGGCGTTCGCGCGCACTGGAGAAGTTCATCTTCAGCACCAGCTGGCGGGCGATGCCCTTGGTGATCCGGTTGCGACGGCATGGCGCATCCTGCCCGGCTTCCTACGCACCTTCGCCGATGAGCCACGCCTGACGCGGCTGATGCTGCAGGAGTTCTCGGTGAACTCAGAGCGACAGAAATGGCTGGTGGGGGCGTTTGGAACACCGGTGTGGGAGCTGCTTGCCCCCTTGTTCACAGCGCTTTCGCTGAAAGGGTATCTTGGTGGGAGCAGGCCGGAAATCGCCTATTTCAGCCTGATCGGTGCGGCCCTTGTCACATTTGGCAATGGCGATCTGATACGGACCATGTCCGGCGCGGATCCTGCTGACACGCACTGGATCGAAGCGGCCATCGCGCACATGATTGCGCCGGTGGTCATGGTTGCGCCAGTGGCCTGAGGCATCACGTCGCAAACGGCGCAATTATCCCCCATTGCCGCGGCTGGAACTCTTGCCAAAGGCTTCGAAACTCGCAAGTTCGCTGCCATGTTGCCTGCAATTTTCGGGCTTTCCGGCCTGACCCTGACTGAAGACGAACGCGCCTTTTTCCGCGACGCGGATCCGGCGGGGTATATCCTGTTCGGGCGCAATGTCGAAAGTCGCGCGCAGGTGCGCGCGTTGACCGACGAGTTGCGGGCACTGCATGGGCGGGACCGCACCTTCATCTGCATCGATCAGGAAGGCGGGCGCGTCGCGCGGATGAAACCCCCGGTCTGGGCGGCCTACCCGCCGGGCGAACGCTTTGACCGGCTTTACGACGTGGCGCCCGCCAGCGCGATCGAGGCGGCACGGGCCAACGCCCATGCGCTGGGGCTCGATCTGGCAGAAGTGGGCATCAGCGTGGACTGCCTTCCGCTGCTCGACGTGCGCCAGCCCGGGGCGCATGACGTTATCGGCGACCGTGCGTTGGGGGCCGAGCCGATGCGCGTTGCCGCGCTTGGCCGGGCCACGCTCGACGGACTGGCGCGGGCAGGCGTTGCAGGCGTGGTCAAGCATATGCCCGGCCATGGCCGGTCGATGGTCGACAGCCACAAGGAAACTCCGGTTGTTACGGCGAGTGCCGAGGAGCTGGAACTGGACCTCGCGCCGTTCCGCGCGCTGAAGGATGCGCCGATCGCGATGACCGGACATTTGCGCTTCACCGCATGGGATGCCGAAAACCCGACAACGCTGTCGCCTTACGTGATTGAAACCGTGATCCGCCAGGCCGTCGGCTTTGACGGCCTGCTGCTGACCGATGATCTCGATATGCAGGCACTTGGTGGGACTGTCCCCGAACGGGCCGTGCGCGCGCAGGCGGCGGGGTGCGACCTTGCGCTCAATTGCTGGGCGAAGATGGACGACATGATCGGCATTGCTGAAGGTCTCAAGCCGATGAGTGCGACGACGGCGGAGCGGCTGGAGCGCGCCCTGCGGGGCACGGCGGCGTTCGATGGACCTGCCGACATTTCGGCCCAGGTCGAACTCCTCGCCACGCGCGACCGGCTGCTGGAACTTGTGTGATGGCAGGCGATGTCGCCCCCGCGCTGTTTGACGGAGATGAGGCGTGGGACGGCATTGCCACTACACCAACCGGCGACGCGGCGCTCTATCTAGAGCTTGATGGCTGGGAGGGACCGCTTGACCTGCTGCTGGAACTGGCGCGGCGGCAGAAGGTTGACCTGCGCACCATCTCGATCCTTGAGCTGGTCGCCCAGTATCTCGACTACATCGATCGTGCCAAGGCGCTGAAGCTGGAGCTTGCCGCCGATTATCTGGTGATGGCGGCGTGGCTGGCCTATCTCAAGTCATTGCTGCTGCTGCCGCGCGATCCCGAAGTGCAGCCGAGTCCGGAAGAACTGGCGCTCAAGCTGCAATTGCGGCTGCAGCGTCTGGGCGCGATGCGCGAGGCAGGCGCGAGGCTTATGGGGCGGGACCGCATCGGCCGCGACGTGTTCCTGCGCGGGCGCCCTGAAGGCCTTCGCGTTGACCGCAAGGCGCTGTGGAAGTCCGATCTGTTCTCGTTGATCCAGGCCTATGGGGCGATCAAGCTGCGCAGCCAACCGGTCGTCCACATGGTACGCGAGCGTGCCGTCGTGACGCTGGATGCAGCTCTGGCACGGGTCTCGCAAATGCTGGGCATCGCGGTGGAATGGACCGATCTGCGGGCGTTCCTCCCGCTGGATGCCGATCCCGCGTTGCGCAAGTCTGCATTGGCTTCAAGCTTCCTGGCCGCGCTTGAGCTGGCCAAGCAGGGTCGTGCCGAACTTGCGCAGGACGAGGCATTCGGGCCGGTCATGCTAAGGGCTTCGCGGGCATGACGGAGCGGGCGGGCGATCTCGAGCGTGCGGTGGAGGCTACGCTGTTTGCCGCAGAGCAGCCGCTGACCGCGCTGGAAATCTCGGCGCATCTGGGCGGAGCAGCGGTGGACGATACGCTGGTGTCGCTCACGCAGGCCTATGCGGAAAGAGGGATCAATCTCGTCGAACGAGGCGGACGCTGGCACTTCCAGACGGCGGCCGATCTTGCCCATCTGTTGCGGCGCGAGAAGGAAGAGCCACGCCGCCTGTCGCGCGCGGCGACCGAGGCCTTGGCGATCGTTGCCTACCATGAACCCGTCAGCCGCGCCGAGATCGAGGCGATTCGCGGCGTACAGACGGCCAAGGGCACGCTGGACGTGCTGCTGGAAGCTGGCTGGATTCGCATTGCCGGGCGTCGCGAAGTGCCTGGCAGGCCGACGATCTATGCGACGACCCCAGAATTTCTCACGCATTTCGGCCTGGCTTCGCGGCGCGACCTGCCGGGAATCGAGGAATTGCGCGCTGCGGGGCTGCTCGACCCGGTCGAAGAGGCGTTTGCCGTCTTGACGGGGGGCGAGGATGGGGACACGGGGGCGATTGATCCGTCAGGCGGGGAAGACGCCGACTGACGCGACGGAAAAACTGGCATGTGGGGCGCGCGGTCCCTATCTAGGGAACGCAAAGGAGTTAGTGACATGGGTGGTCTTTCCCTTCCGCACCTGATCGTGCTTGCGCTGGTCGTGCTGATCCTGTTCGGCCGTGGTCGCATTTCCGAAATGATGGGCGATTTCGGCAAGGGCATCAAAAGCTTCAAGCAGGGCATGAACGACGAGGACAACAAGCCGGTCACGCCGCCGCCTGCGCAGATCCAGCAGCAGCAGGTGCCGCCTCCGGCGCCGGCGCCTGCGCCGACCTCGACCGATCAGGCTCAGTAAGCTGCTGTAAGACAAGGCGACAGGGCCGTGTTCGACATCGGCGCGTCCGAACTTCTGGTGCTGGTCATCGTGGCGATCGTCGTGATCGGCCCGAAGGACCTGCCTATGGCACTGCGCACCGCAGGGCGGTGGGTGGCGAAGATGCGTCGCGTTTCCAACCACTTCAAGTCGGGCATCGAAACCATGATCCGCGAGGCGGAAATGGAGGAGATGGAGCGCAAGTGGAAGGAACAGAACGAGCGGATCATGCGCGAGACTGCGGCTCAGGAAGCCGCCGCCGAAGCGCAAGGCCAGACCGTGGCTGCCGCAGAGGACCAGAACGATCCGTTCCCGAACCCTCTGCCTTCGGATGCGCCACCCTCTGCCGCAGATCCGGTGATGATCGGGCCGATGCCGCCTGAGGAAAAGACCGCCAGACCGGAAGCTCCGCTGCCATGATCTCGGACATCGACGAGACGCAGGCCCCGCTGCTCGACCACCTGCTGGAGTTGCGCACGCGCCTGCTGCGCTGTGTCTATGCGCTGGCGATTGCCTTTGCGGTCAGCTTCTACTTTGCCGACCAGATCTTTGCGCTGCTGGCGCAGCCGCTGGTCCATGCCTTTCCGCCGGGGCAGGGCAAGCTGATCTATACCAAGCTTTACGAAGCCTTCTTCGTGGAACTGAAGGTTTCGATGTTCGCGGCGTTCTTCGTCAGCTTTCCGGTGATCGCCAACCAGCTCTGGGCGTTCGTCGCGCCGGGGCTCTATGCGCGTGAGAAGCGGGCGTTCCTGCCTTTCCTGTTCGCGACACCGGTGCTGTTCACCGCAGGTGCGAGCCTTGCCTACTTCGTGGTGATGCCGACAGCGTTCAAATGGTTCCTCGGGTTCGAGGGCAACAAGGGCGGCCTGCAGTTGGAGGCACTGCCGGGAACGGGCGATTACCTCAGTCTGGTCATGCAGTTCATCCTCGCCTTCGGGATCAGTTTCCTGCTGCCTGTGCTGCTGATGTTGCTGAATCGCGCGGGGATCGTCAGCCGCGACCAGCTGGTCAAGGCGCGGCGCTATGCGATCGTGGTGATCTTTGCCGTGGCGACGGTGGCGACGCCGCCTGACGTCGTTTCTCAGCTGATGCTGGCGATTCCGCTGCTGATCCTGTTCGAGGGAACGCTGCTGCTCATGCGCTTCACCGAAAAAGCCGATGCAAAGCGCAAGGCTGAGGAAGAAGCTGAAGCCGCTGCACTTGCGGCTGGCGAGACGCCACCCCTTCTTCCGTAAAAGGAAACGGGGGCACACAGGCCCCCGTTTCGGTACTTATAACTCAGAGCCTCGCAAAGCTCGCGAAACCTCAGGTGAGAGGGCGGGTTCCGCGACGCAGCCGTTGGGCAGCATCCGGAAAGAGCGCCCCCAAGCCTTCCGCGTCGCGACCCTAACGCTTTGAAGGCGTTTCGGTTTCCGGCCCTTTTTCAGCCGACCAGACCTTGCCCCCGCCAATCCACGTTTCCAGGACTTTCGTCTCCCTGAGCTGTGCAGGATTTGCGGTGAGTGGATCGGTGTCGATCAGCACGAAGTCTGCCCTAAGACCGGGCGCAAGGCGGCCGAACCGGCTTTCGGCAAATCCGGCATAGGCAGCATCGACAGTATAGGCCGCCAGTGCTTCGGCGGGCGTCACGCGCTCCTGCGGCTGCCAGCCACCCACGGGCTGATCGTCAGGTCCCTGACGACTGACAGCAGCGGCAATCCCCGACCAAGGGTCGGCCACTTCGACCGGCGCGTCAGACCCGAAGGCAAGACGCACGCCAGCGGACTTGAGCGATTTCCAGGGATAGGCGCCGGCAAGGCGGTCCGGACCGAGCCTCGCTTCGGCCATCACGCGGTCAGAAGTCTGGTGAATCGGCTGCATCGAGGCGATGGCACCGCTCGCCGCGAAACGGGCGATGTCGTTCGGATCGACGATCTGGGCATGTTCGATGCGCCAGCGGCGATCGCCCTTGTAGGTCTCGGAAAGGTCGGCGATTGCGCCGATGACGGTGGCATTGGCCTGATCGCCGATAGCGTGGATCGCGACCTGGAAGTTGTCCATCGCCGCGCGGCTCATCAGGTTGCCGAGCTGGGTCTGGTTAAGTTGCGGGAGCCCGCGCGTGGCAGGCGCATCGGCATAGGGCGCTTTCAGCCAGGCACCGCGCGATCCCAGGGCGCCATCGACATAGAGCTTTACGCCGTTGAGCCGGAGCCGGTCTTGATAAAGCCAAGGCGAGGGGCCGGGGCCGCCGATGAGAACCATCTGCTCGGTGCCGCGGGCATAGGCCATGATGCGGACATAGAGCTTGTTGGCATCGCCGGCGCGGCGATAGGCCTGCCAGTCCTCGATTGCAGTGCCCATGTCGGCCACGGCGGTGACACCCCGCTTGAACAGGATCTGCTGGGCATTGGCGAGCGCGAGATCGCGGTCTTCGGGGCGAGGCGCCGGGACCTTTGCCTCGATCAGTTCCATCGCGGCATCGACGAGCACACCGCGCGGGGAGCCATCGGGGGCACGATCGATGCTCCCGCCCGCCGGGTCCCTGGTTGCAGCCGTGACACCTGCAGCCTTGAGCGCCGCGCTGTTGGCCCAGCCAGCGTGACCATCCACGCGCTGGAGCCAGACAGGCCTGCCGCCAGTAACCGCGTCAAGTTCGGCAGCGGTGGGGAAACGACCAAGCTGCCACCTTTCCTGATTCCAGCCGCGCCCGATGATCCACGGACGGTCCGGGTGCTCGGCGCTGAACTTGGCGATGCGGTTCAGCGCATCGGCAAGCGAGGTGGTGCCGGATAGATCGAGGCTCAAGGCGGCGAAGCCGATGTCCATCACGTGAACGTGCGCATCGATCATGCCTGGGAGCATGACGCGGCCCTTGCCATCGATGTGGTACTGGTAATCCTTGCGCGGTTTAGGCTTCCTTTCGCCGGTATGGATCACGCGCTTGACGACGCCTGCGCTGTCGAACAGCAGGCCGGTGAATTGCTCCACCTGGCCATTGGCGCCGATTGTCGTGCCGCGCACATTGTCGACCAGGGTATCGGCATAGGCGGCTGGAGCGGTGGCGAGAAGCAGTGCAGCGAGGGTGAAGCGCTTCATGCCTTCTTCGCCCGGCGCGGCAGGCGACGGATAAGCGCCGAGGTATCTTCACGCCCATGGCCCATGGCCTGCACGTCGACATAGAACTGATCGACCAAGGCTGTTACCGGCACGCTGGCGCCAAGGTTTCGTGCCTCGTCCATGGCCAGGCCGAGATCCTTGCGCATCCAGTCGACCGCGAAGCCGAAGTCGAATTCGTCCTTGGCCATGGTGTGGAAACGGTTGTCCATCTGCCAGGACTGCGCAGCTCCTCCCGAGATCGCCTCGAAGACCTTGTCGAGATCGAGATGGGCGATCTGGGCAAAGCGGATCGCTTCAGACAGCCCGGCCAGCGTGCCGGCAATGCACATCTGGTTGGCCATCTTCGCGGTTTGCCCGGCACCGGACTTGCCGACATGGACGACGCGTTTGGCATAGGCAGCAAGGATCGGGCGCGCGGCATCGACAGCCTTGGCGCTGCCGCCGCACATGATGGCAAGGGTGCCAGCTTCCGCGCCTGATTGGCCGCCGGTCACGGGGGCGTCGACGCAGAGCAGCTCCTTGTCGCGGCCCTCGACCGCGATCTGCCGGGCGATGCGGGCCGATACCGTGGTGTGATCGATGTAAAGCGCGCCGCGCTTCAGCGTCGAGAACACGCCGTTAGGGCTGAGCACGACATCGGCAAGATCGTCGTCGTTGCCGACGCAAGTGATGACGGCATCGGCTCCGTCAGCGGCTTCGGCAGGGCTGGTGGCGATGCGGACGGAAATACCGGGATTGGCCGCCGCCCAGGCTTCGGCACGCGCCGTGGTGCGGTTGTAGATCGTGAGAGTGTGTCCCGCCTTGCCGAGATGCCGCGCCATCGCGCCGCCCATTACGCCAAGGCCAAGGAAGGAAACGTTTGCGGGGGCAGCTGCTGGCCCGGTCGATGCTGGTGTCTGGTCGCTCATGATGCGCATTCATATCCGGTTTGCTGCCGAGTGCCAGTAGCTCCGTGCCAGTAGCCGCTTGCCTGCAGAACAGGGGCAAAGCATAGCGGTTGGCGATGCAGCGCTTGATCGACCTTACCTCCCGCGTCGCACGGTTTGCGTTCTGGCCGGCTTTCGCATTTGCGCTCATCATGGCTGTCTTGCCCAAGCCTCCGAGCCTGCCGATCGACAGTCTGGGCGACAAGTTTGCGCACATGCTGGCGTTCTTCACGCTCTCGCTGCTTGCTGGCGTCGGCTGGCCGAGGGCATCGTTGCTGCGTGCTGCGTTGTGGCTTTCAGTTGTCGGGGCTGGCATCGAAGTGGTGCAACTGATCCCGTTCCTCCACCGCGACTCGGACTGGCGTGACTGGGTGGCGGATAGCGCGGCCATACTTGTGGCGATGGTTCCGGTGACCGGTTTTCGCTGGTTCGCTGCCTCCCGCGCCGAATCCGGTAAAGCTTGAGGTTTTCTTGGGGGCCGCTTTCCGTTAGGGCGCGGCCATGGAAAACGTAGCGCTCAAGCCCGCCATGCAGGGAGATTCCCTGCTGACCCTCGCCGATGTTCGTGCCGCGGCGGAGCGTATTTCGGGTCAGGTTGTGCGGACGCCCACGCTTTACAGCAAGACGCTCAGCAACATCACCGGGGCCGACATCTGGCTCAAGTTCGAGAACCTGCAGTTCACTGCCGCCTACAAGGAGCGCGGCGCGCTCAATGCGCTGCTGCAGCTGACCGAGGAGCAGCGGTCGCGCGGGGTGATCGCGGCGTCGGCCGGGAACCATGCCCAAGGCCTGAGCTATCATGGCACGCGGCTGGGAATGCCCGTTACCATCGTGATGCCGCGCACGACGCCGACAGTGAAGGTGATGCAGACCGAATCCGTGGGGGGCAAGGTCGTTCTCGAGGGCGAAACCTTCGATGAAGCCTATGCACATGCGCGCAAGCTCGAAGGCGAACTGGGCCTGACCTTCGTCCACCCGTTCGATGATCCGCGCGTGGCAGCCGGGCAGGGCACTGTCGCGCTCGAAATGCTGGAAGACGCGCCGGAGATCGAGACGCTGGTGGTTCCGATCGGCGGCGGTGGCTTGCTGTCGGGCATGGGCACCGCTGCGCGCGGCATAAAGCCGGGCATCGGGCTTGTCGGCGTTCAGGCGCAACTGTTCCCGTCGATGTATGCCAAGCTCAAGCATCTCGATCTGCCTTGCGGTGGCGATACGCTGGCTGAAGGCATTGCCGTGAAGGAGCCGGGCGAGTTTACCTCGAAGGTTCTCGCCAACATCGTCGATGATGTCGTGCTGGTCAGCGAAGCCGCTCTGGAGAGTGCGGTTGCGGTGCTGCTGCAGATCGAGAAGACCGTTGTCGAAGGTGCCGGCGCAGCCGGGCTGGCCGCCGTGATGACACACAAGAAGCGGTTTGCCGGGCGCAAGGTCGGCATCGTGCTGTGCGGCGGCAATATCGATACGCGCCTGCTGGCCAATGTGCTCCTGCGCGATCTGGCCCGCTCGGGCCGGCTTGGCCGCCTGCGCATCACGTTGCAGGATCGCCCAGGCGCACTGTTCAAGGTGGTCGAGGAGTTCAACCGGCACCAGGTCAACATCCTCGAAGTCTGGCACCAGCGCATCTTCACCTCGCTTCCCGCCAAGGGGCTGACGGCTGAGATCGAGTGCGAGGCGCGGGACCGTGAGCAGATCGACAGGCTGGTCGCAGGGCTGCGTGCCAAGGGCTACGATCTGGAGCAGGTTGAGCTGGGCTGATACAGCCAAGCCGCCTCGCTCGGCGTTAACCTTCGGGGCGAGGACTGTCCTGCGAAGGGACTCGTGCCGTCGGCCATGGCCAAATCGCCATTCCGGTCAGGAAATGGCGCGAATTTGTGCATGAAAGGTAGTTAACGGGCTTTTAGGATTTGCCTGGCTGAGGCATGTTTGTTGCTGACACGCCGGATAGTCCGGCCTCAGGAGCACAAGCCCCGCCGTGACCGCGCCCGTTCGCTTCCCGCGCTTTTTCGTCACCAGCCCCGCGCCGTGTCCGTACCTGCCGGGGCGGAGCGAGCGAAAGGTGTTCACCGAGCTCAAAGGCCCCAACGCGGACGAGCTGAACGATGCGCTGGGCCGCATCGGATTCCGCCGCAGCCAGACTGTTGCCTACCGCCCCAGCTGCGTCGAATGCACTGCCTGCATCTCGGTGCGGGTGGTCGCCAATGCGTTTCAGGCCTCATCAACGCAGAAGCGGATCTGGAAGCGCAACCGCGATCTTGTCGTAAGTGTGTGCAAACCTTGGTCAACTCCGGAACAGTTCGAGCTGTTGCAGCGTTATCTCGCCGTGCGTCACCCGGGCGGGGGGATGGCCGCCATGGACGAGATGGATTTCGCGGACATGGTGGAACACACCCCGGTCAAGAGTTACGTCATCGAATACAGGGAGCCGACCACCGACGGTTCGCAGGGCAGACTGGTAGGGGCCTGTCTGACCGACGAGCAGGGCGATGGTCTCTCGATGATCTACAGTTTCTACGATCCACAACACGAGACGCGGTCCGGGCTTGGCACTTTCATCATCCTCGACCATATCCAGCGAGCAGGCCAGGTCGGCTTGCCGTATGTCTATCTCGGCTACTGGGTCGAAGGATCGGAGCGCATGCAATACAAGGTGCGCTTCCGCCCGATGGAGAAACTGGGCCGCGATGGCTGGGAACGGTTCGAACCTGCTGAACAGGCCAGCGCCATCGAGCGCGCCGTCACTGCACGGCAGGGCGCTGATGCCGATCTGCCGCGAAGCGGCATCGAAGGGAGCCTCAAGGACGGGGTTCATGGGGCGCAGGAGCGCTACGCCCACACCTGACCTCCCGCTCGCGCGCATTCTGGCGGCGGTCTTGCTACTTGCTCTGCCGACGCAGGCCTTGGCACAGTCGCGTGATGCGGATCAGGAGCTTGAGGCCCTGATCCCCGACTCGGCCCTCGATAATGCGGATACATGGGCGCTTGATACCGAGGCTGCTCGCACCGGCGCGCCGGCTGCGACCGTGATCGAGCAGATTGAGGCCGATACTGCCATGCCGGATATTCCCGGCATGACCATTCCGTGGCCGGACGGGAGCGAGATTCCCGATATCCAGCCGCTCACGCCCGATCCCGATATCGACGTGGCCGAACAGTCCACCGATGCGGCGGTCGATGCCCTGCCCGGGCAGGAAGAGGGTGACGTGGCGGCCAGCGTCCGGCTGGCTGATGCCGACGTTTCGCGCGTGGGCAAGCAGGTGGAGGTCGCGTTTCCCAGCGGCAAGGACGCCATTGCCGATGCGGGCGACATCGTCGACCGGTTCGCCGGACTTTCGAGCCTCAAATCCTTCGACGACGATGAAGACAACCTTGCCCAGATCGTCCGGCGCGCCAGAACCGATCGCGAGACGCTGGCCGAGGTCATGCGCGTTTACGGCTATTACGATGCGCAGATCTACCAGACCCTCGGGGGACTCGAGGATCGCGCCGAGGGCGAAGCCACAGGGCCGATCGATGTCGAGAAGGTGGTCGTGCGCTTCGACGTGCAACCCGGCCCACAATACAAGGTTGGCCAGATCGCGCTTGGCGATCTCTCCGCGACCGGGCCGGACTATGAGGCTTTGCGCGGGGCCTTCAAGATACAGCCCGGGGACGCGATCAATGGCGACAGGATCGTGGCCGAGCGCCTCTCGTTGCAAACGGCATTGGGCGAGACAGGCTACGCCTTCGCCAAGCTTGGCGATCCCGACCTGCTGATCGACCATGAACGGCGCGAGGGCGACCTGACGGTGCCGGTAACGCCGGGCGGGGTCTATCAGTTCGGCAAGATCAACTCTTCGCGCGACCGCTTCCTGAGTGCGCGGCATCTGCAGCGGATCGCGCGATTCGATCCGGGCGATCGCTTCAAGCGTTCGGAAGTGGACGATCTGCGTCAGGCAATCCTGGCGACCGGACTTGTTTCCTCGCTGACCGTCGAGGCACGCGAGGTGGCAAAGCCTGACGGGCAAGCGCCAGGCACGGTCGATGTCGACGTAACGCTCACCCCTGCACCCCTGAGGACCATAGCCGGGCTGATCGGTTACTCCAGCGGTGAAGGCTTCCGTGTCGAGGCCAGCTGGGAGCACCGCAACTTCTTCCCGCCCGAAGGCATGGTGCGCGTGCGCGGAGTTGCCGGCACGCAGGAGCAGCTTGCCGGCCTCACCTTCCGCCGCAACAATTTCCTGACGCGCGATCTCGTGCTCAATGCCGATCTCTATGCGCGCAATCAGACGAGCAGCGCCTTCGAGGCGCGCACCGTTTCGTTCACTGCCGGGATCGAGCGGCAGCAGACGCTGCTGTTCCAGAAGCCGTGGGTGTTCTCGGCAGGGGTCGAGATATTGGCCACGGGCGAGCGCGATGCGGCGGCGATCCTCGCCCGCCAGGCGCGCAAGACCTATTTCATCGGCGCACTGCCGATGCGCGCAGCCTATGACGGCAGCGATGACCTGCTCGATCCCACACGGGGTTTCCGCGTGGGTCTGCGCGTCTCACCGGAGATCTCGGTGCAGAACGGCGTGAAGTCGAGTTATGGCAAGGCTCAGCTCGATGCGAGCTATTACCAGCCGGTAGGCGAGAAGCTGGTCGTGGCGGGCCGCGTACGGTTCGGCACGATTCTGGGCACAGACATCACCAACATCGCGCCGTCGCGCCGGTTCTATGCCGGCGGTGGTGGATCGGTGCGTGGGTATGGCTATCAGCTGATCGGCCCGCGCGACACCGCAGGCGAGCCGAGCGGCGGCCGCGCCCTGAGCGAATTCTCGCTCGAGGCGCGTGTGAAGACCGGGCTGCTGGGAGGCGCAGTGAGCCTGGTGCCGTTCGTCGATGCCGGTGCGGTGGACACCACGACGACCCCGCGCCTGCGCGATATCAAGGTCGGCGCGGGCATCGGCCTGCGTTATGAAACCAACTTCGGACCCATCCGCATCGATCTGGGAACGCCGCTGAACCCGTCCAAGGGCGACAGTCGCATCGGCGTCTATGTCGCGCTGGGTCAGGCTTTCTGATGGCGGACGATGTGCCTCAGCCAGAGCAGCCTGCAGCCGAGCCTGCAAGGCCGGTGCGGTCGCGCAGGTCGCGCTTCGTGCGTGGCGCGGCGCGACGGGTGGCGATCCTGTTCGTGGCGGGCATCGCGCTTGTGCTGGCTGCCCTGGTGGTCCTTGACTCCTCGCTCGGTCACCGTCTGCTGGCAGATCGCATTGCCGCGATCACGCCGGGGTCGGGCCTGCGGATCGAGATCGGCCGGATCGATGGGTCCATCTACGGAGCCGCGAAGCTGCGCGACATCAGGGTGAGCGATCCGGAAGGGGTTTTCCTGACAGTGCCCGAGGCGGAGCTGGATTGGCGGCCGCTTGCCTGGCTCAGGACGGGGCTCGACGTGCGGTTGCTTGCCCTTCATCGTGGCGTACTGCGCCGGGCGCCCCGCCTGCGACCAAGCGAAGACCCTGATGCGCCGATTCTCCCGAATTTCGACATTCGCGTCGACAGACTGGTCATCGACAACCTGACGGTATCTCCGGCCATGGCAGGGCAGAAGCGCCGGGTGGACGTTGTTGCCAAGGCGGATATTCGCGGGGGCCACGCCATCGTGGACGTCAACGGCCGGGTCGCAGGCGATCGCGTCGTTTTCAGGCTGGACAGCGAACCCGATCGCAACAAGTTCGATCTCCAACTCGCCTATGATGCGCCACGCGATGGCATGATGTCCAAGATGTTGGGCGCCGATGGCGACATTCGCGTGCGTGTTGGCGGCAAGGGCGGCTGGACGCGCTGGGACGGCGTAGCGTATGCGACCATCGGTGAAGAACGATTGGCCGCATTTCAGCTGGCAAATCGCGCTGGTGCCTACAGCCTTGGCGGCCAAGTGTGGCCGGGCAAGATGCTGAAGGGCACGGCAGGGCAGGCAGTCGGGCAAACGCTATCGCTGCTTTACGACGGGAATTTTGTTGACAGGGCGTTCGACGGCACGCTCCGTGCGGCGGGCGATGCTTTCAAGGTAAGGGCCGAGGGCAAGCTTGATCTTGCGAACAACGAAGCCGAGGATCTCAAGGTGCGGGCACTGGTGCTCAGGCCCGAACGGCTGATGACTGCGCCGCAGCTTTCCGGTGTCGCGATCGATGCTACTTTCAACGGCGCGTTCTCCGATCTCTCCATCGAACATCAGGTGGCGGTGCAACGGCTCAAGCTGGGCACTCTTAATGCGCAGGGCCTGCGCTCGTCCGGCACGGCTGCATGGGACGGCAAGCGGTTTGTCCTGCCGCTGAATGTCAGCGCGCAAAGGGTCGTCACTGGCAATGCAATGATCGATCCACGCTTTCCCGGTGCGCGCGTAGATGGAGACCTGGTTTTCGCCGGTAATCGTCTCACTTCAGACAACCTCGCGCTGACGATGAAAGGCCTGGCCGCGCGCCTTGCCCTGAGCGGCGACATGGCGCGCGGAGGTTATGCTCTGGCGGGGCCGGTGGTGGCACGAGGATTTGCGATCGAGAACCTCGGTGCGGTCGACGGTACGGCCAAGATCCTGTTCAAGATCGGCAATGGCGTGCCGTGGACCCTGCAGGCAAACCTTGCCGGGCGCATGACGCGGATCGACAACGCCACCTTGCAGTCGCTGACGGGCGGTGGCGTGCGGTTTACTGGCGGACTTGCTCTTGGTGAGCGCATTCCCGTCACATTCCGCAAGGCACGGATAAGCTCGGCCAAGCTGCAGATGGCGCTGGATGGCAAGGTGTTGCCCGGTGGTGCCGCATCGCTGCGCGGTAGTGGCCGTCATGCCGACTATGGCGCCTTCACGGTGCAGGCGGCGATGACCAACGAAGGTCCGAATGCAGTGCTGGTATTCGCCAGCCCGCTTCCCGCAGCAGGACTGAAGGACGTTCGCGTGGCGCTCTCGCCCATTGCCGACGGCTTCCGCATCGAGACGGCGGGCGATTCCACGCTGGGGCCGTTTACGGGGACACTGGGCCTGTTCATGCCTCCGGGGCAGGGCACCCGCATCGATATCCAGCAGTTCCGCGTCTGGCAGACGGACGTGACGGGCGGTGTGACGCTCGGCAAAGATGGCGTTGCGGGTCAGATCGCGCTGGCAGGGGGTGGCTTGAACGGCATGGTATTGCTTAGCCCGCGTGAGGGCGGTCAGGGCTTCGATGCCAATGTCATCGCCCGCAACGCCCGGTTCGGCGGGGCGCGGCCGCTGTCCATCGGCAATGCCAAGATTGACGCAACCGGCCTGATCAAGGATGGGCACTCGACCATCGAAGGCACGCTGCTCGCCGAAGGCATTGGCATGGGCAAGGTCTTTATCGGCAAACTTGCCGCTTCTGCCTATCTGCAGGACGGCAGCGGATCGGTGACCGCTTCGGTCTCGGGCCGGAGAGGTACGCAATTCGCGCTGCAAGGGACCGCGGCCTTCTCGCCCGACCAGATCGTGACCTACGTCTCGGGGGAGTACGCCGGACGGCAAGTCAGAATGCCCCGCCGCGCGATCCTGACGCGCGAGGGGGAGGGCTGGCGGCTGTCGCCCACCCAGATCGGCTTCGGGCGCGGCATCCTGATTGCCGAAGGCCATGTTCTGGGCGGGCCTACACAGCTGCGTCTTCTGTTTTCGCGCATGCCGCTTTCGGTGGCGGACATTGTCGTGGCTGACCTTGGCCTCGGCGGCGTTGCCTCAGGCATCGTCGAGTACAACAACGACGGGCAGGGTGCGCCTTCGGGCAATGCTGCGCTGATGGTGCGGGGGCTGTCGCGGTCGGGGCTGGTCCTCACATCGCGTCCCATCGATGTGGCACTTGTCGCAAAGCTTGATCCCGACGCCCTGCAGATGCGAACCGTGCTGCGCGAGGGCAACGACATTCGCGGTCGGCTCCAGGCCGTGGTAAACGGCCTGCCGCGCGGCGGAGGCTTCATGGACCGGCTCGAAAGCGGACGGCTTGCCGGGCAACTGCGCTATTCCGGTCCCGCAGAATCGCTCTGGCGCCTATCAGGCGTGGAGATATTCGATCTTACCGGGCCATTGGGCGTGCGGGCCGATATCTCGGGTTCCATCACCGCTCCGGTACTGCAGGGCGCGGTCGCCTCGAAAGGGTTGCGTGTGCAGAGCACGCTTACCGGCACCGATCTGCGGCAGGTGGAACTGGCAGGAACCTTCACCGATTCCCGCCTGCAACTGGCCCGATTCTCCGGCGTGACCACGAATGGTGGCAGGGTCAGTGGGAGCGGCTCGATCGGGCTTGCGGAATTGTCCGAACATGGCCCGACCATCGATCTCAAGCTCTCTGCTCGCAATGCACAGCTGATCTCGCGCGATGACATGGCCGCGACCGTGACCGGCCCCTTGCGCATTGTGAGCAATGGCGTGGGCGGAACCATCGCCGGCCGGGTGAGGATCGAAAGTGCGCGCTGGGCACTGGGCCGGGCCAGCGCGGTGCAGGAACTGCCGGTCATTGCCACGCGCGAGATCAATGCCCCTGCCGATGCTGCGCCCGCCAGGGCCGCCGCAGCGCCGTGGCGCTTTCTGATCGACGCATCGGGCGCCAACCGCATCGATGTGCGGGGTCTGGGCCTTGAAAGCGAGTGGGGCGCCGATATTCGCCTGCGCGGTACGACCGCCGCTCCGCAGATCATCGGCACCGCCGACCTGGTGCGAGGCGGCTACGAATTTGCCGGCAAGCGCTTTGAACTGACGCGCGGACGCATACGCTTTACCGGCGAAGTCCCGGTCGACCCGCAACTGGACATTGTCGCCGAGGGCGATGCCAACAACATCAACGCCAAGATTTCGATCACCGGCACCGGTAACAAGCCGATCATCGCATTCTCCTCAACGCCCTCGCTGCCTGAGGAAGAACTGCTCAGCCGTATCCTCTTCGGCAGCTCGATTTCGCAGATCTCCGCGCCCGAAGCGGTCCAGCTGGCTTCGGCCCTGGCCAGCCTGCGCGGCGGCGGCGGGCTCGATCCGATCAACAAGCTGCGTGCTGCGATCGGTCTCGATCGCTTGCGCATCGTCGGGGCGGACCCGACAGTGGGATCGGGGACCAGCATTGCCGTGGGCAAATATATCGGGCGCCGCTTCTTCGTCGAACTCGTGACTGATGGCGCGGGCTACAATGCGACCTCCGTCGAGTTCCGCATAACCCGCTGGCTTGCGCTGCTCGGTACGGTTTCGACGATTGGCGATGAAAGCCTCAACCTCAAGGTCAGCAAGGACTACTGATTGCGCAAAAGCGAAAGGGGCCACTCTTGCGAGCGGCCCCTCCGGCTTTCTGCTTTTCGTCGTGGATCAGGCGGGCAGGCCGCTGATCGCCTTCATTTCCATGAAGTCCTTGAGGCCATAGAGCCCGCCTTCACGGCCATTGCCCGATTGCTTGTAGCCGCCAAACGGCGCACCCGGCGTCGGGCCCCAGTTGTTGATTGCCACCATGCCGGCCCGCAGGGCAGGGGCCACTTCCGCAGCCTTGGCCGGATCACCGGTGATGCAGGCAGAAAGGCCATAGGCGGTGTCGTTGGCAATCTCGATAGCCTGTTCGAGATCGTCGTAGGTCATGATCGTGGCAACGGGACCGAAGATCTCTTCCTGCGCGATGCGCATGTCCGGTGTCACGCCTGAAAACACCGTCGGCTTGATGTAGTAGCCGCGATTGACGTTGGACGGCAGGTCGGGACCACCGGTCTCCAGCTTGGCGCCCTCGTCGATGGCGGATTGAATCAGTCCGCGGATCTTGTCGAACTGTGCCTTGTTCACCACCGGGCCGAGATGCTGGCCTTCCTGCAGAGGATCGCCAACGGGCGTCGCGGCATACATTGCCGAAACGAACGCTGCAGCTTCGGCCTCGCGCTCCTTGGGCACAAGGATGCGGGTCGGCGAAATGCAGGATTGGCCCGAGTTGACCAGCGGACCGGAAGCCGTCGACGGCAAGTGCTTGGCAAAGTCCGCATCGGGCAGGACAAGGTTTGGTGACTTGCCGCCCAATTCCTGATGGACGCGCTTCACTGTGTCAGCAGCGGCCTTGGCGACAAGAATGCCCGCGCGGGTCGAACCCGTGAAGCTGACCATGTCGATACCGGGGTGCGAACTGATCGCCGTGCCAACGCCCGGTCCATTACCCTGAACGAGGTTGAAGACGCCAGGCGGAACGCCTGCCGCATCAAGGATCTCGGCAAAAATCGCCGCATTGGTCGGGCACTCTTCGGAAGGCTTGAGGATCATCGTGTTGCCAGCAGCCAGTGCAGGTGCGACCTTCAGTGCGATCTGGTTGAGAGGCCAGTTCCAGGGCGTGATCATCCCGACAACGCCGATCGGCTCGTAAGCGACCTTGTAGGCGCCGTTGTCTTCCATGAAGTTGAAGTTCTTGAGCGCGGCCATCGTGCCCAGGAATCCGCCGATACCGGCACCGACCTGAGCCGTGCCGGCGAAGCTCACCGGGGCGCCCATTTCCTCGGCCATGGCGACCGCAAGTTCCGGCGCACGTTTCTTGAACTCGGCGACGATGCGATCCATCAGGGCGAGGCGCTCTTCACGAGTGGTCTTGCTGAAGGTCTTGAACGCACGCTGGGCAGCGGCCACAGCCTTGTCGACATCGGCCTGCGTGCCAAGCGTAATGGCGCAGACGGGTTCTTCGGTTGCCGGGTTGATCACTTCGTGGCGCGTACCACCTTCGCTATCGACCCATTTGCCATCGATGTAGTGCTGCAGCCTCTCGCGCATTGCCGTCTCTCCCGAAGTGAGTGCGCCGAACCGACCGTCCGGCCCTTTGCCTTCGGAAAAGTAGGTGCGTGCGTTGCATTCCGCAACCGGTCAGGCCTGCCGGATCATGTCATATTGCCGCGTCAAATCCGGCGCCCGCGAAAGAGGTGGACCAGTCCGATCAGGATGGCGATGACCAGAACGACATGGATGAAGGCTGCGGTAACCTTGAAGGCAAACACGCCCAGCGCCCAAAGGACAAAGAGAATCAAGGCAAGAGTGAGAAGCATGTGACGATCTCCGCTGCGTTCCTCCCGCCCGCGCACGTCTGATTTCTCAATCCGCCAATTCCTTCGGGGTTCCGGATATCTGTTCAGATTGCATCTACGAATACGAACATCCGGATTGATAACGATTTCTTCGGAAGCGGCCTCTAGACAAGGCCGGATGGGGACGGGACCTACCCTCAGTCGCGCCGCGTCGCGGCACCACCGCACCGGGGCACGCGGCGCCGTATGGATCGTCGTGGGCACGTTTCTTGCGCTTGTGGCGCTGACAACCGCACTGGTTGCGGCTTTCGTCAATTCGACCAGCATTGCCGATGTTTTCACCCGCCAGGAGGAGCAGCGGCTGGTCCATCGCTTTCTCGAGCGGAGCGAGCGACAGATCATGGAAGCCGATCGGCTTCAGATCACGTGGGACGATGCCGTCGTGAAGCTCAACGCGCCCGACGCAGAGGGATGGGCGCGCAACTATCTGGCCGGCTACTTCTGGGGCAGCCACCGCATCGACCGCATCTACCATGTCAGGTTCGATGGCACGCTGGTGCGCTGCTGGAAGGGCGGCAAGATCATACAAGAGTGCCGCTACAACCAGATCGGGGGAAAGGTTGCAGACCTGATCCGGCAATCCCTGAAGGACGATCCGGGATCGGAGAAAGTCGGCGAATGGCGGAAATTGGGTGATGTACGCTGGCCGTACAGTGCGAAGGGTCTGCCTGTTGGCCGTGCTGCAGCTTCGATGGACAATTTCGACGGTAAGCCGGCGCTGATAGCGGCGGCGTCGATAGTGCCGGACGTGACTGCTTCGTTGCTCAAGGGACCGCCCGATTACATCGTCCTCGTACGCTACGTCGACGCGCGCATGATTGCCGATTTGCAGTCTGCGCTGTTGCTCAACGATGTCCGGTTCGATCAGGCGCCTGATGCAGACGAGAAGCGCAACTCGCTCGCGGTCACGAACCTGAGCGGAGAGCGCATCGGATGGTTCTCGTGGATTGCAAAGCCACCGGGCCCGGCGATCCTGCGCCAGACGGCACCGCTGCTGGCAGTCTATATCCTCTTCTTCATGGGTGTCGTGGCCGGTGGAGCGATCATCGTCCGCCGGATGCGGCGGACGACCAGCGAACTCATTGCCAGTGAAGCGCAGGCTCAACACAATGCCTTGCACGATGCGATGTCGGGATTGCCGAACCGCGCCCATTTCATGCAGAGGCTGCGACAGGAATTGTCTGCCTGCATCGAGCGGCCTGAGCTCGGCGACGTCTTCATCGCCTATCTGGATATCGACCGTTTCAAGGTGGTGAATGATACGCTGGGTCACCATGTCGGCGATGAACTGGTCCGGCAGGTCGCCCTGCGCCTGCGTCGTTCGCTTCCACCCGGCGATTTCCTTTCGCGCTTCGGGGGGGACGAATTCGTGCTGTTGCGGCGCTCCACAGGCGGGCGCGCTGCGGCCGACATGCTCGGGCGGCAACTGATGGCGCTGGCCCTCGAGCCTTTCGTGATTTCGGGCAACAATCTCGAAGTCAGCCTGTCTTGCGGGATAAGCTGGGGGCCGGAGCAGAGCGAAGACCCGGGCGAGCTGCTGCGTCGCGCCGACATCGCGCTATATCGGGCGAAACAGCGGGGCCGGGCGCGCTATCGCCGGTTTACTCGCGACATGGATGCTTCGGTCAAGCTGCGGCGCGACATGGAGATGGAGCTGCGCCGCGCGATCAATCGCGATGAGCTGGCCCTGGCCTATCAGCCGATCGTCAATGCCGCGGACGGTGCCGTGGAGGGCTTCGAGGCGCTATTGCGCTGGACACATCCCGAGCGCGGGCCGATCCGTCCCGGCCTGTTCGTGCCGATTGCAGAGCAGGCGGGACTGATGATGCCGCTGGGGCAATGGGTCCTGCGCCGTGTCTTCGAGGATTGCCGCGACTGGCCGGATTGCGACATCTCGGTAAACCTCTCGCCGCTGCAGATCATGGCGAGCGACTTCCTGCCGGAAATCGACCGACTGGTGCGCGAAACCGGCGCCGATCCGCGCCGGTTCGTGCTCGAGGTGACCGAGGGGGTGATGCTGGATCGCAGCGAGCACGTGGTCGACGTGCTCAAGGGTTTGAAATATCGCGGTTTCCGCATTGCTCTCGACGATTTCGGGATCGGCTACTCATCGCTGAGCTATCTTCGCTCGTTCCAGTTTGACCGGATCAAGATCGACCGCTCGTTCGTGCAGAACATCGAAGCCGATCTTGATGCCCATTCGATTCTGCGTGCAATCGTTTCGCTCGGGCACACCTTGCGCATGAAAGTCGTCGCCGAGGGCGTTGAAACCCCGATGCAGCGCGCGCTGGTGCAGGCTGCCGGATGCCAGATGATCCAGGGCCACCTGTTCTGGCAGGCCATGCCTTTGCACGAAGCGCGTGCCCTGCTGGAGCCAGCAGCAATGGAAAAGCGCCGAACTGCCTGATCAGGTGTTGGGCTCGCCGCGTATCTGTTTGATGTACTTGAGCTCGTTGGCGGCTGCAGGGCTGTCAGGCTGATAGGTCAGGGATTCGTTGAAAAGGGTCTCTGCCTCGTCGAGCTGGCCCATCTCGATCTTGTTGAAGCCCATGCCGCGCAGCGCTCGTGCCTTGTATAATGCGCGCTGGCCGTCCGGTGCTGTCTCAGCCGACCTCAACGCTTCTTCGAACAAGCCGAAGGAACGCTTCCAGTCCTTCTGGGCCTTGAACCATTCCGCCAGCTCGTTGGTGTAGTGCGCATTGAGCGGCGCACGGTCATGCGCCAGCTGCAGCCACGGCAGCGCTTCGCGTCCACGGCCGAGATCGATCAGCGCATAGCCCTTGTAGAAATATCCGTCGCACCATGCGGGGCCGACGATCGTGAGCTCCATCGTGACTTCGGCATCGTTCTTCTTCGCCAGTGCTTCGGCCTGTTCCTGCGATTCGGCGCATGCGTGGGCGCGCTTTGCCTGGCGGACATTGAACGCAGCGATCAGCTCATCAGCCTTGTCGATGGCCGAGGCAGGTTTGCCTGCAACGATGTCATTGAAGATGGCCGAGGAAAGCTGCTCGACCTGTGCGTCGGTCATCGAATCGGCCGCTGCGGCGGGCGTCGCGATCAGGCAAACTGCCGAGGCGATGATGGTACGGCGGAACGGCATGGGCAGCTCTCCCTTTCTGGGAAGAGTGCAGTGCCGCCGCTGAACTTGCAAATGCAATTCCCGCCTCGACGGCGGCAATCTCTTTTCGGGTTCAGGGGAGGTCAGCCCTTGGCCGAGGTGGCTTTCGTCGCGTCTGCCGTCATGGTGCGGGGATAGATGAAACCGTGGGCCGGGCTGGCGCGCAGGCCGACCGACTTTGTCGGAGCGTACCACACGCGCACTTCGCTCCAGTCGCCAGCGGCCGAAACGTCAACCGCCATTACGCCCTTTTCGACCATGCCCGGGCCGGACCAGTTCGCGTGGTCGATCAGGATGTGGCGGTCATCGACGACCTTGCGGACAACGGCAACGTGTCCGTAGGGCATTGCACGCGTGCCGCTGAAGGCGAGGACGGCGCCGGCTTTTGGCTGCTGGCCACGGTCATAGGTGCCCGCAGCATTGCTCCACCAGTCACGGGCATTGCCGCTGATCTGAACGTCGGAAATCTGGCGGGCGTAGGTCACGCACTGGAGGCGGGCCTGGGCAGCGGTCGGCAGAGCGACGACTGCGAAGAATGCCAGGAATGCTGCGACCGCGTTCTTTATCATGGGCAGCATCACTAAGGATTTCGGCGGATTCGAGGAGTCCTGCGCCCTTCCGTTCATCCTGCCGCAATCGCAGCTCGTCTCGCTTCGTCGCAAAGAGTTCGTGCGCTGTGGATAAAATCACAAACTCGTGCGTTTCCCGCTGAAGGCGGTGCTTCAAACCAAAAGGGCGCCCGGTTTCCCGGACGCCCCTTCGTATCTTCGCCGATCGTGTGGATCAGAGCGAGTAGTACATGTCGAACTCGACGGCCGACGGCGTGGTTTCCCAGCGCATCACTTCCGGCCACTTCAGTTCGATGTAGGCTTCGATCTGGTCCTTGGTGAACACGCCACCCTGGAGCAGGAAGTCGTGGTCGGCTTCGAGGCTTTCCAGCGCTTCACGCAGGCTGCCGCACACGGTCGGAACCTGGGCGAGCTCTGCCGGCGGCAGGTCGTACAGGTTCTTGTCCATGGCTTCGCCCGGGTGGATCTTGTTCTTGATCCCGTCGAGGCCGGCCATGAGCAGTGCCGAGTAGCACAGGTAAGGGTTGGCCATCGCGTCGGGGAAGCGGAACTCGACGCGCTTCGCCTTGGCACCGGCGCCATAGGGGATGCGGCACGAGGCCGAACGGTTGCGGGCCGAGTAGGCCAGCAGAACGGGGGCTTCATAGCCCGGCACCAGACGCTTGTAGCTGTTGGTGGTCGGGTTGGTGAAGGCGTTGAGCGCCTTGGCGTGCTTGATGACGCCGCCGATGAAGTACAGGCACATTTCCGACAGGCCAGCATAGCCGTTGCCGGCGAAGAGCGGCTTGCCAGCTTCCCAGATCGAGATGTGGGTGTGCATGCCCGAGCCGTTGTCGGTCTTGATCGGCTTCGGCATGAACGTCGCGGTCTTGCCATAGGCATGGGCGACCTGCTGCACGACGTACTTGTAGACCTGCATGCGGTCGGCGGTCTGGACCAAGGTGCCGAAGGTCAGGCCGAGTTCGTGCTGGGCCGAGGCCACTTCGTGGTGATGCTTGTCGCAGGGCAGGCCCATCTCGATCATGGTGCGGACCATTTCGCCACGGATGTCGACGCAGCTGTCGACCGGAGCGACCGGGAAGTAGCCACCCTTGGCGCGCGGACGGTGGGCGAGGTTGCCGCCTTCGTAGTCCTTGTTCGAGTTGGTTGGCAGCTCGATGTCATCGATGCGGAAGCCGTTGCCGTCGTAGCCGTCGTAGAACTTCACGTCGTCGAACAGGAAGAACTCGGCTTCCGGACCGACGTAGACAGTGTCGCCGAAACCGGCCGACTTGACGAAGGCTTCTGCGCGCTTGGCGGTCGAACGCGGGTCACGGCCATAGAGTTCGCCGGTCGAAGGTTCGACGATGTCGCAGTTGATGATCAGCATCGGCGAGGCCGAGAACGGATCGACATAGACCGAGTCGAGGTCGGGCTTAAGGATCATGTCCGACTCGTTGATGGCCTTCCAGCCTTCGATCGACGAACCGTCGAACATCAGGCCGTCTTCCAGTTCGTCTTCGCCGAGAACGGTCGAGACCATGGTCAGGTGCTGCCACTTGCCCTTCGGGTCAGTGAAGCGCAGGTCGACCCATTCGATTTCCTCGTCCTTGATGCGGGCGAGGATGTCCTTTGCAGTTGCCATCGCTGGTCCTTCTTCTTCATTGCCTCCGGTGGAGAGCTCCGGAGGGTATCTGGGGTGGTTGTCGTCTGGAGGCTTGCCCGTCCACAGGCCCACCCCCGCTATGCTGCCCGGCGGGTCAGGCCCGCCGCGGCATCAAACTTGTCTTGTCGTTCTGATCAGATAGCGTCGTCGTTGCGCTCACCGGTACGGATGCGCAGGGCGCTCTCGATCGGGATCACGAAGATCTTGCCATCGCCGATGCGGCCGGTCTGTGCTGCGGCAGCGATCGCTTCGACCACGCGGTCGACCAGCGCATCGCCAACCACGACCTCGAGCTTCACCTTGGGCAGGAAATCGACGACGTATTCGGCACCGCGATAGAGCTCGGTGTGGCCCTTCTGGCGGCCGAAGCCCTTCGCTTCGGTCACGGTGATGCCCGATACGCCAATCTCGTGCAGCGCTTCCTTCACTTCATCGAGCTTGAAGGGCTTGATGATCGCTTCGACCTTTTTCACGTCGTTCAGACCCCTGCAACGCGGGCCGGACCGCCAAGGTCGGCGTTCCGGCAATTTATCCCGTGTGTGGCAACGACGTTACAAGAATCGTGCCACGCGCTGAGGGCAAGCACTAGGCTATCGCGCTGCAACGCGAAAGCCGTAAAATCAGGGGCTCGGCAAGATTTGAATCGAATGCGCAAGGCTTCCATGCGCAAGATTGCGCAGCATTGTTCAAATCATGCACATTTTTTACGCAGGCGCTGCCTTATTTTTGGGCAGGCTCCATATCGTCAAGCTGCGTAAGGCGGCTTGTGCAAGCCTTTCGGACTTGCGGTAAAGATCTCGCAGCCGTTCTCGGTAATGCCGATAGAATGCTCGAACTGGGCCGAGAGCGAGCGGTCTCGCGTCACGGCCGTCCAGCCATCGTCGAGGATCTTCACGCCCGGCTTGCCCAGGTTGATCATCGGCTCGATCGTGAAGAACATGCCGGGCTTCAGCTCCGGCCCGGTCCCGGCGCGCGCGGCGTGGACAACTTCCGGAGCGTCGTGGAAGAGCCGGCCCAGGCCATGACCGCAGAATTCCCGCACCACGCCGTAACGCTGTTTCTCGGCATGGGCCTGGATCGCCGCGCCAATGTCGCCAAGCCGCGCACCGGGCTTTGCCTGCTCGATGCCGATCATCAGGCACTCGTAGGTGACGTCGACCAGGCGCTTTGCCTTCAATGGCACGTCGCCGACGAGGTACATCCGGCTCGTGTCGCCGTGCCAGCCATCCAGCAGGGGCGTGACGTCGATATTGACGATGTCACCGTCCTTCAGCGTCTTGTCCGAAGGGATGCCGTGGCAGACCACGTGGTTGATCGAGATGCAGCACGAATGGGTATAGCCCCGATAGCCAAGCGTCGCCGGCACGGCGCCGCCATCGAGTGTCATCTTCCGCACCACATCATCAAGGTAGTCGGTCCGCACGCCGGGCACCACCAGGGGGGCCAGCGCATCGAGGATCTCGGCCGCAAGCCGGCCGGCCTTGCGCATGCCATCGAAGCCCGCGGGGCCGTGGAGCTTGATCGTGCCGTCGCGCAGCAAAACGTCGTGGTCTTCAACAGTCAGATATTCGGTCATGCTGTCCATGTAGCGACAAAACCGGCAAATTGCGAGAACCGGACTAAGGGCATTTCATCTTGCGACGAACGCCGGCTTGAACTCGGGCCTGACCGCATCGAGCACCTTCTGCGTCACCGGGAGGGTCACTTCATAGTCCCCCTCGGCATAGGGACCTGCAGCATAAGGCGCGACGAGAATGCCGATCCGGTCGAACGCCTTGCCGTTCGAGGAGCCGAGGATCACGGTCTGCTCGGTGGGATCGATGCAGTCGCTGAACTCCGGGATATCTCCCCTGCCTGAACCAGAGCGCTTCCTGGCGCGCTGGCGATCGAGCTCCTCGCAGAACCGCGCCCGGATCGCCCCGCGCAGCGCCTCCTTCGATGTGAACAGGTCCACCGGCGCACGGCGCTTGGCGGCGATCCTGTCCCACAGCACCGTGTCGTAAACGTAGTTCGGGTGTGCCCCGCCGCTGTAGAATCCGACCAGCGTCGAAAGGCTGATCCAGGCCGGCAAGTCGGTGACTACCTTCCATTCGACGGTATGCGTATAGGGATTGTACGGAAAGCCGCTCTCCTTTGCCGCCTTGCGTCCTTCGGTCGCCTGCGCCTTGAGGTCGCGGCGCGCTTCTTCCAGTTCATTGTCGAGCAGTGCCTTCAGTTCCGGCACCGCCCCCGCGGCCGCCGGATAGGAATAGTCGAATTCATAAAGCTCGTTCTTCTCGTGCACCTCGCGCGCGGTGACCGGCGTCTGTACAGGCGGCTCCGGCGGCATCGGCGCGGCGACGGGAGCATTGGTGCTCGGCGCCGGGGCAGGGGGCTTCTCGCCCGAACAGGCGGCCAGTAGCACCAGCGGGGTCAAAAACAGCACACGCATCAGGCAATTTCCTCTCGCAACGTGCCGCGCTCTGCGGCATGTCCTTGTGCAGCATGACCGACAGACAAGCACTGATCCAGCCCGATCGCGGCCAGCCGGCAACGGCGCTCCACCTCGTCGACAAGGCAACGCTGCCCGACTTTCTCAAAGGGCTTAACGCCGGACAGCGCGCTGCCCTTTCCGCGCAGAAGTTCGAAGGCGGCGGATACGAGCACGCGATTGTCCCCGATGGCGACGCATGGTTCGCCGTGGCGGGCGTCGCCAATATCGATGACCTGTCCTCGTGGTGCATGGCCAAGCTCGCCGACGTACTCCCCGGCGGTACCTATCGCCGCGCAGGAGGGGAGCCCGGCAAGGCGCTCCACGGCTGGATCACCGGCCAGTACCGCTTCGACCGCTACCGCAAGGACGCGAAGGACGCCGAACCGCGAATCCTGCTGACCAAGGACGTTGCGCTGATCGAGCCCGCGATTGCCGAGGCAACGGCCGTCCTCATGGTCCGTGACCTCGTCAATACGCCCGCCGAGGACATGGGGCCGCTGCAGCTTGAAGCCGAGGCCCGCGCGCTGGCCAAGCGCCACCATGCCGAAGTCCACGTTGTCTCGGGCGATGCGCTCGAGCACGACTACCCGATGGTCCACGCCGTCGGCCGTGCCGCGGCGCGCAGCCATGCTCCGCGCCTGATCGAAATGACGTGGGGCGATGCCAGGCACCCGCGCGTCGCCATCGTCGGCAAGGGGGTTTGCTTCGATTCGGGCGGGCTCGACATCAAGCCTTCCTCCGGCATGGCGCTGATGAAGAAGGACATGGGCGGGGCGGCTCACGCGCTGGCCCTGGCCGGTCTGATCATGACGATGGGCTTGAAGGTCCGGCTGCACGTGCTTGTTCCTGCAGTCGAAAACGCGATCTCCGGCAACGCGTTCCGTCCCGGCGATATCCTCCGGTCACGCGCCGGGCTTTCGGTCGAGATCACAAATACCGACGCCGAGGGGCGGCTCGTGCTCGGCGACGCGCTGACTCGCGCTACTGAAATGAAGCCCGAACTCGTCATCGACTTCGCGACCTTGACCGGCGCAGCCCGTGTCGCGCTGGGGCCGGACCTCCCGGCGATGTTCGCGCGGCAATGTCCAACTGCCACCCAACTCCTCGAGGCAGGGCGGCAACTCGACGACCCTTGCTGGCAACTCCCCCTGCATGAAGGCTACCGCGAGTACCTCAAATCCGACGTTGCCGACCTGCAGAATTCGCCGGCCAATGGATTTGCGGGCGCGAGTGTCGCCGCACTGTTCCTTGACCGATTTGTCGGCGAGGGGATCGACTGGGTGCATTTCGATACCTTCGCCTGGCGCCCTGTTGGAAAGCCCGGCCGACCCAAAGGCGGCGATGCCCTGGGGTTGCGTGCGGCGTGGGGGCTGCTCAAGGCGCGCTACGGCTGAGGGGGCGGGCAAGTGCACCATAGCTTGCCTGATGACGCGAGCGCCGCTAATCGCCCGGCTTTCCTGCTGCGGGGAACCCCTGAATTGACCGTCGAAGCCATGCCTCTTTCCACCGAACTGCCCACCGGCCAGCTCCAGCTTTCCCGCGCTGCTGACCGTTCGGACAAGCCGCACCTGCCGGTGCGCGGCGATCTTGCGCATATCGGGCTCGCCGGAAAATACTTCGTGCCGCACTACGCGGTGCCGATGGCGCATGGCGTGAAGGCCGAAACGGCGCTGCGTGCTGCGGGCAAGCAGGATGGGGCGGAATTGCGCGCCCTGGTGGCCGGCGAAGTGTTCGATGTTCTCGACATGGCAGGAGGCTGGGCCTGGGGGCAGGCGAAATCCGATCTGCTCGTCGGCTATGTCGAGATGAGCCAGTTGGAGGCCTGCGCATGACCACATCGGTCTTCATCGACGGTGCTGCGGGCACCACCGGCCTCGAAATCGCCGAGCGGCTTGCCGGGCGCAGCGAATTCGCCATGATCGCACTCGATGATGCCCGCCGCAAGGACGATGCCGCGCGCGCCGAAGCGATCAATGACGCCGACGTGGTGATCCTGTGCCTGCCAGATGACGCTGCGCGCGATGCCGTGGCGATGATCCGCAATGACCGGACAAAGGTGATCGACGCTTCGACCGCACATCGCGTGGCGGACGGCTGGACTTACGGATTCCCTGAAATCGTCGGCCGCGAGACCGTCGCTGAATCGAAGCGGGTGTCAAATCCGGGATGCTATCCGACGGGGTTCATCGGCCTGCTCGCCCCGCTTGTTCACAACGGCCTGCTGCCCGCCGCCTGGCCATACAGCTGCAATGCGGTCACCGGTTATTCGGGTGGCGGCAAGGCGCTGATCGGCCGCTTCGAGGCTGAGGCCGACATCGCCTGGCGAGGGTACGGCCTGACTTTCGGGCACAAGCACATTCCCGAAATGCAGCGCTACACCGGCACGGCAATCGCCCCGTTGTTCAGCCCGGCGGTGGTCAATGCCCATCGCGGGATGGTCGTCGAGATTCCGCTGCCGCTGGGCGTCATGCCCGGCAACGTGCCAGCCGAGTTGCTGCGCGCTGCTCTCACGCAGTTCTATGACGGCTCGCGAGTGGTGACTGTGGCGCAGGATCTTCCTGCCGACGGCGAGATGCTGCTGCGCGCTGCGATGGAACCATGGGACGGTCTTGCCCTTCACGTCATGGGCAGCGCCGACGGCGAGCAGGCCCGCTTGGTTGCCGTACTGGACAACTTGGGCAAGGGCGCCAGTGGCGCGGCAGTGCAATCGCTGAACCTGATGGCCGGCCTCGACGAAACCGCAGGCCTGCGCCTCTAATTCCATTAGCGCCGACTTCCAAAAACGCCTCCGCGAAAGCGGGGGCGTTCTTGCGCGTGCCCTTCGGGAGCAAAAAAAGGGCAGCATCTTGCGATGCTGCCCCCAAGTCGGACACGTGGCACCAGACCTTTAGAAATCAGCCTGGAAACCAACCTTGAAGTAACGTCCCAGAATGCCCTGGCCGCCCTGGATCGGATTGTAGAGGTGCGCGCCGTAGGTCACGACATCCACTGGCGGCATGTTGTCGAACAGGTTCAGCGCGGTGAGCGACAGCGTGAAGCGGTCGTTGACCTTGAAGCGCGTCTGCAGGTCGAATGTGATGTAGCGCGGAATGTCGCAGCCGGTTGGACTGTAGCCCGGGTTCTGGCCGCAGTCCTTGTAGAGATCGCCCTGATCCATCGCCGAGAGGTTGTAGCCACCAAAGTAGTTGACTGTGGTGTTGATTTCCAGGTTGTCATCGAACTGCAGGCCATTCAGCCAGTAGCCGTGCCACTTCGGCGTGCCCGAACCTGCGGTCAGGTTGAAGTTGCCAAGCGTACCGTCATAGCGCTCCAAGCCACCGCCGCTGTTGGTCAGGTCCGATTCCAGCTTGATGATGTAGCTGGCCTCGAGATGGCTGGTGAAGCGGATATTGTCGGTCAGGTTGATCCGGCCGTCGATCTGGAAATCGAGGCCTGAGACGGTCTGCGTGTTCGCGTTGATCAGCTGCGACTGGATGAAGGCGAGGCGTGGCGTCGCATTCGGGAAGTCGGGGCTGACTGCATCGGCGATCACGGTGTAGCCCGCCGGGATCGGCTGGCCGGTGTAGTAAGCCTCGAGCGCGGGCGCGTTCGAAGGCTGCGTGATCACGCCGGTCTTCTTGATGTTGTAGTAGTCGACCGAAAGCGTGAAGTTGCGGACAGGTTCGAACACGAACCCAGCGGTGAAGCTGCGCGACCGCTCCGGCTTCAGGTCCGGCGAGGCCAGCGTGGTCTGGCCGTAGGAAGCGGAGCGAAGGTAGGTCGGGCAGTCGCTGAACGTGGCAACCGTGCAGCCATACTGGCTGAGATAGGCATCGTTGAAGATGCCTGCGCTGTTGGTCACGAAGCCCGTGGTCGGAAGGGCGTTGGCCTCACCGAACGAAGGGATGCGGAAGCCCTTCGACCACGTGCCGCGGATCAGCAGTTCGTCGACCGGCTTGAACTTGACGCCGGCCTTGGGGCTGAATGCGTTCTGACCGCTCGAGTACTTGTCGTAACGACCGGCGAGGTTGATTTCGACCTTGTCGAGAACCGGCGCGTTGATTTCGGCAAAGCCCGAATAGACCCAGCGGCTGCCCTTGGTGCCGAAAGCGTTCAGGGTGAAGTAGCGCTGCGTTGGGCCGAAGTAGTCAGGGTTACCCGAAGGCGCGTCGACCGCTTCGTAACGGGCGCCTGCGCCCACTGCGACCTGCAACTTGCCGCCTGGAAGTTCGAACAGATCCGCACCGAGCGTGCCCTGGAACTGGACCTGATCGGAGGTGGCGTTCAGGATCTGGGTTGGACGCAGGAAGTCATTCTGCTCCTGCGTGTTCTGCGTCGGGTCAACGAAGTTGTACGTGCCACGCGCGATGGCCGTCAGCAGGTTGGCTATGTAGACATAGCCCTTCTGCGTACGACGCAGGTCGTCGTGCATCGCCGTCGCGCCGAAGTCGAAGTTGATGTTATCGGTAAGGTCGCCCTTGATGCCGATCGCACCGCGATAGGCCCGGTTGCGGGTTTCATTGTAGGTGGGCTGGTCGAACAGACGGCCTTGGATGCGGGCAAGCTGTCCGGCACCGGCGAACGGGTTGTTCGGGTTGAGCGTGCCGTTGGTGGCGTTGCAGCCCGTGTTGAGGCCGCTAGCGTCGCCCACACCGTTGGCGCAGACATAGACCGGCAGGGTCAGCGCGAACGAACCGGGCGCGCGGCTGGCTGCATTGTTCGACGTTGAGAAGCCTGGGAACAGGATACCAGCGTTAGCATTGCGCGAGATCGCTTCGGGCAGGCCTGTGTAGGCCGATTTGCTCTGCAGGAAGTTGAATTCGGCATAGCCTTCGATGCTGTCGCTGAGGGCCGCCGTGACGCGGGCAGAGACGCCCCAGCGCTCGATTTCCGGCTGGATCACGCCGTACTTCCGGGTGAGGTCTACGGTGCAGGTCTGCAGGGGGGCTGACGCGCTGGCGGCAAGCTGCGCAGCCGTCAGTGTGTAAGCACTGTCGCAGCCGACGTTGTTGAGCAACTGGAAGCGGCCGAGTGCAGTGGTGTTGGTGGGATCGTAAGGACGCACGACAAGCGGGCCGCCGGCACCGGTAAAGCTGGTGGCGGTGGGTGAATTGATGCGGTCGTCGCTGCCGCACTCGCCATCGGGCGAACACACGCCGCGCAGGTCATCCGTGTTGAACGGATAGGGACGGTCGCGGTTCATGAGCTTGTTGCTCTTGTAGTAGAACCCGGAGACGTAGGCATTGTAGCCGTTCTCGTCGATGTCGCCCACGCCGGCGGTCAGCGACAGGCGATACTGCGAGGCATCGCCGCGATCGGAAAGGCCGGCTTCGCCACGGGCGCGCACGCCCTTGAATTCGCGCTTGGTGATGATGTTGACCACGCCTGCGATGGCGTCGGCACCATAAGCCGCCGAGGCGCCGTCACGCAGGATCTGCACGCGGTCGACAATGTCGTCCGGAATGGTGTTGAGATCGACGAAGTTGCGCGAACCGTCATCGGCCAGCGGGTAATAGGCCGCCCGCATGCCGTCGAACAGCACGAGCGTCGAGTTGGTCGAAAGGCCGCGCAGCGAGATCGCCGAGGCACCGGCCGCGAACGCGCCGTTGGCGGTGAACGAGTTGGTCAGCGCCGGACCGTTGTTGGCCGCCAGCGATTGCAGGCCTTCCTGCACGGTCGAGATGCCGCGCTGGTCAAGGTTCTCCTGCGTCACCGTGGTGACCGGCGAGACGGTCTCGGTGTCGGTGCGGCGCAGGATCGAACCGGTGACGACGATCGCCTGGGTGTCGCCGCAGCTGGGATCATCCGGTGTGGTGCTGCAGTCGACGCTCTGCGGTGCAGCCGTCGTTGCCGCATCCTGCGCAAAGGCTGCGGTGGAGACCAGCGCCATGCCGATCGCCAGAGGGGTCGCGCCCGAACGGAGCGCGGAGAGATACTTGATGTTCACGTGGCAGTCCTCTTGTCCTGAACGTCTGCCGCCGTGGGGAACGGCGACAGGCCCGCGCGCCCAGTCCATATGCCGCCGCATTTGCGGTCAGCCGGGGTATGGATGCGAGAGAGGCGCCTGTCTGACGAGGCCAAGCTGCGCTTTCAAACCAGAAACACGTAGTTTCACATTAAACGATAGTTAGTGTGATGTTCATGTAACAACGCAATGAAAAACATAGAGAAATTTCGCATTGAAACATTTTGTCACAAAATGGAATTGTATGCCAATAACTTTCGATATGGAGTAATTTAATTTCCTCTGTAACTACCCAAATCGCATGGATGATGCGTTGCCGCATGCCACAAAGGCCGCCAGGCAGGCGCAGAAGCGCCGCGATACGCCTGAGGCGCGAAACCGTTCCCCAAAAAATCGACGAAGCGATCCACTTTCTGCAAAAGGGTGGTCCAACATTGCCGTTCACCGGTGCGGCTGACATGAAAAAGGCCCGCGCTCCTGCTGGAGGCGGGCCCTTCAAGCGGCGCAGAGGCCGGATAGATCAGTCTTCCGGCGCGATCGTGACGCGAAGACCGTCGAGGTCGCCGGTGATCTGCACCTGGCAGGAAAGGCGCGAGGTTTCGTTGCGGTGGTCCGAGCTGTCGAGCAGGTCGTTCTCGTCCTCGCTCATCGGCGCAACCTTGTCGGCGAATGCAGGGTCGATGTAGACGTGGCAGGTGGCGCAGGAGCAGCAGCCGCCGCACAGGGCGAGCAGCTCGTCGAAGCCATTGTCGCGGATCGCTTCCATCACCGAAAGGCCGGCATCGGCCTCTACCGTCTTCTCTTCACCCGCACGATTGACAACCACGATCTTCGGCATCGTTCGTTCTCCAAATGCGGCGACGGGCACCAACGCAAGACCCGCGCCCCCTGTTCGCCTTTGGACGGGGCTGCTATCGCGCCATTTCGGCTTTGGCAACTGTCGATCCGGCCAAAACGCTGTTGCGGAGAACTAGGGTGGGACTGACGGCAGAGGCGCTACGCGAAGGACTCGATTACATCGCCGCCCGCAGCCCCGCCATGGCGAGTGCCATTGGCCGCGTCGGATATCCCGAGCCACGCATTCGTTCGACCGGCTATGGCACCTTGCTGCGCACCATCGTCGGCCAGCAGGTCAGCGTGGCGGCCGCTGCCTCAGTCTGGAACAAGCTGGAAGTGCTGCTCGGCGAGGACATCCCCCCGCATGACCTGCTCGCCGCCGACTTCGACGCCTTGCGCGCCTGTGGGCTATCGCGCCAGAAACAGGGCTATGCGCGGTCCTTGTGCGAACTGGTGATAGCGGGCGAACTCGATCTTGATGCGCTGCCAGCGGACGACGAAGAAGCGATTGCGGAACTGGTCAAGATCAAGGGCATCGGTCGCTGGTCGGCCGAGATCTACCTGCTGTTCGCCGAAGGGCGGCCCGACATCTGGCCTGCGGGCGATCTGGCGGTGCAGGTGGGCCTTGGCAAGCTGCTCGGCCTGGCGGAACGGCCGAGCGAGAAGGAGACGCGCGCTCTGGCCGAGGACTGGCGGCCGCATCGCGGGGCAGCGGCGATCTTCACCTGGCATTGCTATAACAATCCGGCGCTGTAATGTCTTGCTGACAACAATGTGAGCAGGGGGTGCCAATGGCGCGCAAGACGATCTTCATCACCGGCGGCGCTTCGGGCATCGGCCGCGCCGTGGCGCAGCGCTTTGCACAAGGCGGGTGGTTTGTCGGCATTGCGGATATCAACGAGGCAGGCATGGCCGAAACCGCAGCGCAGCTTCCCGCCGGGCTTAGTTCTTGCCACCGTCTCGACGTGCGTGAACGCGCGGCATGGGACATGGCGCTATCGAATTGTGCAAAGGCGGCTGGCGGGCAGATCGAGGTGGTGTTCAACAATGCCGGCATCCCTATCGGCGGTGGCATTGTCGATCTGACGGCCGAGGAGATCGAGCGCACGCTCGACATAAACCTCAAGGGCGTGATTTTCGGGGCGCAGGCGGCGTTTCCGTGGCTCAGGGCGAGCGCGCCGGGTTCGTGCCTGCTCAACACCGCCAGCGCGGCTGGGATCTATGGCTCACCCGGCGCATCGGTCTATTCCGCCACGAAGTTCGGCGTCAGGGCGCTGACAGAATCGCTCGACGGGGAATGGGCCGAGTACGGCATCAAGGTGCGCAGCCTGATGCCGGGCTTCATCGAAACGCCTCTGCTGGATCACGCCCCCAACCGCGCCAGCAACGAGGACATTCGCACCCGCGTTCGTGGCGCGGGCCTGGAAATCACGCCGGTGAGCGAAGTCGCCGAGGCGGCGTGGGCGGCGGTGCATGGAGACAAGGTGCACACTTTGGTCGGCAAGACCGCGCGGCGGCTCGCGTTCGCCTCGCGCTGGATGCCGGGTACTTTGCGCAAGCAGATGCGGTCTGGCGGGAGGCCTTTGGGGAAGTAGCGGCGTTACGTCCCTTCTGATAATGCATTGCTCACTTGTCGTGAAAAATGCGCAAAACTTTGCCGTTCCGGCGGCAAATCGAGATGTGTGCGACGCCGCCATCCAAGCCTCTTGGTAGCGAGCCTGTCACTATCCAGACACCGTCGCGCAGTGTAGCCTTAAAGGGTCGCTGCCCTTCAATCTGTTTGGTGCCGTAAACGGGCTTCAGGTAAATCATGGCCACTGACTTTGCCGTCTCTGCCGATCCCACAACACCCGTCTTGGGCTGAAATGAGGCGACATTCTCAGCGCAAGTGGGAGGTTCGGCACGGGCAACTTGTACCGATAGCAAGATGAGTAGCGCGGCCGAGCCATGCCGTAACCAATTGCTCGGTGAGGTGAGCTTCACAGAAAGCCTTCCATCGCCCGCGCCATCGCCGCATCCCGTGCCGAGAGGCCATCGGCATCGTGCGTCGTCAACGTCACCTCGACGCGGTTGTAGACGTTGAACCATTCGGGGTGGTGGTCAGCCTTTTCGGCGTAGAGGGCGACGCGGTTCATGAAGGCCCAGGCCTCGGAGAAATCGGCAAAGCGGAAGGTGCGCACTATGGCTAGGCCGTCTTCACGCAATTGCCATTCCGGGAGCTCGGCCAGCAGGGAAACGCGTTCGGAATCGGTCAGGCGGGCGACGGTCATGCTTGGTCCTTTGGCATCCTTGGCAGTTGCCGCCGTTTCCCCTATCGCCCGATTTCATGCAAGCCCCTCCCATGCAGTCCCACGCCATGCAAGAGTGCGGTCTCGTCGCCACGGATATTGCCTGCCGGCGCGGGGACCGGGTTCTGTTCCGGGGGCTGTCGTTCGATCTTGCGCCGCGTGAAGTCGTCCATCTTGCCGGCCCCAACGGCATCGGCAAGTCGAGCCTCATCCGCATCCTTGCCGGATTGCTGCGGCCGTTCATGGGGTCGGTTGAGCGTCATGGTGCGCTTGCGCTTTCGGACGAGCGGCTGGCGCTGGACGGCCACGAACCGCTCGAGAAGGCGCTGGCGTTCTGGCAGCGGATCGACCGTGCCCCCCAAGGCAACGCCGACTTCGGGCTGGCCGACCTGCTTGACGTTCCGGTGCGCTATCTTTCGACGGGGCAGCGCAAGCGGGCGGCCCTTGCCCGCGTGGCGGCAAGCGGCGCGCCGATCTGGCTGCTCGACGAGCCGCTCAACGGGCTCGACACCCACTGGTCGTGCATCGCGCAGGCGGCGATCAAGGCGCATTGCAATGCCGGTGGGGCGGTGATCATTGCATCGCACCAGCCGCTTTCGCTCGACGCGGTAAAGGTGATCGAATTGCTGGATTTCCAACCGTGATCGCCAAGCTTCTTCCGATCTTCCTGCGCGATCTGGTGCTGCTGACGCGAGGGAGCCAAGGGCGCGGTGGAGCGGTTCTGCCGCTGCTGTTCTTCCTTGCTGTGGCGATGCTGTTTCCCTTTGCCGTCGGCCCCGATGCCCGGTTGCTGGCACGGACCGGTGCGGGCGTGATCTGGGTTGCGGCGCTGCTTGCGGCGATCCTCCCGCTGGACCGCCTGGTCGAGCCGGACGTTGAAGCCGGCATGTTCGACCAGTGGGCCTTGCGCGGCATTGCCGAGGAGGCGCTGCTCCTGGTGCGCATACTGGCGCACTGGCTGAGCTTTGGCGTGCCGCTGATGCTGGCAGCACCGATCTCGGCAGGGCTGCTCGGCCTTGATGGCCAACAGTTGTGGACGGTGGAAGTCGGGCTGCTGCTTGGCACGCCCGGTCTGGCGGCGATCGGCGTTACCATCGCGGCGCTGACGGCAGGGTTGCGGGCAGGTTCGGCGCTGGGCGGATTGCTCGCGATCCCTCTGGCTGTGCCGCTCCTGATCTTCGGCGCGGGATCGCTGCAACCAGGGGGCGAGGGGGGCTTGCTGCTGCTGGGCGCGTGCAGCCTTGTGGCGCTGGCCGTTGCGCCGTTTGCGGGCGGTGCCGCTATCCGGGCCGGGCGCGAATAACGCCGCGAGCAGGGCTTGCACGCCGCAAAGCGCAAATTCGTTGGCAATCGCGCAAAGTCTCCCTAACTCGGGGACCATGACTGCACCTTCGATTACACCCGATACCATTTCGCTCATCGGCAACACGCCGCTCGTCCTGCTGAAGGGGCCGAGCGAGGCGGCAGGCGCCGAGATCTACGGCAAGTGCGAGTTCGCCAATCCCGGTGCTTCGGTGAAGGACCGCGCCGCGCTGTGGATCGTGCGCGATGCCGAGGAGCGGGGCGTGCTGCAGCCCGGCGGGACGATCGTCGAAGGCACGGCGGGCAACACCGGCATCGGCCTTGCGCTGGTGGCTAACGCCCGCGGGTACAAGTCGGTCATCGTCATGCCCGAAACGCAATCGCGCGAGAAGATGGACACGCTGCGCGCGCTGCGGGCAGAACTTGTGCTGGTGCCGGCGGCGCCGTTCTCAAACCCCGGCCATTTCGTCCACACCTCGCGCCGGATTGCCGAGGAAACCGAAGGGGCGGTCTGGGCCAACCAGTTCGACAATATCGCCAATCGCCGCGCTCACATCGAAAGCACCGCGCCCGAGATCTGGGAGCAGATGGAGCACCGCATCGACGGCTTCACCTGTGCTGCGGGCACGGGCGGGACGATCGCGGGCGTGGGCCTGGGGCTCAAGGCTTTCGACGAGAACATAACGATCGCCCTGACCGATCCGCACGGCGCGGCGCTCTACAACTATTACGCCAATGGTGAGCTGAAGGCCGAGGGCTCCTCGGTGGCCGAGGGCATTGGCCAGGGGCGCATCACCGCGAACCTCGAAGGCGCACCGATCGACACGCAGTTCCGCATTTCGGACGAGGAAGGGCTTTACTGGGTCGAGCGCCTGCTGGCCGATGAGGGGCTGTGCCTTGGCCTGTCGAGCGGGATCAACGTGGCGGGTGCCGTGGCGCTGGCCAGGCAGCTTGGCAAGGGCAGCCGCGTGGTGACGATCCTGTGCGATACTGGCTTCCGCTACCTTTCGTCGCTCTACAATCCCGAATGGCTCAAGGCCAAGGGGCTCCCGGTGTTCCCTTGGCTGGAGCAATAGGCTAGGCTGCGGTCATGGCACTGTTCGGTTTCCCCGCAGGCAAGCAGGCATCCGCCCCGACCGAGGCGGAAATTGCCGCTGCCAGCGCACTGGCCCATGTGCCGCCGACCACGCGCGAATTGCGGGCGCAGGCGGTTCATCGGCTGCAGGTCGGGCTGTTCGGGCTGGCCGGGATGCTGCTGCTGGTCAGCCTTGCCAACGTGATCATGGATCGGGCCAAGTTCATCGACGCCAGCGCGGTCAATACCGCTGCGCCGAAGGTCGAGGCGAGCGAGACATCGGCGAAGGACCCGTTGGCCGACATGGGGGTGGCTCCGCAACTGCCTGTCACGGCCAAGGAAAAGCCGACCGTCACGATCTCGCCCGCTCCGCCCGCGCCGACTCCGGCCCCTTCGGTCCCGGCCCCTTCGGTTAACGCGCCGAAGAACTGAGTGCATCGCCGGATCGCTCTTGCCGTGCTGGCAGCGGTTGTCGCGCTGGCGGGCTGGTGGGCGTTCTCCGCCGAGCCTGCCCCTGACAGGACCGTGGGCCTGTTTACCAGCCTGCCGATCGTGTGGAACGAGGCGGACGATATCAAGGGCATGATCGACCCGCCAGCCGCGCCGCACTGGGCGCGCGCCGTGCTGGAGTCCAAGGGCAAGGTGATCGCGCTCGATACGCTGCTTCAGCTCGAACAAGTCGACTTGCTGGTCGTGGCGCAGCCGCGCCCGTTGGTGCCGGAGGAGAATCTTGCGCTTGATGCCTGGCTGCGGGCAGGCGGTCACCTGCTGATGTTCGTTGATCCCATGCTGACGCAGGAGAGCGCATTTGCGCTGGGTGACCGACGCCGCCCGCAGGACGTGGCGCTGGTTTCGCCGATCCTGGCGCGTTGGGGGTTGGAACTGCAATTCGACGACAGGCAACCCGGTGGTCTGCGGGAAAGTGCGGGCGAGGGGCTGCCGATCAATCTGGCAGGCACTTTCAAGGCAATCCCGGGCGGGCACGAAGCGAACTGCGCGATTGCAAGGGACGGTCTGATTGCGCGTTGCACGATCGGCCAGGGCCAAGCAACGCTGGTTGCCGACGCCGCGCTTCTGGAGCCGGAAGCTGATGGGGATCGGCGGGCGGTCCAGCTTCAACGCCTGCTCGAAGGGGCAATGGCGGAGTGATCCCTTTTTGTTCGCGGGAAACTACGGGCAAGGTGCCAGGCACGGCCGAGGACTTCGGCAAAATGCCCGCATCTGGGCGATTACTTTTGCAGCTGGTGATGGTTACTCAAGCGGTAAGATGTAGAGAAAATGCTACGGAATCATAGCTAGTCCGCATTTTCCCGCATTTTCCCCTTTTCGCCCGCCCCGTCCCGCGTTAGTAGTGTGGGTTATCGGGACGAACTCCAATCGCATCCGCGGGGGATGAGTCGGCAACGCGCGATGGCGCGGGGTCGAGCGATGGAGCTTTGTCCGCGAGCGGGGTGTCCAGCGTGGCGGGAGGGCCGGTAAATCTGGTGGGACAGGGCTTTTCGCCGCGTGGCGAAAAGGGCCGCTTCGTCCTGCCTGCCGACTTCCGCTCCGACATCTACGCAGCTTCCGCCAACCAGCGCGTTCTCTGCCTCGACAAGCACCCCCGCCTGCCTTGTCTGACCGGATTTGGCCTTTCCCGCCTGGATGAACTGGCTGCAGAGATCGATCGCGAGGAAGAGAAGAAGCTCCGGCTGGGCCTCGATTTCGACCGCGATATGGCCGAAGCGCAGGCCTACGGCTTTACCCGCGTCAGCTTCGATGAAAGCGGCCGTTTCGTCCTGCCCGAGTACCTGTCCGAACTCGGCCAGGTGGAGGATGGCCTCTATTTCCATGGTGGCGGCCGCCAGATCACGATCTGGAACCCGCAAATCCTGTTCGAGCAGGGCGATGGCTGGGCCAGCGCCAAGGCTGGCTGCCGAGCGAAGATGGCCGAAGCTGCAAAGGGGAAGCGCAAGTGACCGCCGCAGCGCCAAAAGCCCCGCACATTCCCGTGCTGCTCGAAGAGGTCGTGGCGGCCCTTGATGCAAAGCCGGGCGATCTGATCGTCGACGCGACTTTCGGCGCGGGCGGCTACACCCGGTGCCTGCTGGAATCCGGCGCGACGGTTCACGCCTTCGACCGCGATCCCGATGCGATTGCGGCGGGAAGGCTCTGGGGAGAAACCTGTGGAAAAGATCCGCGCCTCGTTCTGCATCCCCGTCGCTTTTCCGAACTTGCGGAAGGACTTGCAGAGGCCGGAATTGCGGGAGTTCAGGGCGTCGTGTTCGACATCGGCGTGAGCTCGATGCAGCTCGATCAGCCGGGGCGCGGATTTGCGTTCTCGTCGGACGGACCGTTAGACATGCGGATGTCACAGGACGGTCCAAGTGCGGCGGATTTCCTGAATGAAGCGGACGAGGGGGAAATAGCAGACGTTCTCTATCGCTACGGCGAGGAACGCCAATCGCGCCGGATTGCCCGCGCCATCGTGGGCGCCCGTCCTCTCACCACCACCGGCCAGTTTGCCGCGGTCGTACGCAAGGCGCTTGGCTACCGCCCGGACATCAAGGGCCCCAAGGCGCAGAAGGACCCGGCGACCCGCAGTTTCCAGGCCGTGCGCATCCACGTGAATGGCGAACTGGACGAACTGATCGAGGGCCTCGCTGCGGCGGAGAAGGTGCTGGTCCCCGGTGGCCGCATCGCGGTGGTGAGCTTCCACAGCCTCGAGGACCGCATCGTCAAGCAGTTCCTGCGCGAAGCTGCCGGTGCCGTGCCGGCCGGCTCGCGCCACCTGCCGCAAATGGCCGCGAAGGTCGAACCGGTCTTTGAAAAGCCCTCGGCTGCCATTCGTCCGACGCCCGAGGAAGAGGAGCGCAACCCGCGCGCCCGTTCCGCCACGCTGCGCTGGGCCGTGCGCACTTCCGCGCCAGCACGCAATCGTGCCGGGAGGGCTGCGGCATGATCTCGACGACAAGCCGTCTTCGCTCGGTTGGCTGGGTGGTCTTGCTGGGCTTGTGTCTGGCGCTGGTCGTGGCGCTGGCATTCCGGGTCAATGCCTTGCGGAGCCAGATCCATCATGCCGAAGCGCGCATCGTCGCATTGAAGCAGGAGAAGATGTATCTCGAGACGGAATTCGAGACGCGCTCCAATCAGCAGCAGTTGAAGGCCTGGAACGACGTCGAGTTCGGCTATGCCGCCCCCAACGCCAGCCAGTACCTCGAAGGCGAACGCCAGCTTGCCGCACTGAGCGTGCCGGCCACGCCGGATGCGCCCGCACCGATCCGCGTCGCCAGCGTGGATGACAGCGTGATCGCTTCGGCCGCGTTCCCGGCGATGGTTTCGCCGCTTTCGGGCAAGGCCTTGGCCAGCAATGATAGCAAGGCCGTTGCCGACGATGCCGACGAGGACCGTCCGGCGCGCACTGTCGATCATGCTGAAGCGGTCGAGACGCTGAAAGACCGCCTTGGCAAGGTCGTTGACGCCCGCCCGCGCGGGCCGGTGCGGAAGGAAACGGCTTCGGACAAGGAGCGCCCGGTCAAGAAGGACAAGTCCGAGTCCGCGACGTCGGCCAAGCCCAAGGTGGCGCAGAAGGCTGCTGCCAAGGACGCTGCTGCCAAGGGCGTTGTTGCCAAGGAGAGGGCAAAGACTGCGAAATCTGGCGCGCGACCGGCCAGCAAGCCTGCTGCCAAGGCCAAAGCTGTCGCAACTGCGGATAAGTCAGGCGCAAGCAAGGCCATGTCCAGTTCGGCCCCTCGCGCTGCCAAGGGCAAGGAGGCTAAGGCAGCCCGGTGAACGCACTCACCGCCTCAGCCGCCATCGCTTCCGGCCGCGTCCTGCTGGCCAACGTCCGCCAGCGCTCGCTGGTCGAGGCCAAGGTCCGTGCGCTGGTGGTGGCGGGCTTCATCCTGTTCTTTGGCTTCGCGGCGCTCGCAAGGATCGCCCAACTCGGCTTTTTCGAAGGCTCCCCTGAGCGTCGTTCACTGGCCGAAGCGCTGCTCCCCCCGCGAGGCGAGATCACCGATCGCAATGGCGTTCCGCTGGCGCGGGCGTTCCCGGCCTATGCGCTGTGGTACAATCCCAAGGCATTCGGCGAAAACGGCACTCCGCTCGTCAAGTCGCCCGAAGAGGTGGCCAAGGCGCTTGTCGCCATCTTCCCCGACGCCGACTACAACGACCTGCTCCGGCGGCTGAAGTCTGACAAGCCGAGCTATCTGCGCCAGCGTGTGATGCCGGAGGATGCCAACCGCATCTTTGCCTTGGGCGAGCCTGCGCTGGAATTCCCGCGCGAGAACCAACGCTATTACCCGCAAGGATCGCTTGGCGCACACGTGCTCGGCTATGTCGACAGTGAAGGCCATGGCCATGTCGGCATGGAGCAGGTGCTTGAGAAGCAGCTGCTCGATCCTGCCCGGCGTGGCAAGCCGGTGGCGCTTTCCATCGATATGCGGGCACAGGGCGCACTTGAGGACGAACTTGGTCGCGGCATGCTGGAGACCGAGGCCAAGGGCGCGGCAGGCATTGTGCTTGACGTCGACACCGGGGAAATCGTGGCCTTGGCATCGCTGCCTTCGTTCAATCCGAACCGTTCTGACCAAGCGCTCAACAACCTCGTGTTCAACAAGGTGACCAATCAGGTCTACGAACTTGGGTCCACCTTCAAGCCGTTGAGCATCGCTGCGGCAATTGACGCAGGTGTGGTGACCGACCTTTCAGTGCGCTACCCGTCGGACAAGCCGCTGGCGATCGGGGGCTTTCATATCCGCGACAGCCACAGCTTCGGCGCTTCGCTGAACGTGCCCGAGGCGCTGATCCATTCCTCGAACATCGTCACCGCGCAGGTAGCCGACAAGCTTGGCGGGCCGGGTTTGAAGAAGACCATGGCTGCTCTCGGCATGAACGAGCGGCCTTATATCGAACTGCCGGCGCGCGGCTTCCCGCTCTGGCCGCGCGGCACCAACAAGAACGGCGACTGGGCGCGCATCACCACGATGACGGTCAGCTATGGCCATGGCATCGCGGTGACGCCGCTGCACCTGGCAGCAGCCTATGCTGCAATGGTCAACGGCGGCATCTGGCGACCGGCAACGCTGTTCAAGCGTGAGCCGACGCAGATCCCTGAAGGCCGCCGCGTCTACAAGGCTTCGACCAGCGCCCGCATGCGCCAGCTTCTGCGCATGATCGTCGTGGACGGCACCGGCAAGAGCGCCAATGCCTCGGGCTATCGCGTCGGAGGAAAGACCGGCTCGGCGGAAAAGCCCGGCGGGAAGGGCGGCTATAACCGCACTTCGCTTGTCGCGACATTCGCTGCGGCCTTCCCGATGGACAAGCCGCGCTATGTGGTGATTGCCATGCTCGACGAGCCGAAGGGAACGGCGGCGACATCGTACCAGCGCACTGCCGCATGGAACGCCGCGCCAATCGTCGGCCGCGTCGTTCCGCGCATCGGGCCGTTCCTCGGCGTCGTTCCCGACGATACACGCGATATCGACATTTCGGACTTGTCGCCGCTGGTCGGCAACGGAGATGGTGAATGAAGCTCGGCGCGATCCTCGAAGCAGCGGGTTTCGCAGGTGAGAACGGTGATGCGAACGTCACCGGCTTTGCTATCGACCATCGCAAGGTCGCGCCGGGCACGATCTTCGGCGCGTTCCCCGGCACCCGCTTCAATGGCGAGGACTTCATTGCGGACGCCGTGAAGGCAGGCGCCGTCGCCGTGGTCGCGCGTCCGGGGGCGAAAGTCGAAGGGGCGGTGCACGTTGCCGATGTAGAGCCGCGCCGCGCGTTTGCCGCGCTTGCTGCGCGCTTCTTCCAGCCCGTGCCCGAGACGGTGGTTGCCGTCACCGGGACCAACGGGAAGACGTCCACGGTCGAAATGACGCGGCAGATCTGGCGCATGGCCGGCCATTCTGCTGCATCGATTGGCACGCTCGGCGTGACAACGGCGGACGAAAGCGTCTCCACCGGACTGACCACGCCGGACATCGTGACGTTCCTGTCGAACATGACCGGCCTTGCCCGCGAGGGCGTGACGCATGTTGCCTACGAAGCGTCCAGCCACGGCCTCTCGCAGTACCGCAACGAGGGCCTGCGTGTCGGTGCAGGCGCCTTCACGAACCTCAGCCGCGACCACCTCGATTACCACGCGACGATGGACGATTATTTCGCGGCCAAGATGCGCCTGTTCGACCATGTCGTGGAAGAGAGCGGCACGGCGGTCGTCTGGATGGACGACGAATGGTCGGGACGGGCAGTGGAGCACGTCCGCGCAAGGGGTCTGCGGCTGCTCTCGGTGGGCGAGCAGGGGACCGACATCCGCCTGCTCGCCCGTACCCCTACGCAACTGGGGCAAACGCTCGAAATCGCGTTCGAAGGCCAGGCGCGCAAGATCAACCTGCCGCTGATCGGGGCCTATCAGGCCGCGAACGCACTGGTCTCGGCAGGGCTGGCAATTGCTTCAGGGACCGATGCGGCGAAGGTATTCGACGCGCTTGGACGGTTGCAGCCCGTGCGCGGGCGGCTGGAGCGCGCGGCGATCAATCGAGCCGGGGCGCCGGTCTATGTCGACTATGCCCATACGCCGGACGCCATCGAGGCCGCGATAGCCGCATTGCGGCCGCATACCTCGGGCCGCCTGATCACGGTGTTCGGTGCCGGTGGCGATCGTGACGGCGGCAAGCGTCCGGAGATGGGCCGTGCAGCCTGTGCCGGCTCGGATCTGGTGATTGTCACCGACGACAATCCGCGCGGCGAAGATCCGGCGGAAATCCGCAGCGCCGTCATGGCCGGATGCAATGGCAAGGCCCGCGAGATCGGGGATCGTCGCGCCGCCATTGCTGCGGCCATTGCCGAGGCAGGCCGTGAAGACATTGTCCTTGTTGCAGGGAAGGGGCACGAACAGGGACAGATCGTGGGCAGGGGCGATACTGTCCGCATCCTGCCGTTTGACGATGTTCAGGTCGCCAGGGAGTGCACCACATGACCGCCCACCCCGCTTTGATCGCATGGCCAGAGGACCCGTCCGACGCGGCGGGTCTTGCGCTTTGGACGAGCGAGGAAATCGCTGCGGCGACAGGTGGCCGGGCCAGTGCGAAATTCGCGGTTTCCGGTGTCGAGATCGACAGCCGCGAGGTGGTGGAAGGCGACCTGTTCTTTGCCTTGAAGGGCGAAGCTTCGGACGGTCACCGCTACCTCGAGGGCGCATACGGGCGCGGCGCGGCAGGCACGGTCGTCGAACATGCGACGTTCGGCTCGCACGTGCTGGTCGGTAATACGATGGCCGCGCTCGAGGACCTTGGCCGAGCGGCGCGTGCACGCGTCGATGCCGGCATCATCGGCGTCACGGGTTCCGCAGGCAAGACCGGCGTAAAGGAAGCGCTCTATGCGGCACTCGACCGTGCCAGCAGGGGCCGCGCCCACCGCTCTGTAAAGAGCTACAACAATCACGTCGGTGTTCCGCTGAGCCTTGCGCGGATGCCCGCGCGGACCAGCTTCGGCGTCTTCGAGATGGGCATGAACCACGCAGGGGAACTGGCCGCACTTACCCGGCTGGTCCGTCCCCACGTCGCCATCGTCACCACCATAGCGCCTGCCCACATCGGGCACTTTTCGGGTGAAGAAGCGATTGCCGATGCCAAGGCGGAGATTTTCGAAGGTCTCGAACACGGCGGCGTCGCCATCATCCCTCGCGACAACCGCCACTACGAACGTCTCCATGCCAAGGCGACAAGGCATGCGGGACGGGTGGTCAGCTTCGGACAACATCCCGATGCAGGCGCGCGCCTTGTCGATGCCGTGGCGGCGCCGGGCGGTGGAACCCTGGTGACGGCGGACCTTTCTGGACGCAAGGTCTGCTACACGATCTCGCAACCGGGCGACCACTGGGTCGCCAATTCGCTGGCCATAATGGCTGCTGTCGAAGCGATCGGTGGCGACTTGGGCGCTGCCGGACTGGCGTTGGCCGAGATGGAAGGCCTCGCCGGGCGCGGTGCCCGCCACGAGATTGCCGCTACTGGTGGCGATGGCTCTGGCAAGGCCCTGTTGATCGACGAAAGCTACAACGCCAATCCTGCCTCCATGGCCGTCACCCTGCGCCAACTGGGCGCGACGCCCGCCACCCGCCGCGTTGCCATTCTCGGCGCGATGAAGGAGCTGGGCGAGGCCGAGGCACGCTATCACGCAGAGCTGGCAGGCCCCGTTTCTGAGGGCAAGGTCGACAGGCTGGTGCTGGTAGGCGCCGAAATGGCGGCGTTGGCTGACGCGCTGGGGAAAAGCGGGGCGTTGTCGCTTGCCGGTAAAATCGATGTGGCGCATGTGCAGACGGCTTCGGAAGCGGCGGAATGTCTGGCTGCCGACGGTGTGCGCGGGGGTGATGCGATCCTCGTGAAGGGGTCGAATTCGGTGGGACTGGGCGCGATCGTGCGTTCGCTCACCACCAGGGAACGGTGAATGCTCTACCAGCTGGCCGAGTGGCTGCATTTTGAGGGATTCAGCAACCTCATCCGCTACCAGACGTTCCGCGCGGGCGCGACGTTGCTGACCGCGCTGATGATCGGCCTGATCATCGGTCCGCGCTTCATCAACATGCTGCGCGTGCGCCAGGGGAAGGGGCAGCCGATCCGCGAGGACGGCCCGCAGTCACACCTCGCCAAGCGTGGTACGCCGACCATGGGCGGTCTGATGATCGTCACATCGCTCACGCTGTCGTTGCTGCTGTGGATGGATGTGACCAGCCGCCTCGTCTGGTCCTGCGTGGTCGTGACGCTCGGTTTCGGCCTGATCGGCTTTCTCGACGACTACGACAAGGTGACCAAGTATGCGCACAAGGGCGTTCCTGCCAAGGTGCGCCTCGCCGGTGAGTTCGTCGTGGCCGGGATCGCCGCGTGGCTGGCGGTTGGTGAAACGCACCTTTACGTTCCGCTGTTCAGCAATCTCTATGTGCCGCTCGGGCCGTTTTACTATCTGTTTGCGATTTTCGTGATCGTTGGCGCGGGCAATGCCGTGAACCTTACTGACGGTCTGGACGGCCTTGCCACCATGCCTGTGATCATCGCGGCCGGCACTTTCGCAATTATCGCCTATCTTGCCGGCCGTGTGGACTACTCCACCTACCTCGGCATTCCGCACGTGAAGGGCGCCGGCGAACTTGCCATCTTCTGCGCCGCTATGATGGGGGCGGGTCTTGCCTTCCTGTGGTTCAATGCGCCCCCGGCGGCTGTGTTCATGGGTGACACCGGCAGCCTTGCGCTTGGTGGCGCGCTGGGCGTGATCGCGGTCGCGGCGCATCACGAGATCGTGCTGGCCATTGTCGGCGGACTGTTCGTCATGGAAGCCGTCTCGGTCATCGTGCAGGTGGCGGTCTACAAGCGTACCGGCAAGCGCGTGTTTCGCATGGCACCCATCCACCACCACTTCGAGCAGCTCGGCTGGAAGGAATCGACTGTCGTGATCCGCTTCTGGATCGTGTCGATCGTGCTTGCGCTGATCGGCCTTGCCACGCTGAAGGTGCGATGATCGTCTCGCCCGCCTTCACGGCCAAGCGCTTCGCCGTGCTCGGCCTTGCCCGTTCGGGGCAGGCGAGCGTCGAGGCGCTGCTGGCAGGCGGGGCGGAGGTCACCGTGTGGGACAGCCGTGAGGAACCGCGCGCTGCCTACGAAGGGCGCTGCACCATTGCCGATCCACTGTCGATCGACCTGACCGGATTTGCGGGCGTGGTGGTCAGTCCCGGCGTGCCGCTTAACCGCCATCCGATTGCTGCCCATGCCGCTTCATTCGGCGTGCCAGTGATCGGCGACATCGAGCTTTTCGCGCAAGCCCGCGCCGACCTGCCGCCGCATCGCGTTGTCGGCATCACCGGCACCAACGGCAAGTCGACCACCACGATGCTGGTCCATCACATCTGCCAGGCGGCAGGTCTGCAGGCCCGGCTTGGTGGCAATATCGGCCTGCCGGTCCTTGGGCAGGAGCCGCTGCCCGAAGGCGGCGTCTATGTGCTCGAGCTTTCCAGCTACCAGATCGACCTGACGCAGAGCCTCGATTGCGATGTCGCCGCGCTGATCAACCTCAGCCCTGATCACCTCGACCGCTACGATGGCTTCGAGGGCTATGCGGCGTCCAAGGCGCGGCTGTTCCGGATGCAGTCGGCGCGCCATCACGCGGTGTTCGGTTGCGGGGACGAGCACACCCTGAAGATCGCGCGCGAGACTTCGGCCACGCACGACGTGGGCTTCGTCCATGTGGTCCAGCCCGATACGCTGGAAGGACAGGCGGCATGGCCTTCGCTGCAGGGGCCGCACAACCTGCAGAATGCTGCGATTGCGGTTGAGATCGCCCGCCAGCTCGGCATCGGCGAAGACGTATGGCGTCCGGCGCTGGCCAGCTTTGTCGGCCTGCCGCACCGCATGGAGCGCGTGGCCGAGGCCAACGGCGTCCTTTTCGTAAACGACAGCAAGGCCACCAATCCCGCCTCGACCGCGCCTGCGCTTGGCGCCTACCCGCGTATCCACTGGATACTTGGTGGCCTGCCCAAGAGCGACAATCTCGACGAGTGCGCGCCCTACTTCGACCATGTCGTCGCAGCCTATACGATCGGCGAGGCCGGTCCGATGTTTGCGCAACTTCTTGAACCGCTCATGCCCGTCACCCGCAGCGAGATGATGTGCGATGCGGTTCGCCAGGCGATGGAAGCTGCGCAACCCGGAGACGTGGTAATGCTCTCTCCAGCGTGTGCCAGCTTCGATCAGTTCCGCGATTTCGAGGCGCGGGGCGACAGCTTCCGCCAGATCGTCGAAGCGCTGATCGAGGATCGCGAGGCACCCTGTCCGCCAGGAACCGGGTCATGAGCACGACGCCAACTCCGACACGCCTTGTGACCACCACCATGCCCGATGGCGGCGTGCGCGTGGTCGGCCACGGTGCGCGCTTTCGCCGCAGCCGTCGCAGCGAACTGCTGATCTGGTGGCGCGAGATCGATCGGGTGCTGTTGACGCTGATCCTCTCGCTGGTGACGATCGGCTGTATCGCCGTCGCTGCTGCTTCCCCTGCTTCGGCGCATCGCCTTTCCACGAACCAGAAGTCGCTCGGTGATCTTTACTTCTTCTGGATTCACCTGCGTTGGGTCGCGGTGGGGCTGGTCGCGATGTTCTTTGCGTCTGTCCTGCCCAAGGAGGCGGCTCGACGCGGGGCCATCCTGCTCGCGGCGGCGATGATTTTTGCGCTGGTGCTGGTGCCGCTTGTCGGCAGCGAGGTTAAGGGTGCGAAACGCTGGCTGTGGATCGGCTTCAGCCTGCAGCCTTCGGAATTTCTCAAGCCCGGTTTCGCCATTGCCCTCGCCTGGATCCTGTCGTGGCGGGTGCGCGATCCGAACATTCCCGTCATACCCATCACCGTGGCGATCATGGGGCTGGTCGGCATCCTGCTAATGGCCCAGCCGGACTTCGGTTCCACCATGCTGTTCGGCGGCGTGTGGTTCGTGCTGGCGCTGCTTTCGGGCCTGTCGGTCAACAAAATCCTTTACGCCATGGGCGGGCTGATCCTGGTGGTCATTGCCGCGTACTTCTTCTACCCGAACGCAACGCACCGCATCGACAACTTCATTTCGGGTGGCAGCGAGTTTGACCAGGTCGACCTTGCCATGCGCACGCTGATGAACGGCGGGTGGAGCGGGATCGGCCTGTGGCTCGGCAGTCGCAAGAATGCGCTGCCCGAAGCGCACACCGATTACATCTTTTCGGTGGTCGGAGAGGAATTCGGGCTGATCGCCTGCGCGGTGATCGTCACGATCTATTGCGCGATCGCGCTGCGCGTGCTGATGCGCCTGCTCGATGAGGACGATCTGTTCACCATCCTTGCGGCAGCCGGGCTGACCGCACAGCTGGTCGGGCAGGCGTTCATCAACATTCTTGTGAACCTGCAACTTTTCCCTTCGAAAGGCATGACCTTGCCGCTGATCAGCTACGGCGGATCGTCCACCATCGCGCTGCTCATGGGCGTCGGGCTGCTGCTCGCGATCACGCGGCGCAACCCCTACCTTTCGCGCGAGAAGTTCGACGTTACGGAACTGGTGCGCAAATGAGTGGCGCTTCTCGGCATTACGTGCTCGCTGCGGGCGGCACGGGCGGACACCTTATTCCGGCCTTCGCGTTGGCGGTCGAGCTGGAACGCCGCGGCCACCACGTGGCTCTGGTTACGGACGAGCGCGGCGCGAAGATCCCCGGCAAGCCTGATTTCATGCCGGCGCACGTTCTTCCGGCCGGGCGTCTGGCAAAAAGTCCGGTGGCGCTGCTCAAGGGCCTGAGCGCGATCTGGCAGGGCAGGGCGATGGCTCTGCGCCTGTTCGAAAGCTTCGAGCCGTCGTGCGTGATCGGCTTTGGCGGTTACCCCGCACTGCCAGCGCTGCTGGCGGCTCATTCGGCGAAGATCCCCACGGTGATCCACGAACAGAACGCGGTGCTGGGCCGGGTCAACCGCTTCCTTGCCAAGCGTGTGGACGCCATTGCGACGGCTTACGGAGAAGTGGATCGGCTTGATCCCAAGCTTTGGGGCAAGGTCCACCGCGTCGGCAATCCGGTGCGTCCAGAGGTGCTGGCACTGCGCGGCGAACCGTTCCCCGAGTTCACCGAGGACAGCCTGTTTCGCGTGCTGGTGACCGGTGGCAGCCAGGGCGCTTCGGTTCTTTCGGAGGTCGTGCCCGATGGCCTTGCCATGCTGCCGCCCGCACTGCGCCATCGCTTGCAGGTAACGCAGCAGTGCCGTCCCGAAGACCTTGAAGCCGTCCGCGCACGCTACGCATCGCATGAGATCCCGGCTGAACTTGGCACCTATTTTGAGGATATGCAGTCGCGCCTTGCGGGAACGCACTTGTTCATCGGCCGCGCCGGCGCTTCGACGATTGCCGAGCTGACAGCGGTGGGCCGCCCGGCGATCCTCGTGCCGCTGCCCATCGCTACCGATGACCATCAGGCCGCCAATACGCGCGAGATGGTTTCAGCGGGCGGCGCCCGTGCCATCCGGCAGACCGGCTTCACTCCCAAGGAACTGGCGAAACAGATTCAGGCCATGGCCCAGCACCCGCATACCCTTGCCAATGCCGCGCATGCCGCGTGGAACTGTGGCCTGCCCAACGCCGTCAGCGATCTCGCCGATCTGGTCGAGAGTTTCGGCGGCGAGCCGATCATGGACGTGATCCGCGTCGATACGCGCAGTGCTGCGCCTGCGGGGCAGGAGCAACTGGCATGAAGGGCGTCGGCACCGAGATCGGGACGATCCACTTCGTCGGCATCGGCGGCATCGGCATGTCGGGCATTGCCGAAGTCATGCACAACATGGGCTATTCGGTGCAGGGTTCCGACATGGCCGAAAGCTATGTCGTCGATGGCCTGCGCTCGCGCGGAATCAAGGTGATGATCGGGCAGAAGTCCGAGAACGTTGATGGCGTGGCTGTGGTTGTGACTTCAACCGCCGTGAAGCGCGACAATCCCGAAGTCGTCGCTGCGCTGGAAAACCGCATCCCGGTTGTACGCCGCGCCGAAATGCTGGCCGAACTGATGCGGCTGAAGAGCACGGTCGCGGTTGCTGGCACGCACGGCAAGACGACGACGACCTCGATGGTCGCCTGCCTGCTCGATGCCGGGGGCATAGACCCCACGGTGATCAACGGCGGCATCATCAATTCCTATGGCTCCAACGCGCGTCTGGGCGACAGCGAGTGGATGGTGGTCGAGGCGGACGAGAGCGACGGCTCGTTCCTGCGGCTCGATGGCACGCTGGCGGTCGTCACCAACATCGACCCGGAACACCTCGATCACTACGGCAGCTTCGACAAGGTGAAGTCGGCCTTCGTCGAGTTCATCGAGAACGTGCCGTTCTACGGCGCAGCCATGCTGTGCATTGATCACCCTGAAGTGCAGGCGATCATCCCCAAGGTACGGGACCGCCGCGTCGTGACCTACGGCTTCTCTGCGCAAGCCGACGTGCGCGGCGAAGCCGTCACGCCGATCCCTGGCGGCAATCGCTTTACTGCCGTGCTGCGCCAGCGCGATGGCTCGTTCCGCCGCATCGAGGGCATCGAACTGCCGATGCCGGGCCGCCACAACGTCCAGAACGCACTTGCTGCGGTCGCGGTCGCAGTGGAAATGGGCGTTTCCGACGAACTCATCCGCACCGGCTTCGGCAAGTTCGGCGGGGTCAAGCGCCGCTTCACCAAGGTTGGCGAAGTCGATGGCGTTACCGTGATCGACGATTACGGCCACCATCCGGTGGAAATCCGCGCCGTTCTCGCTGCCGCGCGCGAAGGGGTGCAGGGCCGGGTCATCGCCGTGGTTCAGCCGCACCGCTTCACTCGCCTTCGCGACCACATGGATGACTTCCAGGGCGCCTTCAACGATGCCGACGTCGTCTATGCCGCGCCGGTCTATCCCGCTGGCGAACAGCCGATCGAGGGCGTGGACAGCGCCGCGATGGTCGAAGGCATCAAGGCGCGCGGCCACCGCTCGGCGCATCTGACAGCCGGGGCCGACGCGCTGGCAAAGGAACTCGCCGCAACGGCGCAGCCCGGTGACATGGTCGTCTGCCTCGGCGCGGGCGACATCACCAAGTGGGCAGCGGGTCTTGCCGACGCGATTGCGCGTGAAAGGGGGCAGGGGTGACCACTCTTGCGCTGCCTTCGGTTCGCGGCAAGCTGACACCGAATGCCCCACTTGCCCCGTTGGTCTGGTTCAAGTCCGGCGGCACGGCCGATTGGCTGTTCGAGCCCAAGGATATTACCGACCTGAAGGAGTTTCTCGCGGGCCTGGCACCGGACGTGCCCGTCATGGCGCTGGGCTTGGGCTCCAACCTGATCGTTCGCGATGGAGGCGTTCCGGGCGTCGTCATTCGTCTGGGCAAGGCTTTCGCCAAGGTCCAGAAGGTCGACGACTTCACGCTCAACTGCGGCGGCGGAGCCAGCGGCATCCTCGTATCGTCCACCGCGCGTGACAACGGCATCGCGGGCCTCGAATTCCTGCGCTCGATCCCCGGCACTGTCGGCGGCTTCGTGCGCATGAACGGCGGCGCCTATGGCCGCGAGGTCAAGGACGTGCTGATCGATTGCGATGTGGTGATCCGTTCGGGCGAGGTGGCGACGCTGCCGGTCTCCCAACTCGGCTATACCTATCGCCACTCCGACTTGACCGATGGCTCCATTGTCGTCGCCGCGCGTTTCCGCGGGCATCCGGGCGAGCCCGCAGCGATCCAAGCTGAAATGGACCGTATCAGCGCGGCGCGCGAAGCTTCGCAGCCGCTGCGCTCCAAGACTGGTGGCTCCACCTTCAAGAACCCTGATGGCGCGAAGGCGTGGGAACTGGTCGACAAGGCCGGTTGCCGTGGGCTCACGATGGGCGGCGCACAGGTTAGCGAAAAGCACACCAACTTCCTGATCAACACCGGCGAGGCCACCAGTGCCGAGATCGAAGCGCTGGGCGAGGAAGTGCGCAAGCGCGTGAAGAATATGTCGGGCGTGGAGCTCGAATGGGAAATCAAGAGGATTGGCAGACCGTGACGCTTTCAAAACTCCACGTCGCGGTGCTGATGGGCGGCTGGTCGAGCGAGCGCCCCGTCAGCCTCATGTCGGGCGAAGGCGTGGCCAAGGCGCTTGAGTCGAAGGGCCACAAGGTCACGCGGATCGACATGGATCGCGAGGTTGCCCTGCGCTTGGCTGAAGCCAAGCCCGATGTCGTGTTCAACGCGCTTCACGGCACGCCCGGCGAGGATGGCTCGATCCAGGGTCTGATGGATATCATGGGGCTGACCTATACCCATTCCGGCCTCGCCACCTCGGTCATCGCGATCGACAAGGAACTCACCAAGCAGGCGCTGGTGCCGCATGGCATCCCCATGCCGGGCGGACGAATCGTGCACACGGAGGAGCTCTACAAGGCCGACCCCCTGCCGCGTCCTTATGTGCTCAAGCCAGTGAACGAAGGCTCGTCGGTTGGCGTCGCGATCGTCACGGCAGACGGCAATTACGGCAATCCGATCAGCGCCGACGCGCGCGGGCCATGGCAGGAGTTCGACGAGCTTCTTGCGGAACCCTTCATTCGTGGCCGCGAATTGACCACGGCGGTGATCGGCGACCGTGCGCTGCTCGTCACCGAACTGCGCCCCAAGTCCGGTTTCTACGATTTCGATGCCAAGTACACCGACGGCATGACTGATCACATCTGCCCGGCCGAGATCCCGGACGAAATCACCGAGGCATGCAAGCAGATCGCCCTGCGCGCGCACCAGTTGCTCGGCTGCAAGGGCACCAGCCGCTCCGACTTCCGCTGGGACGACGAGCAGGGGGTGGAAGGCCTGTTCCTGCTGGAGGTCAACACTCAGCCCGGCATGACTCCGCTCAGCCTCGTACCCGAGCAGGCCAGGGCACTGGGCATGGACTATCCCGATCTGGTCGAGGCGATCATCGCCGAGGCCCTGAAGGACTCCGGCAAGGCAATGGGGAAGGCCTGAACCATGGCGCAGACGATCAAGCGTGGCGGAAAGGGCGTGCGGCGGGCAGCGGCCGCACGGACGACGCAGCGCAAGGTCCAGGCTGCGCGCCAGCAGACCGGTTCGGTGCTCGACACCGTGATGCACTGGCTGCCGTTCAGCGAGGAGACGCTGCACCGCATCCTCATGACGCTGATTCTGGCGGCTGCAGCCGCAATCGTGTGGACCGTGGCGGTCATGGCTGGAATCCCGACGCTTGCGTCCGAACAGGCGGCGCTGATCGCGTCCGATGCCGGGTTCAAGGTCAGCCATCTCGAGGTTCGCGGCGTCAACCGCATGAACGAGCAGCGTATTTACGAGCGTGTGCTGGGTCAGAATGACCGCGCGATGACCACGCTCGATCTCGCGGCTTTGCGCGACGAACTCAACCAGTTGCCGTGGGTCAAGGATGCCCGCGTTTCGCGCAAGCTGCCCGACACGTTGGTGATCGACATCGTCGAGCGCAATCCGCATGCCGTGCTGCGCAAGCCCGACCGCATGGTGCTCATTGACGATTCCGGCGTGGAGCTCGAGACCGTGAAGTTCGACAAGGCCAAGGGTATGCTCGTGCTGTCGGGCCTAGGCGTCGGCCAGCGTGTTCAGGACCTCACGCGGCTGCTGGATGCCGCGCCTGCCTTGAAGCCGCAGGTTTCGGAAGCGGAATGGGTTGGCAATCGCCGCTGGAACCTCACGTTCAAGACGGGGCAGGTTCTTGCCCTGCCTGAAGGCGACGAGAAGTCTGCCGGAGCGCTGCTGAGTTTCGCCCGGATGGACGGGGTGAACCGGCTGCTCGGAGGCAAGGTCGCCGCGTTCGACATGCGCGCGCCCGACCGCATCTACATGCGCGTGCCGGGGCACGCCGACGAAGTTGCGGCGGAAAAGCGCGCTGCCGATCAGGCCAAGGCCGAAGCCAAGCGCATCGCGGCTGCGGCCAAGCGCGACGAGGGCTGATCCACCGCAATGGCAACGCCCCGCATCACCAAGGTCTTTGCTGCCGTAAACATCGGCTCGTTCCGCGTTTCCGCGATGATCGCGGGGCTTTCGGAAACGGGCGAGATGGTCGTTCTTGGTTCCGGGCACCGCGCCGCCCAAGGGATCAAGCGCGGCTATGTCACCGACATGCAGGCGGCGACCCATTCGGTGCGCGACGCGATCGAGCGTGCCGAGAAGATGGCCAATGTCGATATCCAGAAGGTCTGGATCGGCTGTGCCGGTGCAGGCCTTGCCAGCACCACTGCGCGGGTCGAGGTCGAGGTCGGCGGACGGCGGATCGAACAAGACGACATCGAGCATCTGCTGGTGGCCGGACGTGGCGTGATCCAGCCAGACGGACGCACCGTGCTTCACGCCCAGCCTGCGCACTACACGCTCGATGGCGCCCACGGCGTGCCCAACCCCAAGGGCCTTCATGCCGAACGGCTTGCCGTCGACATCCACGTGATGCTTGCCGATGGCGCGCCGGTTCGCAATCTTCGCGAGGCAGTGCAGAACGCCCATCTTGAGGTCGAGGCTGTCGTCGGATCGCCGGTCGCAGCCGGGCACGCCTGCCTGACGCCGGAAGAGCGGGAACTGGGCGTGGCGCTGGTCGAGTTCGGGGCGGAGGTCACGACGGTATCGGTCTATGCGGCGGGCATGCTGCTCGGCATGCAGGTGATCCAGTACGGCTCGGGCGATATCACCGACGCGATCGCCTCGGCCTTCGGCATTCGTCGCTATCAGGCCGAACGGCTCAAGTGCATGTCCGGCTCGGCAATTGCCAGCCCTGCTGACCATCGCGAGATGATCCCGGTTAACGCGCCGGGAGATCCGGAAGGTGGTCCGGTTGCTCGTCATGCAGACGACAAGAACCGCATTCCGCGGGCAGAGCTGATCTCGGTCATTACCCAGCAACTGGGCTTCTTCACCGAGGAGGTGGGCAAGTCCCTGAAGTCAATGGGCTTTGTTGGCCAGACCGGGCAGCAGGTCGTGCTGACCGGAGGTGGCGCGCAGCTTCCCGGGCTTGCCGACTATGCGCAATCGGCGCTCGGTCGGCCGGTACGCATTGGTTCGCCGCCGACGATGCTCGGCCTTCCGCCGGGCCATGCCACGCCAAGTTCCTCCACCCTTGTAGGGCTCGTCCTGTTCGCTGCGGCCGATCCGGTGGACATTCGCGCCATCGGTCCAGCCAACGATCCGGTTGGCGGAGCATATGGCGGCAAGAAGCTGCTGATTCGCCTCATGCGGGCGGTAAGGGATTACTTCTGAACGGGCTTTCGGCCCAGTTCAGCGCTCTCGGGGCGCGAAGTTGGCCCGTCATGGTGTTGCAACCTGTGGAAAAGGTTGCTGCGCCTTTGATTCGCCGCGCAGCCTTGTGCAACAGGTTAATGCGAAGCTTTCCAATCTCGTTTGGTGCGCGTTCCGGCCAGCAGCGAGACATATGACCCGATTGGGAGACCGACTATGAGCATCAACATCGGACCGCCGGCAATTGACGAACTTCGTCCCCGGATCACGGTGATCGGGGTTGGTGGTGCAGGCGGCAATGCCATCGCCAACATGATTAACGCGCAGATCGAGGGCGTCGAGTTCATCGTCGTCAATACCGACGCGCAGGCGCTCAACAATTCGATCGCGGAAAACCGCATCCAGCTCGGGCCGGACATCACGCAGGGCCTTGGTGCAGGCGCTCGTCCCGAAGTGGGTCGCGCTGCAGCGGAAGAGACGATCGAGGAACTCGAGCGCGCGCTTGAAGGCGTGCACATGGTGTTCATCGCGGCCGGCATGGGCGGCGGCACCGGCACTGGCGCGGCTCCTGTTATCGCTGAAGCTGCGCGTCGCAAGGGCGTGCTGACGGTGGGCGTGGTGACCAAGCCGTTCCTGTTCGAAGGCACGCGCCGCATGCGCTCGGCCGAAAGCGGCATCGAGGAGCTGCAGAAGCACGTCGATACGCTGATCGTCATCCCCAACCAGAACCTGTTCCTGGTGGCCAAGGCCGAAACGACCTTCAAGGAAGCGTTCCAGCTGGCTGACGAAGTGCTGCAGCAGGGCGTCCGCTCGATCACCGACCTCATGGTCATGCCGGGCCTGATCAACCTCGACTTTGCCGACGTGCGGTCGGTCATGGGCGAGATGGGCAAGGCGATGATGGGTACGGGCGAGGGCGAAGGTCCGAACCGTGCGCTCGAAGCTGCCGAACGCGCCATCGCCAATCCGCTGCTCGATGGCGTGTCGATGCAGGGCGCCAAGGGCGTGATCATCTCGATCATCGGCGGCGACGACATGAAGCTGCTCGAGGTTGACGAAGCCGCCAACCACATTCGCGAATTGGTCGATCCGAACGCGAACATCATCTGGGGTTCGGCCTTCAATCCCGATCTCGATGGCAAGATCCGGGTTTCGGTTGTCGCAACCGGCATCGAACAAAGCCAGGAGCAGGCCGAAATCGCGTCGCGTCCGGTCTCGATTCCGAGCAGTGCGCGCGGTCCTGCCGTGCCAACGGCTGCGCCGGCTGCACCGGTCTACACGCCACCGCCACCCGCCGCCCCGGAGCCTGCTCAACCGGCATGGACGCCGGCGGCCGAGCAGGTCCAGCCCGAAATGCCAGCGGCGCCTGAGCCGGAACCGCTGGATCTTACACTGGATCTTTCTGCCGCGCAGGAAGAACCCGCTTCGGAAGAGTTGCTTCTGGGTGGCCTGGAGGCTCCTGCCGAACCGCCAGTGGCCGCGCCGGCACCCGCGCCCGCGCCCGATCCTGCGCCCCAGATGCCCCGCCTTGGCCGCGGGCCGGAGCAAGAGCCTGCAAAGCCTGCCGGTGGCAGCACCCTGTTCGAGCGCATGGCCAATCTTTCGCGCGGTAACCGCGCGCCCACCGGCGACGACGATGGCGATGAAGGCGGCTCGCTCAACATTCCGCGCTTCCTCGGTCGCCAGAACAACCAGTAACCAGTTGCGAAGCGGCGGCCCTTGTTGCCGCCGCTTCATCTTGAAGACGGTAAAGAGCGCGGCAGGATGACGAATCGGCTCCCCATCGCGCAGTTCTCGGGCTCATCGCGTCTAAGGCTTGCTCTGGCGCTCCTGCTTTGCGCTGCGTCGCCGCGGGCGTTAGCCCAAGCGGACGACGATCCTGATGGCCCCGCGACGGTATCGCGCCCGGTGGTGCAGTCTACTGCCCCCAGTCCCAGCCGCGAACTCAATGCCGCTTTGGCTCGGCTCGGCGCCGATCCGAGGAATGTCACCGCCCTATTCGATGCGGCAAGCGCCGCGTTGAAGCTGGGTGACAGCGATGCCGCGATCGGGTTCCTTGCCCGGGCTGACGAGGTCCAGCCGGGCAATGCCCGAACCAAGGCCCTGCTTGGCAAGGCCCAGCTTGTCGCGGAAAATCCCGTTGAGGCCATCCGCGCCTTTGACGAGGCAGAGCGAACCGGCGGCGATACCTTTGCCATGGCTGCGGATCGGGCGCTCGCCTACGATCTCGTCGGGGACAATGGACGCGCACAGCGTTGGTATCAGGTTGCGCTGAGCCGGGGCGGGGATGACGAGATCACGCGCCGCTATGCAATGAGTCTTGCCATATCGGGCGATCGGCGCGGGGCCGAGGCCCTGCTGGCCCCGCTGATTGAAAAGCAGGATCGCGCAGCTTGGCGCACCCGCACCTTCGCGATGGCGGTGACGGGTGGTCCGGACGAGGCAGTGGCCATTGCCTACGCCTCGATGCCGCAGGATCTGGCATCGGGCATCGCGCCATACTTGCGCTATATGCCGCGCCTAACTCCGGCGCAGCAGGCGGCTGCGGCAAACTTCGGGCGCTTTCCCCGCGCAGCAGACATCGGGCGCGATGATCCTCGCGTGGTGCAATATGCTGCGCTCAACCCGCGTGCCCCGCGCACGGCTGAAGCGGGCCTTATTCCGGCAGGTGCGCCTCTTGGCCCTTCCGTCGCGGCCAGCGAAAAGCCCAGTCGCGAAAAACGCCGCCGCCCCGGCAAGAGCGACAGTGCCACATCTGCCACGGTCGTTGTCCGTCCTGCAGTGCGCACCTCGCCGCCGGCTGAACTGCCGCCGGTCCAGACTTATGCGAGCGCCGCGCCAGCAGTGCGGCCCGATCCTCCGTCAAGCACGACTCCGGTCGTTCCCCGACCGACGGTGCTTTCGGCGCTCGATGTACCACCCGGATCGGTGCGCCCCGCAGTTCCACCCATTCGCCCGGCGCCATCGGCATCCGCCCAGTCGCCGGTTGCGAGGCCGCTGACAACTCCGGCACCGACGACGACGATCGCGCCATCGGCAAACCCGATTGCAAGGCCCGGCTTCCAACAGGACCCGACCGCTGCGCCAGCTAATAATCCTGCGCGAGCAACGGCCTCGCCCCCTGCTCAGGCAAGCAGCGTAGCAATTGCATCCGCTGCGCCGGTGAGAGCGGGTCCCACGGCCACTACCCAACCAGCTTCGCCCGTTGGTGCTGCCAATAGCCGGCCAGCACCATCGCTCACGTCGGCGGGCGGGTTTGATCTGGCCAAGGTCGGACCGGCTTCTGTCCCCCCGCCTGCGACTGCTGCTTCTCCGACAACGGCATCCGCAACAGCGCCAGGCGCTGAGCCTGCCCCGGTTGGTGCTCAGGTTGCAATGCCCGCTGCGGTCGCGCCCGTGTCATCATCACCCGAGGTGCAGACGGCAGCGGCCAACACGCCGCCTCCTGCGCGCGACCTCGCAACCTTGTTCAAATCCTTCGCTCCTCCTCCAGAGGAGCGCGCCACTTCGGTCCCTGCAGTCGACATAACGCGGATTGCTCCGGCATCCGCCGCCAAGGCCGTCAAGCCCGACCCACGCGGCGAAAGGCCCGATGGACCAACGGACGTTTCGCGCGTGCCGACCAAGGAGCCACAGAAGCCCTCGGCCAAGGACGCGGTGAAACTGGGCAAGGACGGCAAGCCGGTCAAGGATCCCAAGGCTGCAGCGAAAGAGGCGCAAGAGGCCAAGGCCAAGAAGGCCGGCCCCAGCCATCCAAGCCGGATCTGGGTGCAAGTGCTGACAGGGGCGAACAAGGACGTCATGGACACCGAGTGGCGCCGTCTCTTGAAGGAAGCACCTGCGCTCCTGCGCTCGCGCAAGCCTTATCTGTCGCCCTGGCGCAGCAATTTCCGTCTGCTGACCGGCCCCTTCGCTAGCGAGGCTGAGGCGCAGGATTTCGTCACGAAGCTCAAGAAGGACGGGGTTTCGAGTTACCAGTGGACCAGCCCGGCGGGTCAACCGGTCGATACTCTCTCTCTCAAATAGGGTGGGAGGCGGAACCTCGTGCGGAGTTTGCTGTTCACTCCTTGTCCACAGCTTTCCCACAAGGTTGTCGAGTTTTGCCCAACCGCCTGTTAACCCGCGATTGTCGGGCGGGGGTGTGAACCGCCATTGACGTTTCGAGCAGCAGTCAGGGCAGATCGCCCTGCCGGGCCAACCAGCCGAGGAGGCCCGATCAAGTGTTCAGGGGACGTACCATGCGGACCGGCCATGACGACAACGAGCGCGAGGAGGCAGCGCCTGTCGACATGATCGCCTCGCTTTTCGAAGCGCGCGGCTGGCCATGCGAATTTGTCTCGGACGACGAGGTTACCGGCGAAATTCAAGGCTCCTGGGCCAATTATCAGTTACGGGCCATCTGGCGCGTCGAGGATCACGTCCTCCAGATTCTCTGCCTGCCCGATATCCGCATTCCCGACGACAAGAAGGGGGCCGTCTATGAATTGATGGCCCTGATCAACGAGCAAGTGTGGATCGGTCACTTCGACATCTGGTCCAATGGTTCTGTCCTGCTGTACCGCCATGGCCTGATGCTCGGTGACGAGGGTCTGCTCAGCATCAGTCAGGCCCAGGCGGCGATCGAAGCAGCGGTGGACGAGTGCGACCGGTTCTATCCGGCGTTCCAGTTCATCCTGTGGGGCGACAAGAGCCCGGCCGACGCGCTTGCCAGCGCCATGGTGGATGCGGCGGGCGAGGCCTGAACCTGCTCGACGCTGATGCGTCCCCGCGCAGGCGGGGCCTCGGTGGTCTCTCGGAGCCTCAGCGTAAAACGACTGAGGCCCCCACCTTTGCGGGGGAGCAGGCTTAGGCCATTGCGATAAGCCCACCGTCCCGGCATTGACCGCGCAAACGCGACTCAAGGAAATCCCCCATGACCAAAACCTTCCTCCAGTTCGGCTGCGGCAACATGGGTGGAGCCATGCTCAAAGGCTGGCTTGCAGGCGGCTACGCGCCCGAGATTTTCACGATTGTCGATCCCTACCTGGAGGTCGCGCCGGAAGGCACGCGCCTGCTGGGCTCCGCGCCTGAGGGTGAAGGCGCATTTGATGTGGTGCTGCTTGGCTTCAAGCCGCAGCAGTTGCCCGATGCGGTCGCCTCGGTCCGGCCCTACGTCGGCACGAACACGCTCCTGCTCTCGATTCTGGCAGGCGTCGATCTCGCCACCTTGCGCGCCAGTTTTCCTGCTGCCCGCGCAATCGTCCGCGTCATGCCGAACCTTGCAGCCGCTCTCGGCAAGTCGCCAATTGCGCTGGTCGGTGATGCGGACGATGCTGCGCGTGCCGAGACCGATGCCCTGATGGCCCCTCTGGGACAGGCCGAATGGCTGTCTGGCGAGGATCAGATGGATCTCGTCACCGCACTTGCGGGCTCAGGCCCTGCGTTCGTCTACCGTTTCATCGATGCGCTCGCCCAAGGCGCGGCTGCACTGGGCCTGGCGCGGCAGCAGGCGGACCGGCTGGCGCTGTCGATGGTCGAGGGCGCGGCGATGCTTGCGGCCAGGTCCGAGCATTCGCCCGCTGAACTCGCCCGCCGGGTCGCCAGCCCGGGAGGAGTCACCCAGGTCGGCATCGACGTGCTCGATGCCGATGATCGCCTGGTCCGCCTCATCGAGGATACATTGCGCGGCGCGCGTGATCGCAGTGCCGAGATGACCGAGATGGCGCGGAAGGCGCGCTGAACGCGGCAACAATTCGTTACAGTCGGCGACCTGTCGGTTGGTCCGGTTTCCCTTGAAAGCACAGGCGAAAGCGCCGATATTCCGCGTACGTGGCCATTGGGGCCACAGAACGGAGCTTTGAAAATGGCAAACTGGAACGACCCTCGGCCCACCGGAACGGGCTTCGGCGCGTCTCCGAGCCTTTCCGGCGTTTCCGCTCGCGGCGAAGTGTTCGACGCGGGTCTGCGCCGTCACATGCTGTCGATCTACAATTACATGGCCTCGGGCGTGATGCTCTCTGGCATCGTGGCGCTGCTGTCGGCAACCACCGGCTTCACGCTGACGCTGCTCGGCACCCCGCTGATCTGGCTGGTGATGCTTTCGCCGCTCGCCTTCGTCATGTTCATGAGCTTTGGGGCGAACAAGTTCTCGACCACGGCTCTTCAGGGCATGTTCTGGGGCTTTGCGGTTGCCATGGGCCTTTCGCTGTCGACGATCTTCCTCGTCTACACGGGCGCTTCGATCGCGACGACGTTCTTCGCCACGGCCGGCGCTTTCGCGGGTCTGAGCCTTTACGGCTACACCACCAAGAAGGACCTGTCGGGCATGGGCAGCTTCCTGATCATGGGTGTCTTCGGCATCCTGATCGCGTCGCTGCTTAACATCTTCCTGAAGTCGTCGGGTCTGGGCTGGGCTATCAGCTTCCTCGGCGTGCTGATCTTCGCGGGCCTGACCGCCTATGATACCCAGCGCCTCAAGGAGCAGTATGCCTACGTCGCCGGAACCGAATTCGCCGGCAAGGCCGTCGTTCTCGGCGCGCTGAGCCTCTACCTCGACTTCATCAATATGTTCCAGTTCCTGCTGCAGTTCATGGGCGAGCGCCGCTGATCTGAAAAGCACCCGAACCGAACCAGATTGACCCGGCGGACCGCAACGGTTCGCCGGGTTTTTATTGTCTGGGGGATTCTCATTTGCCCGCGCGGGCGCTACGCTTACCTTCATCTTGCATACAGGATGGTTCGTGCAGCATTTTGACACGCTGCAGCAAGGGACCGTCTGCCTGTCACGGTCCTTTTCGGGATCGGAATTGGGGGAATGCCAATGTTTCGTTTCCGGCGTATCGTCGCGCCAAGTCTTGTTACTGCAGGGTTGGCCATCGGCCTTGCTTCGTGCGCGCCCAAGCCGCCGCCGCCTCCGCCACCCCCGCCACCCCCGCCACCCAAGGTCGTGGTCATTCCGCCAAAGCCCAAGGCACCCAATGGCGCTTCGGACAACATCGCGGTTCCGCCAGCCGATGCAAATGGACTGCGCCAATCGCTGAACCGCAACATCTCGTCGGCCCAGATGGTGTGGAACCTTCGCTCGGCCTACAATGTAGCCGCGCTGAACTGCAACGCCCCGGTCCATGCCGACATCCTGCCCCGCTACAAGGCTTTCCTGACCACGCACAACAAGGTGCTGAACGCGATTAACAAGCGCCTCGATGTCGAATTCAAGGCCAAGTACGGTGCCAAGTTCATCGCTCCGCGTGAGGCTTACATCACGCAGGTGTATAACCACTATGCCCTGCCACCGACGCTTTCGGACTTCTGCGATGCCGTGATGGCGGTCAGCCGCGATGGTGCGGCCGTCAAGTCGGCCGATCTTGAGGCCTTCGCCGTGCGCAGCCTGCCCAATATCGAAGTCGTGTTCGACGACTTCTATCGTCGTTATGAGGTCTATCGCACGGATCTTGCCATCTGGCAGGCCCAGTACGGCAGCCTTGTCAATCCGCCGCAGCAGGCGGTGAAGATCACCGCGGCGCCTGTTCCGGACGGTACTGCCGCCGGGCACTGAGCCGGACTGGACAGGCAAAAAATTTCTTTTCAGTGGGGAGGCGCTGCGCTAATGGCAGCGCTCCCTGCGGTGAGCACACCGTGGGGCGATACCGGGAACGGGGCCGTAGCTCAGATGGGAGAGCGCGTCGTTCGCAATGACGAGGTCAGGGGTTCGATCCCCCTCGGCTCCACCAGGTATCACCGAACCGCCTGATATGGCAGGCGCCTCGCGGTTCGGCGTTACAAGCTCTCCATGAACGGGTAAAAGGCTCGCTTCCGGGGCGGCGTGTTGCATTTGCTCCGGGCCTGTCATTGGAAACAGTTACCCGCATGCATTTTCTCGATCAGGCCAAGATCTTCATCCGTTCAGGGCAGGGCGGCCCAGGCGCGGTCAGCTTCCGGCGCGAGAAGTATGTCGAATACGGCGGTCCCGACGGCGGCAACGGCGGCAAGGGCGGCGACATCATCTTCGAAGCCGTCACCGGCCTCAACACCCTGATCGACTTCCGCTATACCCAGCACTTCAAGGCGCAGCGAGGCGGCGGCGGCGCGGGCCAGAACCGTACTGGTGCGGGCGGCAACGACCTCGTCATCAAGGTGCCGGTCGGCACGCAGGTTCTCGACGACGATCGCGAGACCGTCCTGCTCGACATGACCGAAGTGGGTGTCCAGAAGGTTCTTCTGCGCGGCGGCGATGGCGGCCGGGGCAATGCCTCGTACAAGTCGTCCACCAATCGTGCGCCCCGCCAGCACGGTCCCGGTTGGCCGGGCGAGGAAATGTACGTCTGGCTCCGCCTGAAGCTTCTCGCAGACGCTGGCCTTGTCGGCCTGCCCAATGCGGGCAAGTCGACCTTCATCAACCAGATCACCAATACCAAGGCCAAGGTTGGCGATTACGCCTTCACCACGCTGCGTCCGCAACTGGGCGTCGTGCGCCATCGCAACCGCGAGTTCGTGTTGGCGGACATTCCCGGCCTGATCGAAGGCGCGGCCGATGGTGCAGGGATTGGCGACCGCTTCCTCGGTCATATCGAACGTTGCCGCGTGCTGATCCACCTCATCGACATCCACAGTGAAACCGATCCTGTCGAAGCCATGCAGATCGTCGAAGGGGAACTCGAAGCCTACGGTGCCGGGCTCGATGAAAAGCCCCGCCTGATCGCACTCAACAAGATCGATCTTGTCGATGCCGAACTGGTCAAGGCCTTCACCAAGGAACTGCGCGAGGCAGGCGCAAGCAAGGTCTATCCGATCTCCGGCGCGACCGGGAAGGGCATGGACGCCTTGCTCGATGCAGTCCTCGAACACCTGCCGCTCGCCACGGCAACCGAGCGGCCGACGGGCGAGGTGGAGGAAGAGGCTGACCAGAAGCCGTGGTCGCCGATCTGATCGCCCAAGCGCTCCGCCAGCGGGACTGACAGCCCTTCACGATCCGTCACAATTGCCCTAAGCGGCCCTCATGAAGATCAGCCAGCTTGCCCACCTGACCGACGCCTCTGCCTGTCCGCGCCTGGTGGTCAAGGTCGGTTCGGCGCTGCTCGTGGGCAAGGACGGTGCGCCGCGGCGTGAATGGCTGTCCGCGCTGGTTGCCGAAATAGCGGCGGCCCGCGCTGCCGGTCAGGAAGTCATCGTCGTCTCCTCCGGCGCAATTGCCCTGGGCGCCCGCAGGCTCGGCCTTGCCAAGGGTGGGCGCGGAAGTCTTTCCGATGCGCAGGCTGCGGCCTCGGTCGGCCAGATCGCGCTTGCAGGCCTGTGGGCCGAATTGCTTGCCGCACACGGGCTTGCTGCGGCACAAATCCTGCTGACGCTTGAGGATCTCGAAGACCGTCGCCGCTACCTTAACGTCACCGCTACGCTCGGGACGCTTCTGGCCGCAGGCGCGGTGCCGGTGATCAACGAGAACGATTCTGTCGCCACGCAGGAAATCCGCTTCGGCGATAACGACCGCCTTGCCGCGCGCGTCGGGCAAGCAGCCGGGGCTTCGGGTGTCCTGCTGCTGTCCGATATCGACGGGCTGTATGACCGCGATCCCCGCCAACCCGGAGCCGTGCGCATTCCAGTGGTGAAGGGCGTGACGCCCGAAATTCATGCCATGGCGACAGGCGGTTCCTCCTCCGGCCTCGGATCGGGTGGCATGACGTCCAAGCTGCAGGCGGCAGAGATTGCCGAACTCGCAGGCATGGCACTCGCCATCATCGACGGTCAGCCCGTTTCGCCGATCCACGCTGCCCTGAGCGCCGATCGCGGTACGCTTTTCCTGCCGCGCGGCCGCAAGCAGGCGCGGAAGGCATGGCTGGGCGGACGCATGCGCATGCGCGGGAGCGTCCATGTCGATGCCGGTGCCGCTGCCGCTCTCGCACGCGGCTCCAGCCTGCTTGCTGCCGGCATTCTGCAAGTCGAAGGCGATTTTCAGCGTGGCGATGCCATTGCCGTGATCGCACCCGATGGCCAAACGCTGGCGCGGGGGCTGTCGGAATATGACGCAGCCGAATGCCTCCGCCTCAAGGGCCATCACAGCCGCGAGCATGAGCAGATTCTTGGCTACGCTCCCCGCTCGGCACTGATCCATCGCGACCAGATGGTGCTGCTGTAATGGCGGCGGAACTGCTGGCGATTACCGGAGCCACCGGCTTCGTCGGCCAAGCCGTGCTCGACTACGCCGCCCGCGCCGGGATCGAGGTCCGCGCGCTCGCCCGCCGCCCGCAGGATGCCCGCGTCGGCGTCGAGTGGGTTCAGGGTGATCTGGGCGACAAGCGCGCGCTGCAGCGTCTCGTCGGACGTGCGAGCGTGGTCCTGCATATTGCCGGGGTGGTCAGCGCGCCGGATGAGCAGGGCTTCGAGGACGGCAACGTCTGGGGCACGCTGAATGTGGTCAATGCGGCGCTGGAAGCCGGCGTCCCGCGCTTCGTCCACGTCTCATCGCTCTCTGCGCGCGAGCCGGACCTGTCGATCTACGGCCGGTCCAAGTTGCGGGGCGAAAAGATCGTCAAGGCCAGCAGTCTCGACTGGACGGTGGTACGGCCGCCCGCCGTCTACGGCCCGCGCGATACCGAGATGTTCGAGCTGTTCAAGCTCGCCCGCCGGGGCATCGTGCCGCTTCCGCCGCAAGGGCATCTCTCGATCATCCACGTCAACGACCTTGCGCGCCTGCTGCTCGCGCTGATTCCGGGCGGCGAGGACGTCACGCACCTGACCTTCGAGCCCGATGACGGCACCCCGGGAGGCTGGACCCACAACGATCTCGCCAAGGCCATCGGCATGGCGGTAGGCAGGCGCGCCACCGCGGTAAACCTCCCCGCCAGCATCCTGCGCCTTGGCGCCAAGCTTGACGCCACGTTCCGTGGAAAGGGCGCCAAGCTCACGCTCGATCGCGTCGGCTACATGTGTCACCCCGATTGGCGCGCCGGCGAGGGCAACCAGCCGCCTCCCGGACTCTGGCTGCCACAGGTCGAAACGGCAATGGGCTTGCATGCCACCGCCGCGTGGTATCGCGAGGCCGGCTGGCTCAAATGAATGTCGGGGCCCGTGCGCACTGTTTGACAAGTTTGGTCTGACCCTCGTTTCCGAACCGGGATCTGCGCCAAAGACCACCCCGGCATCTTTCCTGCGCGTGGCCAATTGACGAGACGGATATCGCACTGCGCTTGCAGTCTCCGCGAAATAATGGTCACTTGTCATCTCGCGTTGGTCACGCGGAAAGACTTGGGGGAAAATCATGGAATGGATGCTGATGCCGTATCGCCGTTACGCGGAATTTTCCGGTCGGTCCCGGCGAAAGGAATACTGGATGTTCACCCTGTTCACGGTGATCGTCTATGCCTTGATTGGGGCTTTCATGTTTGCCGGCGGCCTTGGTACAGCGCTTTCCGGCGTCGAGGACCCTCAGTTCGGAGTTTCGTTCTGGATCGGCGCCGTCCTGATGGTGGTGTTCTTTCTCGGTACTCTTGTGCCGGGCATCGCAGTGATCGTGCGCCGCTTGCATGATCGCGACATGTCTGGCTGGTGGTATCTCGGTTTCATCGTGCTGGGCATGATCCCGTTCGTGGGTTGGATTGCCAGCATCGCGTTTCTCGTCATCCTGTGCCTGCCGGGCACCGCAGGCTTGAACCGCTTTGGCGATGATCCGAAGAACCCGGCTGGTTACGACGTGTTCGGCTGACCCAACGCAAGGGGCTTTCGCGATGAACTGGATGATCCTGCCCTATCGCCGCTATGCCGAATTCTCGGGGCGCTCTCGGCGCAGGGAGTACTGGAGCTTCGCGCTGTTCTATGTGTTGGTGATGATCGTGCTGAACGCGGTTTTCGGCACCAATGAGGTGACGCGAGGCGAGGGGGCGTTTGTCTATGGTTCCCGGCTCGTGGGGGCCGGGGGATGGATCGGCGGGTTGTTCTGGCTCGCCTCCATCGTTCCGGGCCTTGCCGTGTCGGTGCGGCGCCTTCACGATCAGGACCGCACGGGTTGGCTCCTGCTGCTTTGGCTCATTCCGTTCCTGGGCTGGTTCGCGCTGGTCGTCCTGATGTGCCTCGAGGGCACGCGTGGCCCCAACCGCTTCGGACCTGATCCCAAGAACCCGACGCCAGCGGACGTATTCTCCTAAAGCTCGCGCAGCACTTGTGCCGGTCGGGTTCGCAGCAGCCCGACCGAGCCGGTGATCGCCAGCACCATCACCAGCGCCACGCCAGCGCCCAGCACGCCAAGGATACGCGGCCAGTCGGGCAGCCAGTCGAACTCGAACAGCAGCACGATCACGCCCCAGGCCACCCCTGTGCCCAGCACCAGCGCCACGCCCGCCAGAAGCGCGCTGAGCAGCCCGTATTCGGCCACGAGAAGCACCAGCAATTGCCTGCGGCTTGCTCCCAGCACGCGCAGGATGACGTTGTCGTAGGTCTTGCGTTCGCGCGCGGCGGCAATTGCGCCTGCCAGCACGGCCATCCCGGCAAGGATCGCCACGCTCGCCGCAGCAAGGATGGCCGCTCCCATCTGCGACAGGATCTCGCGCGCCTGACCCAGCACCGGCCCGATTTCGATCACCGAGCTTGAAGGCAGGGCCTTGACCAACCCGCCAAGGATCGCTCGGCGCACGTCCGGTGTCTTCGCGCCTTCCGGCAGGCTGATCGTGGCAGCCAGATTGTGCGGAGCATCGGCAATGGCGTTGGGGCTGAACACCAGCACATAGTTGAAGCCCATATTCTCCCAGTCGATCCGGCGGAACGAGGCGATCTTCGCACTGCGCTCAACGCCAAGGATCGAGACCGCGATACGGTCGCCCAGCTTTAGCCCGAGCGCCTCGCGCAGGTCGTCGTCAACCGACACCAATGGCTCGCCAGAATAGGCCTTGGGCCACCATTCACCTGCGGTGAGCACATTGCCTTCGGGCACTTCGTCGGCATAGGTCAGCCCGCGGTCGCCGCGCAGGGGCCAGGCATTCTCCGGAATTTCCTTGAGATCGGCGACCCGAGTCATCGCATCCGCTGGTCCATAGGCAACGATCGACCCGCGCAGGGCAGGGACCTTGCGGACTGCCGCATCAGGCGCGGCGCGCTGCACGATCCGGTCGAACTCCGCAGTCCTTCCCTGGGGCAAGTCGAGCACGAAGTAGTCGGGCGCCCGGTTCGGCACCCGCAGTGCGATGTTGCCGTCCAGACTGGTCTGTACGCCTGCCAGCAGAACGAAGGCGGCAAGCCCGAAGCCCAGTGCGACAACCAGCGCCGAAGTCTGCGCTCCCGGCCGATGCAGATTGGCCAGCGCCATCCGCGCAATCGCACCCCTGGGCCGGGGCAGCTTTGCCGCCAGCCGTTGCAGCCCCCAACCGAGGGCGGACAGCAGGAGGAACAGCGCCGCCGCGCCGGCCAGAAATCCGGCGGCGAGCAGCTTCTGCGGTGCGGTCAGCACCGCCAGCGCCACGATCCCGCCAAGCCCGAGCGCGACCGGCAGCGCCGCGCCCTTCCAGCCGCCCGCCAACGGACTGACCCGCGCCCGCATCAGCGCCATCGCCGGAAAGGCCTTGGCCCGGGCCAAGGGCGGCGCGGCGAAAGTCAGCGCAATCAAGGCGCCATAGGCCGCTGCGATCGCCAGAGCGCCCCAATCAAGTACGAAGCCGGCCTCGATCGGCAGAAGGCCTTCCAGCGCCTTGCCGATCAACGGCGTGATGCTCACCCCGATCACCAGTCCGCCAAGAATCGCCAGAGACGCAGCGGCGGCCAGCTGCAGCAGATAGATCCGCGCAATGTCCCGGCTCGAAGCGCCGAGGATCTTGAGCGTCGCTATGCTCCCGCGCCGCGCTTCGAGGTAGGAGTTCACCCCATTGCCGATGCCGATCCCGGCAATCGCCAGCGCCGCCAGCGCCACCAGCACCAGAAACTGCCCCATGCGCGAGACGAAGCGGTCCAACCCCGGCGAGGCCTTGTCGCGAGTCCGCACCTCATAGCCGGCCAGCGGAAACTGCGCCTTTATCCTCTCGCCGAGCGCCACAGCGTCGGCGCCCGCCGGCAGCCGCACGCGCAGCTTGGTCCGCACCATCGATCCCGGCTGCACCAGCTTCGAAGCATCGAGCGCTGCCTTGCTGACAATCACCGTCGGCCCCAGCGAAAAGCCCTCTGCCAGCCGATCCGGCTCGGACCCGATGACCCCGCCGACACGAAGCTCGACCTCGCCCACGCGCAGCTTGTCACCGATCTTTACGCCGAGCCGGTCCGCCACGCCCGGCGCAATCCATGCCGCCATGCCTTCCGGCGCGCCCGCCACCTTGCCGCCTTCCAGCGTGAACCGCCCATAGAGCGGCCACTTGGCATCGACCGCCTTCAATTCGACAGGCGTCGTGCGCGTATCGTCATCCGGCACCCGCGCCATTGCCTGCAATCGCGCGCCTTCGGAAATGTCGCCCATCGCGGCGATGGCGGCCCGCTCCTCCGCCGAGGGCTGGCGCGCCGCCAAGGTGAATTCGAGATCTGCGCCCAGCATCTCCCGCCCGCGGGTCGCCAGTTCGCGCTCGATCGCGCCCGTCAGGGTGCCTATCGCCGAGAGCGCCGCCGTGCCCAGCACCAGGCACACCAGCAACAGCCGCAAGCCCTTGAATCGCCAATCCAGCCCGCGTCGCGCCAACGCCCATGCGGCGCCCCACGAAAGGTTCACGAAGCCTTGTCCGAAGCGATCTGCCCATCGGCCAGCCGCACGATCCGCCTGCACCGTGCCGCCAGGGCTTCGTCATGGGTGACCATGATGAAGGTCGCACCGGCCTGCGCCGCGCGCGCGAACAGCAGGTCGGCCACCGCCTCGCCGGTCGCATGATCGAGATTGCCGGTCGGCTCGTCGGCAAACAGGATGGCAGGGCTCGGCGCGAGTGCCCGCGCAATCGCCACGCGCTGCTGCTCTCCGCCCGAAAGCTGCGCCGGATAGTGGTGCAGGCGATGGCCCAGCCCGACAGCCACCAATTCGGCTTCGGCCCGCGCCATGGCATCGACCTGACCCGCCAGCTCCAGCGGCGTCGCCACGTTTTCCAGCGCGGTCATTGTCGGCAGAAGGTGGAAGGCCTGAAGCACGATGCCAATCCGCCCGCGCCGCGCGGCGGCCAGGCCGTCCTCGTCCAGTACAGTGAAATCAGCACCGGCCACATTGAGCGACCCGCCGCTTGCCCGCTCCAGCCCGGACAGGATCGCAAGCAGCGATGACTTGCCTGAACCCGATGGCCCCAGCAGCGCCAAGGTCTCGCCTGCTGCCACGGTCAGGTCGATGCCACGGAGGATTTGCACCTGCGCTTCCCCGGTGCCGAGAGAGAGGGTGAGGGCGGATGCGGCGATTACCGGCGCCGATGAACTTGAAAGGGGGGTGCTTGTCACAGGCCTCACGTGGCATAGATTGGTTGCAGCGTGCAACCGGCACTTGGGGGCGCGCTAATGGAGTTTCAATGCGCCGCTTCGCTCATGCCGCCACCCTTGTTCTCGCCGCCTGCTCGCCAGAGAAGGCCCCCGAACCAGCTGCCACCCCTACCGCATCGGCATCCGCACAGGCGCCGGCACCTGTCCCGGCCGATGCCCCTGTCATACTGGCATTCGGCGACAGCCTTTACGCCGGCTACCAGCTCAACCCGGGTGAGGGCTATCCGCCGCGGCTAGAAGCGGCGCTCAATGCAGGGGGCGTGCCCGCCAAGGTCGTCAATGCGGGCGTCTCGGGCGATGCGACTGCAGCGGCCCTCCAGCGCCTGCAGTTCACGCTCGATAACCAGCCGGTCAAACCCACCCTCGCGCTCGTCGGCCTCGGCGGCAACGACATGCTGCGCGGGCTGCCCCCGGCCGAGACTCGCGCCAACCTTGATGCGATCCTGACCGAGTTCGACAAGCGCGATATTCCGGTGGTGCTGACGGGAATGCTCGCCGCTCCCAATCTGGGCGCGGACTACCAGAAGCAATTCAACCCGATCTGGCCTGATCTCGCGAAGAAGCACAAGGCAGGCCTGGTCCCGTTCTTCCTTGCGCCCGTCCTCGGCAACAAGGATCTGATGCTGGAAGACAATGTCCACCCGAACGCCCGAGGCGTCGACAAGATCGTCGCAGAGACAAGGGATCAGGTGGCAAAGGCGCTGAAAGCGGCCACGGTTAAGTAGCGATCAGAGCGGCTCGACCAATCCGTCGCGCACCGCCCACACGGCGCTGGACCCGGAAACTTCAGCAAACGGCGCCATCTCGGTGCCCGTCATCCACACTTGCGCCCCGCTTGATTCCAGCCGCTCGAACAGCGCCGTGCGCCGCACCGGATCGAGGTGCGCGGCAATCTCGTCGAGCAGCAGCAGGCGCGGGCGCTCGCCCGCCGTCAGTTCCGCATGGGCGAGGACAATGGCGATAAGCATCGCCTTCTGCTCACCCGTCGAACAATCGGCGGCGGGCGCGTTCTTCGCCGCCAGCGTCACGGCCAGGTCATCGCGATGCGGCCCGATCAGTGATCGCCCTGCCGCGCGATCCCGACGCCGCCCTTCGCGCAGCATGCTACGCAGCGCGTCCGCCTCGATTGGCACAGCGCTGGCATAGACCAGTGAAGGCCGCGCGAACGGCTGCTCCGGCACAGTCTCCAGCACGCGCCCGAGGGCTGCCACGAGTGCGGCCCGCGCCGCTGCCATGGCCGCACCGCTCTCGGCCATCTGCGCCTCGATCCCGTCAAGCCACAGCGGATCGGGTTCCGTCGGGTCGCTCAGCAGCCGGTTGCGCTCGCGCAGCGCCGTTTCATAGCGGGTCGCATTGCGCGCATGGCCCGGCTCGCCTGCCAGCACCAGCCGATCGAGAAACCGTCGGCGTGATCCGGCACTTTCGGCGAAAAGCCGGTCCATCGCCGGCGTCAGCCAGGTGATCGAAAGCCATTCCCCCAGCCGCGCCGCCGGCCCTTCCGCACCATTGATCCGCACCAGCCGGCGATTGGGAGCCTCGTGCGCGGTCGACGTGCCGATCTGCACGGCCCCGTCCTCGATCTCCGCGGCGACTGCGAACCCGCCAGACCCATCACGTCCCGCCATCTCGGCCGGCTGCGCACGTCTGAGACCGCGCCCCGGCGCCAGCAGGCTGATGGCTTCGAGCACGTTGGTCTTGCCCGCGCCGTTCTCTCCCACCAGCACGTTGAACGCGCGCATCCCCTCCAGCCGTGTCGCGGCATGGTTGCGAAAGTCGCGCAGGGTCAGGCGGGTGAGGGACATTGCTTTGAGGCGTTAGTGGGTTTGCGCGACAAGCGAAACCTCCAGTCTTGTCGCTCAGGCCCTCTCGCTCAAGTCTTGTCACTCAGGCCATGCTTCTTCATGCAATGGCGCAACTGGTCGTAGGTCAGGCCCAGCGCCTTGGCTGTCTGGCGCTGATTGTAGCGGTTGCGGCCGAGATGGTGCTCCACGATCGCGCGCTCGTGCGCATCTACCGCCGCACGCAAGTCCGCCACGCTATCGAAATCTGCCGACGGCATGGCGCTCCGCACCGGCATTGCCCCCTCGCTCTCCGCCACTTCCGGCCGCATTGATGCCACCGGCTTCCACGGGCTCTCGAACGGATCGAACTGCACATGCCCGATGGGCTGGCTCCAGTCGTCCCAGCGATAGACGGCGCGCTCCACCACGTTGCGCAATTCGCGCACGTTGCCGGGCCAGAGGTACTCCTCCATGGCCTTCTGGACTGGACCTGCAAAGCCGGGCCAGGAATCCCAGTGCAGTTCCGCCGCCATGCGTCGCCCGAAGTAGTCGGCGAGAACTGCAATATCCCCTTCGCGCACACGCAATGGGGGGAGGGTGATCACCTCAAAGCTCAGCCGGTCAAGCAGGTCGGCGCGGAAGCGGCCCTGGTCCGCCAGCTTCGGCAGGTCCTCGTTCGTTGCCGCGACAATGCGCACGTCCACGCGGACCGGCTTGCTCGACCCGATCCGCGTCACTTCGCCATATTCGACCGCGCGCAGCAGCCGCTCCTGCGCCCCCATCGACAGCGTGCCGAGTTCGTCAAGGAACAGCGTGCCCCTGTCGGCTTCTTCGAACCGCCCGGTCCGCGCCCGCGTCGCGCCGGTAAAGGCGCCTGCCTCGTGTCCGAACAGTTCGGCCTCGATCAGGGTTTCGGGAAGCGCCGCGCAGTTCATCGTCACCAGCGGTTCCTGCCAGCGCGTCGACAGGCGGTGGAGGCGTTCGGCGATCAGTTCCTTGCCGGTCCCGCGCTCGCCGATGACCAGCACCGGGCGGCGCATTGGCGCCGCGCGGCTGGCGCGTTCGACCGCGTCGAGGAACGCGCCCGATTGGCCGATGAACTGAACCTCCCTGTCCATGCCACAGGTTTAGCGCATTTTCCCAAGTCTCGGCAAGAATTCCCAACATTAAAGAAGGGTGACGCACCAAGAGTGGCGGAATTCCGGGCAAATCGCAGTTTGGCACACCCCTTGCTCTAACATGAACATCCGGCACCGAGCCGGCCCGAACTGACAAGTAACCTGCCGAAAGGTCACGAAAATGTACACCGCCCGCTTTTTCTCCACCTCGCTCGGCCGCGCCAGCCTCGCCAGCCTCGCCAGCATTGGTGCGATGGTCGTGATGTGCTGTTTTGCCCTGACGCAGCAGGTGAACGCGGTTCCGACCGTCGTGGCTTCCACCGCCGCCATCACTGGTGAGCTGGCATGATGACCGACGAACTCACCCCGATCCGCTCCGCACGCGACGAAGGTGGTCGCACCACCCGCCTCGATGCGGAACTGGATCGCCTGCGCAATTTCAGCAATGGTGGCGGCAATGGCCAATCCCGCCCCCTCTTCACTCCCGGAGCAAACCTGATGGGTATCTTTTCGCGGACGCGCGACATCATTGCAGCCAATTTCAACGACTTGCTTGATAAGGCTGACGATCCTGCCAAGATGATCCGGATGATCATCATGGAGATGGAGGAGACGCTGGTCGAAGTCCGCGCCTCGGCTGCCCGGACCATCGCCGATCAGAAGGAGATGGGCCGTCACGTGTCCAAGCTGGAACGCCTTCAGGCCGATTGGTCTGAAAAGGCCCAGCTCGCGCTGTCGAAGGACCGCGAGGACCTCGCCCGTGCCGCTCTGGTCGAGAAGAAGAAGGCCGCAGACATGGCTGACCAGCTCAAGACCGAGATCACCGTGCTCGACGATGCGATGCGCGCCTACGAGCAGGACATCGAAAAGCTGCAGACCCGCCTGCGCGAAGCCCGCAGCCGCCAGACCGCGATCGCAGCGCGCCTTGAAAGTGCCGAGAATCGCGTCCGCCTGCGGTCCTTGCTCGCCAGCGAGCGCGTCGATGAAGCCATGGCACGGTTCGACCAGCTGGAACGCCGCGTCGATTACGCCGAAGGCCGCGCCGATGCACTGAGCCTTGCCGACAACTCCAAGCCCAGCCTCGCGGACGAGATCGCCGCGCTCGCTGGGCAGGACAAGATCGACGAGGAGCTTGAAGCGATGAAGCGCCAGCTTGGAAAGGAAGGCTGAGCCATGGAAGACGTCGTTGCAATTGCTGCCATTTTCCTTGGTCTGCCGTGGATCATTTTCCACTACATCACCAAATGGAAAACTGCCGCCACGCTGACCAATGGCGATGAGGCGCTGCTGGAAGAGCTCTACCAACTCGCCCGCCGCCTCGATGAACGCATGGATACTGTCGAGCGCCTCGTCGCTGCCGACAATCCCGAATTCAGACCTGCACGCATCGTGCACGACCGCGAAACCGACAATCAGAAACTGCGCGAACTGGATCGCCTTTTCGCCGAACAGGGAAGGACCTCGAAGTGAACAGCCCCCGCACCCGCTTTTATCGCGACAAGGTCAATGGCAAGTTCATGGGCGTCTGCGCCGGAGTTGCCGATTACACCGGGGTCGACGTGCTCTGGGTCCGCCTCGGCTTCCTGATCCTGGCATGTTCGATGGGCTGGCCCTTCCTGGTCTACTTTGCCTTGGGCTTCCTTGCCAACAAGAAGCCGGCAAACCTCTACGGCGATCGTCAGGAGCAGCAGTTCTGGCAACGTGTCCGCCAGTCGCCCGCCCGCACCGCCCGCGAAGTCCGCGCCGAATTCCGCGACATCGACCGCCGCCTGGCCGACGTCGAGAGCTTCTACGTCAATTCGAACCCGCGCCTCTCGGCCGAAATCGAGAAGCTGCGCTGAGAACACAACCGTCCTGAGGGGGACTGAACCATGGGACCTGACACACTGGGGCCGCTGATCCCAATCGCGGCTCTGATGATCCCGATCGTCGCGATCTGGACCAAGCACCGCACCAAGATTGCGGAGATGCAGATCAATGCGACGGCCGAACTGAGCGCCGAAAAGGCGGCCCAATACGCCCAGCACACCCGCGAACTCGAAGAACGCGTCCGCGTTCTGGAACGCATCGTCACCGACAAGGGCTTCGACACCGCCGCGCAGATCGAGGCGCTCCGCCGCGACAGCGCCGCACTGGAAGACCGGAGGGCGCAATGAACTGGGGTGGTCCCGAATTCGTCCTGGCGATCATCGCCATCTCCACTGGCGGCTGGGTGATCAACAACTGGATCCGCGCACGCCACGGCTATGCCCTTGAGGACGAATGGGGCGGCAAGACCGATCGCGCCGATCAGGAAGCCTACGCCAAGCTGCGCGAGGAGAACGCCTTCCTGCGCGACCAACTGGACAAGACGCACCAGCGCCTTGCCAACGTCGAAGCCATCGTCACCGACAGCGGCTTCGACGTCTCCCGCCAGATCGAGGCACTGCGCCCTGCTCAGGAGAAAGCGCAATGAACGAAGACGTCATCATGGTGCTGGTGTTCATGGTCATCGTCGTGCCGATCGTGCTCGGCGTCGGGGCCGACATCTACAAGCGTCGCCTCGCTTTCCGGGAACGCGAACTAGAACTGCTCTCGAAGCAGACGGCCGAGAAAGCCGCACAGTACGCTGCCCAGGCCGAACGCCTTGAACAGCGCGTCCGCGTGCTCGAACGCATCGCCACCGAAAACAATTCCGACCTCGCGCTGCAGATCGAGAACCTGCGCGAAGTCAAGGTCAACTGAGGACGCAACAAGTGGGCCCCGGATCAACCATCGTCGCGATCATCGCGATCATCGCCTTCGTCATCATCCGCACCAACCGGGATCGCTATCGTGCCGGCAGCATGCAGCAACCGCCGTTCGATCCCGCTTACACCGCCAGCCTCGAACGCGAAGTCTCGGACTTGCGCAAGCGGCTCGAAGTCCTCGAACGCATCGCTACCGACGAGGGTGAAACCCGCCGCCTGTCGCGCGAGATCGAATCCCTGCGCGACCGTTGATTTGCGAAAGGTAATTATAAGGGAGTTGCTGACATGACCCCGGATCTCGTCCTTTCCCTCTCCGGCCTCACAGGGCTTGCCATGGTCGCCCTGGCCGCCCTTCGCGGCTGGGACGGCTGGCTCGCCCTCAAGCGCATGGAACTCGAACGCGCCGATACGGGCGACGCAGGAAGCCTCATCGAACTTGCCGACATGCGCGAGCGCCTGCGCAAGCTCGAAGCCATTGCCTCGGGCGTCGACCTGTGAGCCGTCACACGGAAGGTGCAGCCAAGGCCGGCATCGGCCTCGGCTCGGCGATTGCCATCACCATTTCGTGGAGTCTGCACAAGTCCATCGTCTGGGCGCTGGTCCACGGCGTGCTCTCGTGGATCTACGTCATCTGGTACGCGCTCACGCGTCCGGGCGGCCTTTCGGGCTGACATCGCAGACCCTCGTCACCCCGGCGAAGGCCGGGCCCCATGACTTCTCAAGTGGGACCGATCGGAGCGTCATGGATCCCGGCCTTCGCCGGGATGACGAGGGTTCGTGGCTGGATCGCCCGCCTGCCCAATCAGGCCATGGACGCTCCCCGCCGCGCCCGCTAATGCGTGCCCATGCGCAGCCTTGAAGACATTCTCGAAGAGTACGAATTCCTCGATGGCGACGAGCGCTATCGGCTCCTGATCGAGCTGGGGCGCGAGCTTGAGGACATGCCCGATGCCCTCAAGACCGACGCCACGCTGGTGCGCGGCTGCTCGGCCAGCGTCTGGGTCTACCCCACGCAGGGTGAGGGCGGGAAGCTCCACTTTCTTGCCGATAGCAACGCCGCAATCACCAAGGGCATCGTCGCGCTTGTTCTCGCTGCTGTGCAGGACAAGCCCGCGGCAGACGTCGCCGCGACGGATATTGCCGAGGAACTCGCGCCCTTCGATCTGAAAAGGCAGCTCTCGTCCAACCGCACCCAGGGCGTACCCAACATGATCGCGCTGGTTCGCGAGCACGCCGCGCGCATCGCCGCCACGGCCTGACGGCAGGGCAGGGAACTTGCGCCGCCACCTCTATCTCGCTGGCGGCGTGATCAGCGTGGCCTTGGGCGCGGTCGGGGCATTCCTTCCGATCCTGCCAACAGTCCCCTTCCTGCTCCTTGCCACCTTCTGCTTTGCCCGCTCGAATCCCGCGTGGGAGCAGCGCCTGCTAAACCACCCGCGATATGGCCCGCCCTTGCGTCAATGGCGGGAGCGCCGCGCGATCTCGCGCAAGGCCAAGACGGGCGCGCTGATCGCGATGGGCGCAGGGGTGGTGCTGACCGGGGTGACCGCAGGGTGGCCTTGGGTCCTGATCCCGGCTGCGGTCATGGGTGTGACCGGCACCTGGATCTGGACACGCGCGGAATAGTCCCTGCCACCTGTTCCACTTTTGTTCCAAATCCGATAGAGTTGTGGTGGACTCGAACGGATTGGATGTGAACGATGATTTCCCTGACTGTCGGCCCGGCTGGAACTGACATCGGTTGGCTTGACTGGACCGCCTCGGTGCTCGCTGCCTTGGCATGGCCAGTCTCGGCGCTGGTCATCGCCCTGATTTTCCGCCGCCCCCTGCTGGCGCTGCTAGCCCGTCTCGACGAACTGAGCTGGGGCGACAAGTCTGCCCGTTTCGCACAGCGGCTGGACCGCCTCGAATCCGAAGCCAGCCCCGCGCCGCCCGAGCCTGACGGCCCCGAGATCGCCCTGACCGGCGATCACGCCCGCTTCCTCAAGCTGCTCGATCTCTCGCCCGGAGCGGCCGTGCTCGATTCCTGGGCGGGGGTAGAGGACGCGCTGCAATCGCTCGCCATCGAGCATGCCCTTGCCACCCCCGATGTGTCAGAGGCGGGCCGAACCCTGCAGAAGCGCGGCGTCCTTCCCGCGCGCACCGTTGGCATGATCGAGGACATGCGCGCGCTTCGCAACGCCGCCGCGCACGATCAGGCCATCTCCGTCTCCGACGCCCTGCGCTTCCGCAACCTGGCCAAGGGTGTGCTGAACGAGATCAGGCTGGCCTAATTTATAACCACAAGGCTTTGCGAGATATCGTGATTGAAGTATTCGACTGTACCATGGAGTTTTTCTTCGAAATCTTTTTGCAGTTTTTTGGCGAGATTATCGTGCAGGTGCTTGCCGAGCTACTTGCAGAGTTCGGCATCCGGTCATTGGCCGATCCCGTGCGCGAACCCCGCACGCCTGTTTACTCGATGGTCGGCTACACACTCTGGGGATTGATTGCTGGCGCAATCAGCCTGTTTCTGTTTCCGGCGTCGGCAATCCGGAATCCCGCTTTCCGCACAATCAATCTAGTGGTCACACCGCTAGTGATCGCTGCCATCATGGCGATGCTCGGCAGGGCTCGAAACAAGCGTGGCCAGTTGCTCGTCCGGCTTGACCGCTTTGGCTATGCTTACCTGTTTGCGTTCTCAATGGCGCTGGTACGATTTATTTGGGCTAGCTAGCGCCTCAATCCACCGCTTCCCTCAGCACCGCAATCCCCTGCTCGCGCTGCGCCCGCAGTTCCTTTTTCAGCACCTGTGGATCGCGCGCGAAGATGAAGCCGAAGCTTACTCCGCCTTCCTTGCCCATGGTTGCGTGGTGCAGCTTGTGGGCCTGCACCAGCCGCTTGGCATAGCCTTTCTTCGGAACCCATCGGAACCAGCGCTGGTGAACCAGCCCATCATGCACCAGCGTGTAGATCGCGCCATAGGCCATCACGCCAAGGCCGATGAACGTCGCCGGCCACCAGGCCTCGGTGCCCATCACCAGCGGGCTGCCGATCATGAAGAAGCTGATCGAGATGGCGGCACCGACCACCGCATAAAGATCGTTCTTCTCGAAAAACCCATTGTGCGGTTCATGGTGATCGCGATGCCAGCCCCAGCCGAACCCGTGCATCACGTACTTGTGGCTGGACCACGCCACGAATTCCATGACCAGCACGGTGGCAACGATGATCAGAATGGCAACAAGCGTCTGCATGGCGCTCCCATACACTCGCTTCGGCGCGCCCGCGACACATTCTTACACTTTGCCCGAAAGTCGCGACGGCTCGTTTTTCTGGTGTTCAGGCGCTGGCGGGCAGTTTGTCCTCACAGACCAATGAGGAGCTTTTCCCATGCGCAAGACCGTTCTCGCCGTAGTCCTTTCCAGCCTCGTCGCGGGCGTTGCCACTCCGGCTCTGGCTCATGGCGGTGACCGCTATCCCGGCAACAACCGCGCCGAAGCGGCCTACCTGACCCCTGCGCGCAATGCCGAAATCCGTCGAGAGATATACCAGCTCGACAACCGCATCTACCGCGCTCAGGTCAACCGGACGATTTCCCCGCGCGAAGCAGAAGGCTTGCGCCGCGATGCCCGCAATCTCAAGGTTGCCTATAACAATTCCGCCAATCGTGGCCTCTCGATCCGCGAATACCGCGAACTCGATCGCCGCGTGGCGACGATCAACCAGCGCCTGCGTGCCGAAAAATGGGACCGTGATGGTCGCCGGGGCTGATCGAGTGGCGGATAATGCCCAGAAGGCGTAACAAAATTACGCCGACGCGCCTCTTGGCCCGCCCTTTCCTGCTTGAATTGCGGGAAGGGCGGGCCTAACCGCTTGCACCATGTCGAACACCGCAGCACCCCGCACGCTCTACCAGAAGATCTGGGACGCCCACGTTGTCGAACAGCGCGACGATGGCACCGCGCTCATCTACATCGACCGCCACCTCGTCCACGAAGTGACGAGCCCGCAGGCGTTCGAGGCCCTGCGCGCGGCAGGCCGCAAGGTGCGCCGCCCCGATCTTACGCTCGCCGTGCCTGACCATAACCTGCCCACCACCGCGCGCCGCACCGCCGATGGCCAGCGCGTGCCCATTGCCGATCCGAAAAGCGCGCAGCAGCTCGAAGCGCTCGAGCGCAACGCACCCGCTTTCGGCATCCGCTACATCGGCGATGCTGATGCGGAACAGGGCATCGTCCACGTCGTCGGGCCGGAGCAGGGCTTCTCGCTCCCCGGCGCCACCATTGTCTGCGGTGACAGCCATACCGCCTGCCACGGCGGCCTCGGCGCGCTGGCCTTCGGCATCGGCACCAGCGAGGTCGAGCATGTGCTCGCCACGCAAACCCTGTTGCTCAAGCAGTCGAAGTCGATGGAAGTCCGCGTCGAAGGCACGCTGATGCCCGGCGTTACTGCCAAGGATGTTGTCCTGCACATCACCGGCGTGCTGGGTGCGGCTGGCGGCACCGGTTCGGTCATCGAATACACGGGCCAGGTCATCCGCGACCTTTCCATCGAAGGCCGCCTGACCATCTCCAACATGGCGATCGAGCACGGCGCCCGTGCCGGCCTGTGCGCGCCCGATGAAAAGACCTTCGCCTACCTCAAGGGCCGGCCTTATGCGCCGAAGGGTGAGGATTGGGACAAGGCCGTCGCCTGGTGGAAGAGCCTCGCGACCGACCCCGGCGCCACTTACGACAAGGTCGTGGTGATCGACGCCAAGGACATTGCCCCTTCGGTTACCTGGGGCACCAGCCCGGAAGACGTCCTGCCGATCAGCGGCCTCGTCCCGGCGCCGGAAAGCTTCGCCGATCCATCCAAGCAGGAAGCCGCCAAGGCCAGCCTCGCCTACATGGGACTGACCCCGGGCCAGCGCATGGAAGACGTCGAGGTGCAGAACATCTTCATCGGCTCATGCACCAACAGCCGCATCGAGGACATGCGTGCCGCCGCCGCGATCCTGAAAGGTCGCAAGAAGGCCGACAACGTCAAGTGGGCGATCGTCGTCCCCGGTTCCGGCCTCGTCAAGAAGCAGGCCGAGGACGAAGGGCTTGATCGCATCTTCACCGAAGCCGGCTTCGAATGGCGTGAACCGGGCTGTTCGGCCTGTCTCGGCATGAACCCGGACAAGGTGCCAGCAGGCGAACGCTGCGCCTCGACCTCGAACCGCAACTTCGTCGGCCGCCAGGGCCCTGGCTCCCGCACGCACCTTGTCAGCCCCGCGATGGCCGCTGCCGCTGCCGTCACCGGCCGGTTGACCGACGTGCGCAAGCTGATCGGCTGACGCAGCCCGTGGCAGGCCTTCCGACAGCCGCGCTCCAGCTCGCCGGGTTCCTCATGGCCCACGCGTTCTGGACGGCGTCGGACCTGCCGCCCGGCGGCCATTACCAGCCGCAATCGCTGTGCATGCGCGCCGATGGCAGCCGCCAGCTTCAGACCTTCGACGGCGCCAGCCCCAAGGATCAGGACGCTGCCGCCCGGGCCTTCATCGGTGGCGGTGCAGCCCAGTGGCCCGATTGCGCCATTGCCCGGCAGGTCAAGGTCGACACGCCCACGGGCGAAGTCGATGCCCTGGTGATAGACGTCGTCCAGTACGGCGGCAGCGTGATGACCGTCGTGCAGGCCTTCCGTCCCGGCCCGCAGGACTTCCGCTTGCTGGGTGACGAACTCATGCTCGGCGATAACGGCCCGCTCCCGCCGCTCCCCGCTGCCCAGGCCGCCGCCGCCATGCGCGAAGGCGCTCTCGACCACACCGGCCTCGGCGACAAGTGGCAGCAATGGGAAGCAGGGCGCGACCCGGTGAGCCCGCTGGTCCAGAAGTAACCACGCCATCGCCCCAATCATGAGCCCGTCACCCTGAACTTGTTTCAGGGTCCATCTCTCCCCACGAACGGACCGTGGTTGCCGAAAGATGGATGCTGAAACAAGTTCAGCATGACATCGTGTTGTAACGCAATCCTGCGCCCAATTTACATCGCCCCGCTCGAAGCTTAGCCTCCCTCCAAACCAAGGAGGGGTGATCCATGGACATGATCAAGGGCGTGCGCGTGCCCGAACGCGTCTATCGCGGCGTGCTTTGGGCCGTTTCCATCGTCTTCGCCGGCTTCATCATCGGCTTTGGCAACCTCGTCATCGGCGACCTGCCGATGGTCGAAAGCCAGGTCTACACCGCGCCCGCTGATGACACCCCGGCCATTCGCGAAGTGCGCGACGAGATCCGCAGGATTGGCGACAGCAAGACCGCCATCGACGACAAGCTCGAGATACAGCGCCTCCAGCTCGAACAGGCGCAGCGTGCCTCGGGCACCGCGAACGAGACGTTCAAGGCCTGGATCGCCGCCCGTACCGCCACGACCAATCCGGCGCAGGACCCTGAAGTCCTCGCCCGCACCCGCGAACTTGAGCAGCTCAAGGCCAACGAACGCAGCATCCAGCAGGCAATCGCCAATCTCGAGAATGAGCGCGCCCCGCTTGACCAGCGCGAAAGCACGCTGCGGCTGCGCGAAAACCAGCTGATCTCCGACGCCATTCCGGCGCAGGAGCGCGCGATGTTCTGGCAGGAACTGCGGGTCTTCGGCCTGCGGCTGCTCATCACCCTGCCGATGCTGGCGGTCGCCGCGTGGATGGTGGTGAAAAAGCGCAAGAGCGATCACTGGCCACTGATGCGCGGCTTCGTCCTCGCTGCAGTCTTCGTGTTCTTCGTGGAACTCGTGCCCTACCTGCCCAGCTACGGCGGCTACATCCGTTACGCCGTGGGCATCGTCCTGACCTTCGCGGCGGGTCACTTCCTGATCAAGAACATGCGCGCCTATCTTGCACACCGGCAGGAAGTCGAGGCGCAAGCCGAGAAGGAGCGCCGCGCCCGCGTCAGCCATGACGAGGCCTTCAAGAAGATGGCCGCGAAGGTCTGCCCCGGCTGTGATCGCCCGATTTCGACCACCGGCGATGCCGAAGCCAACTTCTGCGTTCACTGTGGCATGACCCTGTTCGACCACTGCCACAGCTGCAACACCCGCAAGATGGCCTTCTTCCGCTTCTGCATGACGTGCGGCACGCCTGCGAAGGATGAGGTGGCCAGGAACGACCTCACTCCAGCGCCCGCGTGACCGACCGCAAGTCGTCCTTCGCGCCCGTTGCCGATCCACACACGCGGGTGCTTATCCTTGGAAGTCTCCCGGGTGAAGCCAGCCTCGCCGCCGCGCGCTACTATGCCAACCCGCGCAACCAGTTCTGGCGGTTGGTCGGAGCGGTGATCGACGTCGATCTTGTCGCGCAGGACTATGAAAGCCGCCTCGAAACCCTGCTCGCACATCGCATCGGCCTGTGGGATTCGATCGGGTCGGCCACGCGTTCGGGCAGCCCCGATACCGCCATTCGCGATGTCGCGCCCAATGCGCTGGCCGCTCTAGCCGCCTCGCTCCCGCATCTGCGATGCATCGCCTTCAACGGTGCCAAGTCCGCCAGCGTCGGCACGCCGCAACTGGTCGGGGCCGGGGCATTCGCGCTCCTGCGCCTGCCTTCCAGCAGCCCGGCCCATGCCTCGCTCACCTTCGAGGCAAAGCTTGGCGAGTGGACGAAGCTGCGGAAATTCCTCGCATGAGCCTTGCAATCGCAGAACGCCCGGCCAATCTTGGCGTCACGTTTCAAGGAGTTCTCAAGCGTGACCAAGAAGACGGACTGGACCGGCAAGGCAGCCATGGCGGGCGCGGCGATCGGCTCGGCAGCACTGGCCGCCGCCTTGCTCTATGCGTCGCGCCGCAAGGAACGGGCCGAAAAGACCGAACCCAAGGCCCCGCCCGCCGACGCACCCGAGACCGACTGATTTCGGAATGTCCGTCACGCAATAATCTTGCGCCAAAGCTCCCCCAAAACGGGCATTGCATCACCTATCGCGCAAGCTATAGCGACGGTCATGGAACCGGTGAAGCAGATCGAAGGACGGGCCATCCCGTTCGGCCGCAAGAACGTCGATACCGACGTGATCATCCCTGCCAAGTGGCTCAAGACGATCACCCGTCAGGGTCTCGGCAAGGGTGCGTTCGAGGCCTTGCGCGCAGATCCTGACAACATCTTCGACAGCGCGGAATTTTCCGGCTCGCCGATCCTGATCGCTGGCGACAACTTCGGCTGCGGCTCCAGCCGTGAACACGCCGCCTGGGCCTTGGGTGACATGGGCATCAAGGCCGTGATCGCACCTTCGTTCTCCGACATCTTTTCGGGCAACGCCTTCAAGAACGGCATTCTCACCGTCGTCCTGCCGCAGGAAGCGATCGACCGTCTGATGGAAGTCGCGCAGACCGATCCCGTCTCGATCGATCTCGAAACCCAGACCGTGACGACCCCTTTCCAGGACCGCTTTACCTTCGAGATCGACCCGTTCCGCAAGCACTGCCTGCTTAATGGCCTGGACGAAGTTGGCCTGACGATGGCGCGTGGGGACGCTATCTCCACGCACGAGGCGAAGATGCGCGACAGCCTGCCCTTCCTGGCACGCGGCACCGATGCCGTAGCGGCAGCTTAATCGTACGCTTAACAGGGCTTCCCAAGCCGCGCAAAACTTGCTTCCCTGATGCGGAGCGGATCGAATCCGCAACTATTGGGAGAAGTTGAATGAAGGCTCTGCGCACCCACGCCGCGGGCGGCCCTGAAACGCTGGTCATGGACGAATTGCCCGATCCCGTGCCGGGCAAGGGCGAAGTGCTGGTGCGGGTCCACGCCTGCTCGATCAATTTCCCCGACACGCTGATGATCCGCGATCTCTACCAGTTCAGGCCCGAGCGTCCCTATGCGCCCGGCAGCGAACTGGCCGGTGAGATCGAGGCACTGGGCGAGGGCGTCACTGGCTGGAACGTCGGCGATCGCGTCATCGCGATGATCGGTAACGGTGGCCTTGCCGAAAAGGTCGTTGCTCCGGTCGCGCGACTGTTCCCGCTGCCCGATGGCGTCGACTACGCCACCGGGGCATCTCTGCTGATGACTTACGGCACCACGATCCATGGCCTCAAGGATCGCGGACACATCAAGGCTGGCGATACGGTTCTCGTGCTCGGCGCTGCGGGCGGTGTCGGACTTTCGGCAGTCGAACTCGCCAAGGCCTTCGGCGCCCGCGTGATCGCCGCCGTTTCCAGCGAGGAGAAGGCACAGGTCGCGCGCGATGCAGGCGCAGACGACGTCGTGATCTATGGCCGTCCGCCCTTCGACAAGGCCCAATCCAAGGCACTGGCCGAGCAATTCAAGGCAGCCTGCGGCCCCGACGGCGCGGATATCGTCTACGATATCGTCGGCGGCGACTATTCCGAACCGGCCCTGCGCGCGATTGCCTGGGAAGGCCGTTTCCTCGTCGTTGGTTTCCCCGCCGGCATCGCCAGGCTCCCGCTGAACCTGACGCTGCTGAAGTCCTGCGACGTCTGTGGCGTTTTCTGGGGGGCGTGGACGGCCCGCGAACCCGCCGCCTTCAAGGCGGAGGTCGAGGAACTCTTCGCGCTGCTCAAGGCGGGCAAGATCAACCCCCGCGTCTCGCAGCGCTACACGCTCGATCAGGGGCGCGAAGCCATCGCCCTCCTCGAAAACCGCCAGGCCATGGGCAAGGTCGTCGTCGAAATGATCGGCTGACATTTGTTTCTCCCCTCCCGCATGCGGGAGGGGTTGGGGCTGGGCCTGCTCAGCCCTCGCGCTCGCCCGAGGAATAGACCGGCAAGCCCAGCTTCCACCAGATCGCCGCCCCCCTCAATGCGAACCCGGCCAGCGCGGCCAGCGGCCAGACCATCCCTCTGTCCAGCCCGAGTACTGCCCCCCCTGCGCAAATGCCTGCAGACAGGGCCGCGGCCGTCACATAAAGCTCGGGCCGCATCAGGATGGAGGGTCTGCCTGCCAGCACGTCGCGGATGATCCCGCCGACGCAGCCGGTAATCACCCCCATCAGCACCGCTGGCACGGGCGCGACGCCAAACGCCAGCGCCTTCGCCGTCCCCAGCACCGCATAGGCGCCGAGCCCTGCCGCGTCGGCCCATTCCAGAACCGGCCAATTTCCGACTGGTTGCACCCACCAGCGATGCGGCGTGAACCACGCCACCAGTGCCACGCCAAGGCACACCGGCGCCACCCACGGATCGCGCACCCAGAAGACAGGCGCGCCGATCAGCAGATCGCGCACAGACCCGCCGCCCACGCCCGTCACCAGCGCGAAGAACGCCATCGTCACGAACGTCTGTCGCAACTGCGCCGCCAGCAGCGCTCCCGTCAGCGCGAACACGGCGATGCCAACGAGATCCAGCAGCCCAATGAGGGCAGAAAGGTCTGCCGTGGGCAGAGCGGTGGGCACGGGCTCAGTTGCCCAGCAGCGCTTCCAGCTTGCCCTTCAGCGCCTGGATGCGTTCGGCTGCTTCGGTGAAGGTCTTGACGTCCTCGCGGTTGTTGTTGCCGCGCGCTTCCTTCGCCGCTTCGACATAGCCCTCAAGATCGGCTTCGAGCGCATCGATCAGGATTTCGGTCTCGTCTTCGGTCAGGGTCAGCTTGATGGCCATCGTGGCACTCCTTCGATTCAAACCCTGCGGTTACCGTCAGCAGCCGCAGGGCACAAACAAAAGGTTCAGGCTTTCGTCGCGAAGAAGATCACGTGGTGCAGCGGCTTGCGCCCTTCGCGCGGTTCTTCGCCCGCATCGACGCTGGCCACGTCGACGGTAAAGCCCGCTTGCTCCAGCAGCTCGACGAAAGCCGGGTCCTGAAATGCTGACCACACTGCCAGAATTCCGCCCGGCCGCAAGGCCCGCGCAGCTGCCTGCAGCCCGTCGGGCGAATAGAGCCAGCCGTTGAGCGCCCGGGTCAGCCCTTCGGGGCCATTGTCGACATCGAGCAGGATCGTGTCATAGGCGTTGCGCGCTGCATCGATCAGCATGGCAACGTCGTCATGGACCAGTTGCACGCGGCTATCGTCAAGGCACCCGGCGGTCAGCACCGCCATCGGCCCGCGCGCCCACTTCACGATCTCGGGCACGATCTCGGCCACGGTGACGTGTGCCGTCTCGTCCAGCACTTCCAGCGCCGCCCGCAGCGTGAAGCCCAGGCCATACCCGCCGATCAGCATCTGCAGGTTTGAACGTCCTGCCAGCCGTGCGCAGGTCATTTCCGCCAGTTGCACTTCCGAAGCGCAAACGTCAGTGCTCATCAGCTCGTTACGGTCTAGCAGGATGACGAAGTCCTCGCCGTTCCGCACCAGCCGCAGCCGCGCGCCATCCGGCACGCGACACGTGTCGATCAATTCGTCACCGTCTTCGAGCTCCCACATCGGGGGAGGGGCTACAGGCGAGGTTCCTTGAACCGGGAGGGTGGCGTCCAACGCCTACTTCTTCCGCGCCTTGCGGGCGGCATAGCGGGCATCGCGGGCCGCCTTCTGCGCGGCTTCCAGCTCTTCCTTGCTCGGTGGAGGCGGCACGTTGGCCTTCTCGGCCGCGATCCGCGCCTTTTCCGCCTTCTCTTCCTCGCGCTTCAGGCGGGCCGCCTCGCGCTTTTCGGCCTCGGCCTTCTCCTTGGCCTCGGCGCGGGCAAGCTTCTCGGCCAGCACCGCCGGGTCTACCGGAGCCTTCGCCTTGGCCTTCAGCGCCTCGATAGCCTTGGCGCGTGCCTCGGCCGAAGCGTTACGGCGGTCGCCGAGACCGGGTTCCTTGTATCCTGCCATGATATTCGTCTGCTTTCTCAATTCTTGCTTGGCCGCTAGCAGCGCAGGCCAAGGATGTCACGCTGCAACGCCGCAGTCGTTCCCGGCAAACGAAAAGGGCCGCCCCGAAGGACGGCCCCGTTCATCAATATTACCCGAGCGCGATCACATGTGGATCGGCTTGCCCGTCACGGCCATCGCCGCTTCCTTCAGCGCTTCCGAATGGGTCGGGTGCGCGTGGCAGGTATAGGCGATGTCCTCGCTGGTCGCACCAAACTCCATCGCCTGCGCGGCCTGCGCGATCATCGTGCCGGCGACCGAGGCAATGCACCATACGCCCAGAACGCGGTCCGTCTTGGCGTCCGAGATGACCTTCACGAAGCCGTCCGGCTCGTGGTTGGTCTTGGCACGGCTGTTTGCGAGCATCGGGAACTTGCCGACCTTTATCTCGCCTTTTTCCTTCGCAGCCTCTTCCGTAAGCCCAACGCCCGCGAACTCCGGCATGGTGTAGACCACGCCCGGGATCACGTCGTGGTTCACGATGCCCGTGAGCCCGGCGATGTTCTCGGCCACGGCAATGCCTTCGTCCTCGGCCTTGTGCGCCAGCATCGGACCGGGGATCACGTCGCCCACCGCCCATACGCCCGGAACCTTGGTGGCAAAGTCGTGGTCGGTCTCGATCTGGCCGCGCGCGTTCAGCTCAAGCCCGATCTTGTCGAGGCCGAGGCCATCGACATTGGGACGGCGCCCGATTGCCACCAGCACGCAGTCGGCCTCGATGGTTGCCGCCTCGCCACCCTTTGCAGGCTCGACAGTCAGCGTGGCCCTTCCACCATCCACTGCAACGCCGGTGACCTTCGTGCCGAGCTTGATGTCCATGCCCTGCTTCTTGAAGATCTTGGCCGCTTCCTTGCGCACGTCGCCGTCCATGCCGGGCAGCAGCTGGTCGAGGAATTCGACGACCGTGACCTTCGCGCCAAGGCGGCGCCACACCGAACCCAGCTCGAGCCCGATCACGCCGCCACCGATGACCACCATGTGGTTCGGTACGCGGTTCAGCGCCAGTGCACCGGTGCTGTCGACAATCACGCCCGCGTCGTTGTCAACGGTCACGCCCGGCAGTGGCGTCACGCTCGAACCGGTGGCGATCACGATGTTCTTCGCGGTCACCTTCTGGCCCGCCACGGTCACGCTGTGCGCGTCCTCGAACGTGGCGTAGCCCTTGAGCCAGGTCACCTTGTTTTTCTTGAACAGAAACTCGATGCCGCCCGTGAGGCCCTTGACCGAATCCGCCTTCTGCGCCTGCATCGCATCCAGATCCAGCTCGACAGCGCCGGTCTTGATCCCATAGCTGGCGAACGTGCCGTTCTTCGCCTCGTCGAATTTCTCCGACCCGTGCAGCAGCGCCTTCGACGGAATGCAGCCGACGTTGAGGCAGGTGCCGCCCAGCGTCTCGCGCCCTTCGGCGCAAGCGGTCTTCAGCCCCAGCTGCGCCGCGCGGATCGCCGCGACGTAACCGCCGGGGCCACCACCGATGACAAGGACGTCGTAATCGTATTCAGCCATTTTCGGCCTCCGTTGCGCGGTCATGCTTCGACAAGCTCAGCATGATCGGCGTCAGAATCAAGTCAGTCGCGAAACATCAATCACAGATCGATCAGCAGCCGCGTCGGATCCTCGATCGCTTCCTTGATCGTCTTGAGCGCCGTCACCGCCTCGCGACCGTCGATGATGCGGTGATCATAGGACAGGGCGATGTACATCATCGGGCGCACCACGATCTCGCCGTTGCGGACGACCGGGCGGTCCTCGATGCGGTGCAGGCCGAGCACGGCCGACTGCGGCGGGTTGATGATCGGGGTCGACATCAGACCGCCGAACACGCCGCCGTTCGAGATGGTGAAGGTGCCGCCCGCCATGTCGGCCATGGTCAGCGTGCCGTCGCGCGCCGCCTTGCCGTAGTTGGCGATCGACTTCTCGATGTCCGCAAAGCTCATCTTGTCGACATCGCGCACTACCGGCACGACCAGCCCGTTCGGAGCCGAAACCGCGACCGAGATGTCGACATAGTCGAAGTAGACGATTTCATCGCCCTGGATCTGTGCGTTGACCGAAGGGATGTCCTTCAGCGCCAGCACCGAGGCCTTGGCGAAGAACGACATGAGGCCGAGCTTCACGCCGTGCTTCTTCTCGAACACGTCCTTGTACTTGGCGCGCGCTTCCATCACCGCGCTCATGTCCACGTCGTTGAACGTGGTCAGCAGGGCGGCGGTTTCCTGCGCGCTCTTCAGGCGCTTGGCGATGGTCTGGCGAAGGCGGGTCATCTTGACGCGTTCTTCGTTGCGACCACCGGAAACTGCAGCCGCTGGTGCTGCCGCAGGAGCCGAAACGGCCGGTGCGGGCGAGGCCTGCTTGGCCGCAGCCGCTGCCATCACGTCTTCCTTGGTCAGGCGCCCGTCCTTGCCGGTGCCCTTCACGGTCGAGGGGTCGATGCCGTATTCCAGCACCGCGCGGCGCACTGCCGGCGAAAGTGCAGCAGCATCGCCCGATGGCGCAGCAGCAGCGATCGGGGCAGCAGGCGCTTCCGAGGCCGAAGCGGGCGGAACCGGCGCTTCGGTGCGCGGGGCAGGGGCCTGTGCGCCCGCAGCCGCCACGCTGTCCTCGATCAGCGCCAGCAGCGCGCCGACGTTCACCGTATCGCCCTCGTTGGCCACCAGCGCGCCAAGCACGCCTGCCGCCGGAGCCGGAACCTCGACCGCGACCTTGTCGGTCTCGAGGCTGACGATCGGCTCGTCCAGCGCCACGGCTTCACCCGGCTTCTTCAGCCACTGGCCAACGGTTGCTTCGCTGACGCTTTCACCCAGCGTCGGAACCTTCACTTCAATCGACATAATTCACGTTCCTCGGGGAGAAGGAAAATCAGTGCTTCTTTTGGCGGCGGATCTCGCCACGAACCGAAAGGCCCAGCGCATCGGCCACCAGCGCGCCCTGCTCGCTGGCGTGACGGCTGGCGAGACCCGTGGCGGGCGATGCCGCTGCGGCACGGCCTGCATAACGGGCACGGGCAACCTTGCTCTTGGCAGCCTTGAGCGCGTCCTCGATCATGGGCTCGACGAAGAACCACGAACCGTTGTTGCGCGGCTCTTCCTGGCACCACACCACTTCCTCGAGGTTGGTCATGCGCGAAAGGCGCAAGGCCAGCGGCTCGCCGGGGAAGGGATAGAGCTGTTCGAGGCGGATGATCTGCGTGTCGGTGATTCCGGCGGAGTCGCGCGCTTCGATCAGGTCATAGGCGACCTTGCCCGAACACAGGATGACCTTGCGGGTGTCCTTGTCGGCTGCCGGGTTGATGTCCGACAGGATGCGCATGAAGTGCCCGTCGCCGATGAAGTCCGAAGCGACCGACTTTGCCAGCGGATGGCGCAGCAGGCTCTTGGGCGTCATGATGATCAGCGGCTTGCGGAACGGACGGTGCATCTGCCGGCGCAGCACGTGGAAATAGTTGGCCGGCGTGGTGATGTTGCACACCTGGATGTTGTCTTCGGCGCAAAGCTGCAGATAACGCTCCATGCGCGCCGACGAGTGCTCCGGACCCTGGCCTTCGTACCCGTGCGGCAGCAGCATCACGAGGCCGTTGGCGCGCAGCCACTTGGCTTCGGATGCGGCGATGTACTGGTCAATCACGATCTGCGCACCGTTGGCAAAGTCGCCGAACTGCGCTTCCCACAGCACGAGGCTCTTGGGGTCGGCGCTGGCATAGCCATACTCGAAGCCGAGCACGCCATATTCCGAAAGCGTCGAATCCAGCACTTCGAACGAGCCGTGCGGCAGCGTCTTCAGCGGAACGTACTTGCGCTCGTCCTTCTGGTCCACCCACACCGCGTGGCGCTGGCTGAAAGTCCCGCGGCCGCAGTCCTGCCCCGAAAGGCGCACGCCATAGCCCTCGGAAACGAGGCTGCCGAATGCCAGTGCCTCACCAGTCGCCCAGTCGAAGCCTTGGCCCGAGCTGAACATCTCGCGCTTTGCATCAATCACGCGTGAGAGCGTCTTGTGGACCGTGAGGTCCTCAGGAACGGTCGTCAGCGTGCGGCCGAGGCTGTCAAACAGCTTCTGGTCGATGCCGGTTGCCACGTTGCGGCGCGCGGTCACAGGATCGGCCGGCTTGTTCAGGCCCGACCAGCGTCCGCCGAACCAGTCGGCTTCGTTGGCCTTGTAGCCCTTGGCCGCCTCGAACTCGGTCTCGAGCGTCGCCACGAAGTGGCTTTCGATCTCGCCCTTGTAGTTGGCGTCGATCACGCCTTCGGCGACCAGGCGCTTGGCATAGATGTCGCTCACGCCCGGATGCTGGCGGATCTTCGCGTACATCAGCGGCTGCGTGAACGAAGGCTCGTCACCCTCGTTGTGGCCGAAGCGGCGATAGCACCACATGTCGACGACGATGTCGCGGCCGAACTTCTGGCGGTAGTCGATTGCCAGCTTGCAGGCGAAGGTCACCGCTTCCGGATCGTCGCCGTTCACGTGCAGGATCGGAGCCTGCACGCCCTTGGCCACGTCCGACGGGTACGGGGACCCGCGCGAGAACTGTGGGCTCGTGGTGAAGCCGATCTGGTTGTTGATTATGAAGTGGATGCAGCCGCCTGTATTGTAGCCGCGCACGCCCGAAAGGCCGAAGCACTCCCACACGATGCCCTGACCTGCAAAGGCTGCGTCACCATGGATCAGGACGGGCAGCACCTGCTTGTGGCGGGCATTGGGCCCCACATCGTCGCCGATGTCGTCGCGGAACACCTGCTGCGCACGCACCTTGCCGAGCACGATCGGATCGACCGTTTCAAGGTGCGAGGGGTTCGGCACAAGGCTCATGTGAACCTTGGTCCCGTCAAACTCGCGGTCGGTCGAGGTGCCAAGGTGGTACTTCACGTCGCCCGAACCGCCGACGTCCTCCGGGTTGGCCGAACCGCCCGAGAACTCGTGGAAGATCACGCGATAGGGCTTGGCCATCACGTTGGCGAGCACGTTGAGGCGGCCGCGGTGGGCCATCCCGTAGACGATTTCCTTGACGCCCAGCTGGCCGCCGTACTTGATCACTGCTTCGAGCGCCGGGATCATCGATTCCCCGCCGTCCAGGCCGAAACGCTTCGTGCCGACGTACTTCTTGCCCAGGAACTTCTCGTACTGCTCGCCACGTACGACGGCAGCGAGGATCGCCTTCTTGCCTGCAGGCGTGAAGTCGATCGACTTGTCGCCGCCCTCGATGCGGTCCTGGATGAACTTGCGTTCTTCCACGTCGGCGATGTGCATGTATTCGAAGCCGACATGTCCGCAGTAATTTGCACGCAGGATCGCGACGAGTTCCTCAAGCGTCGCCCACTCGAGGCCCAGCACGCCACCGAGATAGATCTTGCGCTTGGCATCGGCGGCCGTGAAGCCGTGATACTCGGGCGAGATGTCGGCCGGGAGCTTCTGACGAGCAAGGCCGAGGGGATCGAGGTCTGCCGCCAGATGACCGCGCACGCGATAGGTGCGGATCAGCGTCATCGCGCGGATCGAATCCATCGCCGCCTGCTGCAGCGCCGCTTCGTCCAGCGCTACGCCGCCCTTCTTGGCCGACTTCTCGATGACGAGTTTCAGCGCCATCGGGTCCATCGCCTGGGTCAGGTCGTCGCCCGCCGCGGCATCGGTGATCGGCCAGCGCTTGTTGGCCCACGAAGGGCCGGGCTGCGGACCTTCCTGTGCCGGATCCACGTCGAAATCGTGCAGTTCAGAACCCATCATCAACTCCTGGTCCCCCCGGGGAGGTTGGGGGCTTCGGACTTCTTCCGCTCCACTGACCGTGGAACCGACCCTTCCGGCGCTCGCCTCGAAAGACTTGCGCAAAAATCCATAACTGAGGCAGGCCGCTTCCGTTGCGGTGTCTACCCTGAAATCTTCAAGCATCCGCCCGGTGGCACCTTACGCAAGGTAACCTATCCGGGCGGTAGCTTTTGGCCTCAGCCCTTCAGCACCTCGGCCAGCGTCTCGCCCAGCAGCGAGGGCGAGGCGGAGACCTTGATGCCGGCGGCTTCCATGGCCGCGATCTTGCTTTCAGCATCGCCCTTGCCGCCCGAGACGATGGCGCCGGCATGGCCCATGCGGCGGCCCGGAGGCGCGGTGCGGCCCGCGATGAAGCCGGCCATCGGCTTCTTGCGGCCACGCTTGGCCTCGTCGATCAGGAACTGTGCGGCCTGCTCCTCGGCATCGCCGCCGATCTCGCCGATCATGATGATCGACTTGGTGGCTTCGTCGGCCAGGAACAGTTCGAGCACGTCGATGAAGTTAGTGCCGTTGACCGGGTCGCCGCCGATGCCGACAGCGGTGGTCTGGCCAAGGCCGATGGCCGAGGTCTGGAACACCGCCTCATAGGTCAGCGTGCCCGAGCGCGAGACCACGCCGACCGAGCCTTCCTTGAAGATCGAACCGGGCATGATGCCGATCTTGCACTGGTTGGGCGTCAGCACGCCGGGGCAGTTCGGACCGATCAGGCGGCTCTTCGAACCCGACAGCGCGCGCTTGACCTTGACCATGTCGAGCACGGGCACGCCCTCGGTGATCGCCACGATCAGCTCCATCTCGGCGTCGATCGCCTCGAGGATGGCGTCGGCGCAGCCCGAAGGCGGCACGTAGACGCATGATGCGGTCGCACCGGTGACGGCCTTGGCCTCGGCCACGGTATCGAACTGCGGCAGGCCGATGTGGGTGGTGCCGCCCTTGCCGGGGGTCACGCCGCCAACCATCTGCGTGCCGTAGTCAAGCGCAGCCTGCGTGTGGAAGCTGCCGGTCTTGCCGGTCATCCCCTGCGTGATGACCTTGGTGTTCTTGTCGACGAGAATGGACATCAATCACTTCCGGATATTGCGTCCCCGCGAAGGCGGGGACCTCGGTGTTGTTACGCAACACCTGCGTAAACCGACTGAGGCCCCCGCCTGCGCGGGGGCGCACGTCATCCTACCAAATTAAGCCAGCGAGCTATCGATGCCCTTGCAGGCTTCCAGCAGTTCCTTGACCGCGTCGACCGAGACCTGGAGGTTCGACTTGGCTTCGTCGTCCAGCTCGATCTCGATCACCTGCTCAACGCCGTTCGCGCCGATCAGCACGGGCACGCCAACGTAGAGGCCGTCAACGCCGTACTGGCCATCGACGTAGGCAGCGCAGGGCAGGATGCGCTTCTGGTCATTGAGGTAGGCTTCGGCCATGGCGATGCCCGAAGCGGCCGGGGCGTAGAACGCCGAGCCGGTCTTGAGCAGGCCGACGATCTCGCCGCCGCCCGAACGGGTGCGCTGCACGATCGCGTCGATCTTCTCCTGGGTGGACAGGCCCATCTTGACGAGGTCGGGCACCGGAATGCCGTTGACCGTCGAGTACTGGGTGACGGGCACCATGGTGTCGCCGTGGCCACCAAGCACGAACGTGTTCACGTCGCGGATCGAGACGCCGAATTCCCAGGCGAGGAACGTGCTGAAGCGCGCCGAGTCGAGCACGCCGGCCATGCCGACGACCTTGTTGTGCGGCAGGCCGGAAAATTCGCGCAGCGCCCAGACCATCGCGTCGAGCGGGTTGGTGATGCAGATGACGAAAGCGTCGGGCGCGTTGTCACGGATGCCTTCGCCAACAGCCTTCATCACCTTGAGGTTGATGCCGAGCAGGTCGTCGCGGCTCATGCCCGGCTTGCGGGCAACGCCTGCGGTCACGATGATCACGTCGGCACCGGCAATGTCGGCATAGTCGTTGGTGCCGGTGATCTTGGCGTCGAAGCCTTCGACCGGGCCGCACTGCGAAAGGTCGAGCGCCTTGCCCTGCGGCACGCCTTCGACCACGTCGAACAGGACGATGTCACCCAGTTCCTTCTGGGCGGCGAGGTGGGCCAGCGTGCCCCCGATATTGCCTGCGCCGATAAGCGCGATCTTCTTGCGTGCCATGCTCTACGGTCCTTTCCCGTTCGCGGGGACAAGCATACAAATGCCAGCAGAGCTTTCGCCCAGGTCCCTCCCGTGCCCCGCGAGACAGGAAGGTTCTGGCAGAATGAATCGGGCCCTAGGCCCGCGCGCACACGAATGCAACCGCGAAAACCCGCTATATCCGGGGTTTTTGTGATATCAGTTCGCAATAGCAAAAGGTCTGTTTCCGAGGTGTTGCGCAACCTCGCAATGCAACGTCGGCGGGCAATCTATCTGACCAGCAAAAAGCCCCGGCGTCTCCGCCGGGGCTCCATTTTGTTTTTCCTCTCCGCAAACTCTTGCGCGGATCAGCTGCGCTTGCGCTTCAGGAAGTCGCGCGCCATCCGCCGGTCGAGCGTCGCGCAGACCTCGACCCAGAATTCCACGCGGCTCGGCTCGCCGCTGCGTTCGGCAATGACCGCAGCGTCTCGTGCGCGCGCCGCCGCCGAGAAGCCATGCGCCGCAAACAGCCGCAGCGCGGCGTCCAGCGCCTCATCCTGACAGATCGAGCCTGCCCCGTTGTCGTTTACCGCCCGCAGGTGCCGCGCCTGGATCCGTCGCGAAAGACAGGGGGAAATGATGCCGTAACGGGGGGCAAATCGCAGCATGGTGCCTCAACTCTCTGACGGCGCCGGGGACAATCGGTGCCGTTCTCCACGACCCCGCCCTAGACCCACCTGCGCTAAGAGTGTGTGTGACGACACGGTAAAGGAACGAATAACCATCCGTCCTGAAACGGTTTTGCGACGAGCGGAATGGAACAGGTCTGCGGAATCCCGAACCCGCTCGTCCTGAGCCTGTCGAAGGACGCAGGCGCAGCATCAGATGTCTCCACAAGCTCAGCATGAGCGGACTTCACCGTCTGCTCAAGCCCCCGGCTGCGCGATCCACTTGTTGGCGTTCTCGTACCCCGGCAGCACCGACCCGCTTCCCGAAACCGGCGCGCTGGTCGCGCCCGCCTTCACCCCCGGCAGCACTTGCGGGCGGACGAGGTTCTGCTGCGCCGCAGCTTGCGGAACCGCCGCCACCGGAGCAAGTGTCGCGGCAGCACCCGGCGCCACGATCCGTCCTTCCTCGAACGCCTTCTCCAGCGCCAGCGGATCGGCGATGTCGACGGGCGAGGGCGTCCATGTGCGCGGATGCGGCGCGGCAATCGGCTCGCCGCCGAGATAGCGCGCGGTGAACGCCGCCGGACGCCCCGCTGCCCCTGCCCAGCGATAGAAGCGATGCGCCCCGATCGTGCCGATGAACGAAAGGCTCGGCGCCCAGTAGGGATGCACCGCCGTCGTATGATAGTGTGTCGCCAGCCCCACCGGCGCATAGACATAGCCGGCCAAGGCATCGGCCGCCACGCGTCGCGCCCGGTCCCAGAACGCCTTCATCGGCTTCCTTGCCAGCGAGCCATCGCACGCGAACGAGAACTGGCAGCCCGGCCGCTCCGACCCTTGGTAGACTACGCCGCACACCGTGTTCGGCCATGCCGGATGCGCCACGCGGTTGAGCACCACTTGCGCCACCGCGCGTTGCCCGCCGTCAGGCTCGCTCGCCGCCTCATAATAGATTGCTGCGGTCAGGCACTGCAGAGCCCGCCAGCGGTCCTCGCTCGACCCGGCCGCCGACACCGGACGGGCCGAGTGGATCTCGGCATCCGAATGGCTCTGGTCCCATTTCGCCTGCGCTTCTGTCGGCGCGATCAGTCCGCTGTCGCTGGTGTCGAGCCAGTAGAACGCCGAGCCCGGAAAGCTGTCACCCCCGCGCTCGAACGGTTGCAGTCCCGCCATCTGCGCGCGCGCGACAGCCGCTTGAACGCCGCCCGGTTCGCCCCACCCGGTCGGCCCGAGCAGCAGACCCAGCACGCCGAACATCGCCACGCCGCCCAGCCGCTGCCGCATCAGCGAAGGCGCGCGCAAGGCGTTGCGGATCGAGCGCATATCCCGGCGCCGGATCCGCGCCGCAAAATCGCGCGGACGCTGCTCGCCATAAGCCGTCGCTGCCACGCCGGGCAGTTCGATCGGGCGATAGGCAAGCTCGAGAGGCATGGGGCTGGGCTGAATCCTGAAAATCCTCAATTGCGCTAACCTTTTGCGCCCCCTCGCGCACGGCCGCATTTCCCGCTGTCCCGATGCGGCACAAGCTCCTGCGATCCGGTTAACCTCCACCGCCGACTTGCCCCGAAGTACGTAGTTCCTCTTGCAGCGCAGCAAAGTTCCCGCTAGTTCCCCGCGCCGACGCCAACGGTGCCCGGTAACACGGGCTAAGAGGGAAGCCGGTTCCAATCCGGCGCTGCCCCCGCAACTGTAACCGGAGAGCGCGCTGTCCAGTGATGCCACTGGTGCCGGATTCGATCCCCGGTACTGGGAAGGCGGGCAGCGGGCGATGACCCGGGAGCCAGGAAACCTGCCGATGGTAGTCGTTCCGCGGCCGGGCGGGGTGTACCGGGCGCACGCGACGAGGCGCGCCAGATTCATGGCCCAGCGCACCTCTCGCCATGGACGGCATCAACCGTTCGTGGCCGGAGTTGCGTCCTGTGAAGAAGTACCTGCTTTCCGTTTCTGCCCTTACCCTTGCGACGCCTGCGCTTGCCCAAGGTACGGACGACGTCGTCGTGGCTGACTACAAGATCGACCCGGCAACCATCACCGTCATTGCCACCGGCAGCGAAACCCCGCTCAGCAAGACCGGCCAGCCCGTCACCGTCATCACCGCCGACGAAATCCAGTCGATCCAGGGCCCCGACATCACCCGCGTCCTCGAACGCGTCCCCGGCCTGACAATTACCCGCAACGGCGGCCCCGGCAGCTTCACCGGCGTGCGTCTGCGCGGCTCGGATGCCGAGCAGGTCCTCGTCCTCGTCGATGGCGTTCGCCTCGAAGACGTCTCGGCCCCCTCGGGCGGCTTTGACTTCGGTACGCTGACCCCCGGCGGCGTCGAGCGGATCGACGTGCTGCGCGGCTCCAACTCCATCGTCTGGGGCAGCGCGGCCATCGGCGGCGTGATCGCGGTCCAGTCGCGCGATCTCAACGGCATTGAAGCCAGTGCCGAACTGGGCGCGAACGACAGCTATCTCGCCGATGCTGCAGCAGGCATCGCGTCAGACTTCGGTGCGCTCACCCTCAACGGCGGCTACAGCCGCAGCGATGGCGTCTCGGCCGCAGCGGTCGGCACCGAGCCCGATGGCTTCCGCCAGTGGCGCGTCGGCGGGCGCGGGCGCATCAACCTCTCGCAAGACCTCGCAATCGTCGCCACCGCCCGCTATGCCGACACCCGCACCGACATAGACGGCTTCGCCCCGCCAACCTACAGCTTCGGCGATACCCCTGAGTATCAGGACACGCGACAGGCCTCGGGCCGCATCGGACTGCGCTTCACCGGCAGCAATCTCACGCTCAACACCGGCTTCGCGATCTCGGATACCAAGCGCGACTACTACGACCCGACCTTCGGCACTGATCCGTCCTACGGCTACAAGGGCCGCTCGGAGCGCGTTGACCTGACGGGCCGCGTCAACCTGCCTGCCGATTTCACGCTCGATTTCGGCGGTGACAGCGAATGGACGCGCTTCTCGAGCACTTTCGATGCACAGGCCAAGGCCAACCTCACCTCGGGCCACGCCCTGCTTGGCTGGAGCAGCGATCGCGCCAGCCTCGCCGCCGGTGTCCGCATTGACGATCACAGCCGGTTCGGCACGGCCTGGACCTTCGGTGCCAACGGCGCGTTCGAATTGGTCGATAACCTCCGCCTGCGCGCCAGCTATGGCGAGGGCTTCAAGGCCCCGACGCTCTACCAGCTGCTTTCAAACTATGGCAACGCCGCGCTCAACCCCGAACGCAGCAAGAGCTACGACGCCGGCCTCGAATGGGGCGCGCCCTACGGCAAGCTTCACGCTGCGGTCACGGTCTTCCGCCGCGATAGCCGCAACCTGATCACCTTCGTATCTTGCGCCAGCCTCAACGCCTGTGCCACGCGTCCTTTCGGCCTCTACGACAACGTCGGCCTTGCCCGCGCACAGGGCGTCGAAGCCGAACTCGGCGCGCGTCCTACCGACACGCTCCACCTGCAGGCCGCATACACCTACCTCGAAACCGAGAACCGCACGCGCGGCACCGCCAACTTCGGAAAGGACCTCGCGCGCCGTCCTGCCCACGCGCTGACCCTCTCGAGCGACTGGACATCTCCCCTCGCAGGCCTCACCCTCGGTGCCGACTTGCGCCTCGTCGGAGACAGCTTTGACAACGCGTCGAACACCCGCCGCCTCGATGGCTACGCGTTGACCACCGTGCGCGCCAGCTTCCCCCTGACCGAGAAGGTGGAACTCTACGGCCGTGTCGAGAACCTGTTCGACGTGAATTACCAGACCGTCGCCGACTACGGCACCTGGGGCCGCTCTGCCTATATCGGCATCCGCGCGAAGTACTGATGGCGAGGCGTTTCGTCTCGCTGGCGAAACGCCTTCTGCTCCCCTCCCGCATGCGGGAGGGGGTGGGGGAGGGCATGTTCTCCCGAACCCCCCTCGCCAGAACGGCCCTCCTCCTCACTGCCGCCGCCTTGAACAGCTGCATCCCCCAAGGCAAGGCCACTCCCGAATCCCGCGCAACCGCGCACCCGACCATCGTCAGTCTCAATCCCTGCACCGACGCGATCCTCGCCGAAGTGGCAGATCCGGCGCAGATCCTCGCCATTTCGCACTACAGCAAGGACCCCCGTTCCGCCTCGATGGACGCGCGCCTCGCAAGCGTCCTCCCGGCCACGCGCGGCACGGTCGAGGAAGTGCTGGCACTCAAGCCTGATCTCGTGCTCGGCAGCACGTTCATCGATCCCGCCACGGCCAGCGCCTACCAGCGCCTTGGCCTGCGCCTCGAAACCCTCGGCATGGCCAGCACCATCGAGGCCAGCCAGGAGCAGATCCGCCAGATCGCCACGCTCTCCGGCCATCCGGAGCGCGGCGAGGCGCTGATCGCCCGGATCGACGCCGCACTTGCCGCCGCAGCACCGCCAGCCGGAGTGCGCCCTGTCGAGACCGTCGTATGGCAGTCGGGCGGCATGGTCCCCGGTGATGGAACGCTGATCGCCGATCTTTTGCGTCGCACTGGCTACACCAATTTCGCCGCTGCCCGCGGGCTCGGCCAGGCCGACCTGCTCCCGCTCGAAAAGATGCTGGCCGACCCGCCCGAACTGATCCTCGTCGCCGGGCAGAGCGCCGAGACCGGAAAAGGCGACGACCGCGTCCTGTCACATCCCGCGCTGAAGGCGCTCAAGTCCACCCGCCGCGAGCGCCTCGATCCGAAACTCCTCTACTGCGGCGGCCCCACCCTGATCGCCGCCGCGCAAAGGCTGGCGCAAGTCCGCAATTCCTCCCCGGCAGGGGGAGGGGGACCATCGAAGGTGGTGAAGGGGCACTCGCGGTGACCCGCCCCGTCATTTCCCTTTGCGCCGCCCTGGCACTGGCCCTCCCGCTCTCGCTCCTCGCCGGGCAAGTGTGGATCGACCCCTTCGGCGCCCCCGTCCCCAACGCCACCGCGATCCTCATGGAATTGCGCCTGCCCCGCGCGCTTCTTGCCCTGACGCTCGGCGGGGGCCTGGGCGCTGCCGGCGCGGCCATGCAAGGCTACCTGCGCAACCCGCTGGCTGACCCCGGCCTCTTCGGCATCGCCCCGGCTGCAGCGCTCGGCGCGGTCCTCTCGTTCTACACCGGCTACGAAACGCAAGCGCTCACGCTCCCGCTCTTCGCCCTCGTCGGAGCCGCCGGAGCCATGGCCCTGCTTGCCCTGATCGCCGGGCGAAGTGGCGGCATTGCACTGTTCACGCTGGCGGGCATGATGATCGCCAGCCTTGCCGGGGCCATGACCAGCCTCGCCATCAGCCTTTCGCCCAATCCCTTCGCCCTGTCCGAGATCGTCACCTGGCTGATGGGGGCGCTGGCCGATCGCGGCTGGCACGAGGTGCGCCTGGCCGCCCCGCTGACCATCCTCGGCCTCGCTGCCCTGTGGCGCGCCGGCCCCGCGCTCGATGCCCTTGCCTTGGGCGAGGCCGCCGCCCGCTCTCTGGGAGTCGAACCTGCGCGCCTTCTTGGCATCATGATCGTCGCCATCGGCCTGATCGTCGGCAGCGGGGTCGCGGTGGCGGGCATGATCGGTTTTGTCGGCCTGATGGTCCCGCACTTCGTCCGCCCGTTCACCGACCAGCGCCCCTCGGCCACGCTCCTCCCCTCCGCCCTGGCCGGAGCGCTGCTGCTGCTTGTCGCCGATTGCCTGTGCCGCGTTCTTCCGCTGCAAGGCGGCGAGCTGCGCCTCGGCATAGCGCTCAGCCTTGCCGGCGCGCCGTTCTTCCTGCGCCTGCTCCTCAAGCTGCGGAGGGAACTGGCATGATGCTAGAAGCGCTTGGGCTGACCATCCCCCACCGCCTGCAGGGCGTCACCGCGCAACTGCGCGCTGGCGGTGTCACTGCCATTGTCGGTCCCAACGGTGCAGGCAAGTCCACGCTGCTTGCCGCGCTTGCCGGCCTGATCGAGCCCGCAACCGGCACCGTCACCCTGGCCAGCCAGCCGCTGGCGCAGATGCTGCCGCAGGAGCGCGCGCGCCGCATCGGCTATCTTCCGCAATCGGGCGAGGTCGCGTGGAACCTCTCGGTCCGCACGCTCGTCGGACTTGGCCGCCTGCCGCACCGCGCAAGTCCCGCCGAGGATGGCGAAGCCGTCGCCCAGGCCATCGCGACGATGCAGCTCGAACCTCTGGCCGAGCGCTCGCTGTCCACCCTGTCAGGGGGCGAGCGCGCCCGCGCCCTGCTTGCCCGGGTGCTCGCCACGAAGCCGCACTGGATTCTGGCCGACGAACCGCTCGCCGCGCTCGATCTTGCCCACCAGCAGGCCTTGATCCAGCGCCTGCGTGGGCTCGCGGAAGAGGGCAGGGGAGTCGTGCTCGTCGTCCACGATCTCGCCCTGGCGATGAACCATGCCCATCACGTGGTCGTGCTCGACAGGGGCCGCATCGCTGCACAGGGCAAGCCACGCGATGCTCTCTCGCAGGAGGTCATCGCCCGCGTCTGGAATCTCGATGCACGCTGGCTGGGTGAGCCCGGCCACATGGCGCTGGCGATGTAGAAGGCGCTAGGCCGCGGTCGGGGCGATCTGGTCGTTCTCGTGACGATGCTCGGTCATCGCGGCGGCAAAGTCGGCTGCGAAATAGGCGGCAAAGCTCTCGCGCACCCGCATCGAGATCGCCGGACGATCCTCGCGCGCGCCAGCGCTGCGGCAGAACAGGCTCTGCGCCGGCGGGTTGCCGGATGCTGCCGGAATTGCTGGCAATGTACGGTCGGCGCTCATGCTTGGTGGCCCTGAAACCCTATCTTTGGTTAGCAGGCCCTAGCAAAGTTTCGTCACGCGCGATTGTATGGTTTCGACAAACTTACGTAGTTTGCCGACGAAATTTCCCCTCAGAGTAGCCATCATGCACCTTTGCGCACGCAAGGATTGTGATGAAAATCACATGCTTGCCCCGTCTTTACGTTCGCGCCCTTACGGGTTTGCCTCTAGTTCTAGTCATCGGGTTGCCCGGTGCGGAGATTCGGGCAGCAACAGAGGGCAACATGATCACGACGCTGCGCAACGCCACCGCCACCCTTTCGCTTGCAACCTTGCTGGCCTCATGCGGCGGTGGCGATGGTGGCGGCGGCATGGCATCCACGCCTCCGCCGGTCACATACAAGACGCTTGCCGAACTGTCCGGCGATCAGACCTTCCAGTCGGGCGGAATTACCGGCGTGCCCGTCGGCCCGGAACTCAGGAACCAAAGCACCCTTGCTTTCGGCCAGGGCGTGGAGATCAGGTATTCGGCCGCGACCGATTCCTACAACCTCAACAACGGCAGTGGCCTAGTTGTCGAATTTGCGCCCGCGCAGGTCGTCAATCGTAACGATACGACCGTCACCTGGCAGAAGCCTGCCGGCAACGGCGCTGTCGATTTTCTTTCAATCTCCAATCCCAGCGTCAACGGTGTGAAGCTCAGCTACGCGCTGTTCGGCAACTGGACGCATTATCAGCCGGGAGCGGACCGATCTTACAGCCTTGTCGGCGGCGTGCCCACCCAGGCCACCGATGTGCCGCGTAGCGGCAGCGCCACTTATGCGACCCAAGTCGTCGGGCTCGCCGCCAGAAGCGGGCAGGGCTACTACCTGATTGGTGAATCGACCGGCACATTCTCGGCCAATTTCGGCAGCAATTCGGTCAGCACCAGCCTGACGCTCGCGGGCAAGGCACCCAACAGCACCGTGGTCACCTCGTTTGGCAATTTCAACGGCACCGGCACGATCAGCAGTTCCGGCCCGGGCTTCACCGGCACGCTTTCGGGAAGCAACGCTTCGGGCGCCTTCAGTGGTGCATTCTTCGGCCCGCGCGGGATCGAGGCTGGCTACACCTTCTTCCTCAATGGCACCACTGACACCACGCTCAGCATTCAGGGCGCTTTGTTCGGCAAGAAGAACTGAGCCCGTTCCTGCTTTCAACAAGGTGGGGGGCATCCGCAGGTTGGTGGAGCGGCCCGAATGGGACAGCGCCTTGCAGAAAAGGGCGAAAACCAACCTCTTTGCCCCCTCCGGAAAGCGGGAGGGGTTGGGGTGAGCCTTCCTCGCACGCGGTCCCACGACTAGAAGTCTCCAAAACGTGATTAAAATCACACAATTGATCCAAATAGATGTTCGCGATTAACATCGGTTCTGGCTAATTCTTCCTCCGAATTGGTGTCTGAATACAGGGATTCGGGCCAGCAACGGGGGCAACCGTGAACCGCAAGATTTTCGCCACAACAGCCACGACAACGCTCGCCCTCCTGCTGGCCTCATGTGGCGGTGGTAGTGGCGGCGGTGTGAGCAGCACGCCAACGCCTGTTCCCACTCCGACGCCGACGCCGACGCCCACGCCCACGCCCACGCCCGCGCCCACTCCGACGCCTACGCCTACGCCTACGCCAACCCCCACACCGACGCCTACGCCGAGCGCGAATTCGGACCTGATCGGAACGCTCGCGACCGAGAGTTTCGCCAACCTCTCCATGCGCGCAACCGCCACGGCCAATGGAGAGAGTACGCGCGGCAGCGTCGCCAGCCAGACAGCTACAATCCGTTACGATGCGGCCAAGAAGTCCTATACCTTAACGACGGGTGGTGGTTCGATCACCTTCGGGCCGGGCGATCTTGATAGCGCCAGTTCGAACGCCGTCGCCACCGTCTACACGAGGAAGTCAGGTTCGACGACCGACGTTCTGACGCTTACCAAGGCGGGCACATCCGGCCTTGCTACCTACAAGTATGTCGGAAGCGCCTTCTGGGAACACACGCAGCTATCGAGTTCATCGGGAACAGGCAGCGTGGATGCGTTTGTTTATGGCATCCCCACTTCGGCCAGTGCTGTACCGCGTAGCGGCACTGGCGCCTACGAGATTGCCTTGATCGGAGTGGAATCCATTCCGGCGGGCAGTGCTGCGATGGCAGGCAGCGGCGGTGCGGTGGTCGAATTCGATACCGGCAAGATTCGCATTTCCGGCATGATGAAAGGCGTCTATTTCTCAGGCTCCGACATCCAGTTCGATGCAACTGCTGCACTGGCGGCAACGTCCAACAACTTCGCCGGAACCATCAAATGGTCGGACGCGGCGAACTTCTCGGGCGCGCTCAACGGCGAATTCTTTGGCCCTGCTGCTGAGGAATTGGGCGCCGTTTTCAATGCTACTGCACCGGACGGTCGGGTCGCCGTAGGCACGATCACCGGACGAAAGGGTGCTGTCGGCAACACGCAGTTCACAGAGGGAAGGCTGGCCAACACGCAGAGTTTCAGCACAAGCGCGCGCAGACTGGACTTCAAGTCTCAGGATAAATCGTTCAATTCAAATACGCTAGGCGATTTCACCAACCAATCACTAAGGCGTGAACCGCTGCAACTCACTTTTGATGCCGTGACTAAGAAGTATACGGTTACGACACCTGACACGTCCTATACTCCTTACGAACATGATGGCGGAAGCACTTATCAGGACGATGCTACCGGGCTGCTCCTTCCGACTACACAAACTTACTCCGCCGTAGGCTTCTTCAGACAGCGCACTGGAGGAACATCGCTCGATCCGCAGCTTTCGTATCAGATCGATTACTTCATTTACGGCATGCCGACAGCGAGCAGCGCGGTGCCGCGGAGCGGGTCAGCTGACTACAAGGTCCATATCGACGGACTGGCAATCGACAACGATTTTACTGACGCATTGAACGTTGTCGGTAATGGCGTGCTTTCCGCCGATTTCGCTACTGGCCGTCTCGATCTGGCCACATCAGTTGGCTTGGGCGAAATCGACTACATCTCTGGCCACAACCCTCAAAGCACCACCGGGGTTTTTAGGGCCTCGGGCACAATCTCCAGCACGGCAAACACCTTCTCGGGCAATCTGACGCTCGACGGGATCGGCAACTACTCCGGCACATTTGATGGCAGCTTCTTTGGTCCAACGGCTCAGGAAGTCGCAGCAACCTGGTCGGCCGCCGATGGCGCCGACAAGGCCATTGGGACGATCATCGGTGCGAAGGATGCCAGTCTGACTGCGGCCCGAACGCCGCTGGGCGATTACACCACGCAAACGACATTCAGTGCGATCACGCTGCGCGATCATGGCGTATCCGATCCGGCGACCGTCACCTATAATCCCGCAACGGGCGCCTATCTTTTGCGTTTCACGCCCGAATACTCGAACATCACGTACGCCACCAAGTTTGAGCAGACAGACATCGACCCGGCGAAAAGTGACGCCAGCCGTACATGGTACGATCGTGGCGTCACCGCGAAGGGCTACGTCTTCAAGCCGGGCGACCAGAACCCCGTTCTGAAGCTGACTTACGCGACCTTTGCCGATTTGCAGGTGCGTGCGACGTCCTCCAATCCTCCAGACGCAATAAATGCCCAGTACTTCGTCATTTACGGCAATCGGACGCCTTATGCCCTACTACCGCGCTTCGGCTCTGCTACGTACGATGGGATTATCCGTGGACGAGGGCGCGCCAACGCGATCTCGTATGAAGGTACGTTCTCGGGCACAGCCACCGCGACGGCAAATTTCGCAGACATGAAGCTAGGCGCGACGGTTAACATCGTCGCCGACGATAGCACTGCATCGCCCGTGGGTACGTTCTCCTACACCGCGAACATCATCACGACGGACGGAACGACCTCGCTATTTCGTGGCTTTGCCACCACGCAAAATGGTGCTTCCCGTGGTCAGATCGAAGGCGGGTTCTTTGGTCCGAACGCGAACGAGATCGGTGCGGCGTGGTTTGTACAGCGGAATGGTCTTACCACCGGGCTCGACATCGGCGGCATACTGATCGGCAAGAAGAACTGACGGCTTCCGCCGCTCAACGCCCGCAGTATTCGTAGCGCCCGGCTTGGCACGCCGCCACCGCGCGGCGCCATTCGGCCATGCGCTGCTCGTAATCGTCCTGGGCCTGGGCATAGCCGCGGTCGGCATCGCGGCCTCCACGGCCACTGCGGGCGTTGTGCTGGCGCCACGCCGCCCAGTCTTTCGCATAGCGGGCATCGCGCTCGCGCACGCGGGCTAGTTCCTGCTGGTTGAGCTTGCGGATGATCGCCCGGTCGCGTTCGCGCGCGGCCTGCGTGCGCATCTGCGGGTCATGGGGATCGTCGGCCAGCGCCACGCCCGGCAGAGCCACAACCCCAAGCGCCAGCGCGCTGCACATCATCCGCACGTTCATTCCCGAGACCCTCATGTTATCGCTGCTTCATCCCGCGGCCGCGGCACCCGCGCAATCCACCTTGCGCCGAACCGTTGGCACCCGGTCGCAGCCACCGTCCCTTTCGTCGCGACCGGGGATGGGGAAGCGAAACCGTGCCCCCGAAAGCCCATATTGCACTGCAATGGTCCGCTCCCCACATGGCGCTTGCAACCGGGCCGGCACTCGCGTCCGAATCCCTTGCGAAACCCGAACAAATATGGAACACCGCCGCGCATGTCTCTCACTACCATTTCCGTCCGCGGCGCCCGTGAACACAATCTCAAGGGGATCGACGTCGATCTCCCCCGCGATAGCCTGATCGTCATCACCGGCCTCTCGGGCTCGGGCAAGTCGAGCCTCGCGTTCGACACGATCTATGCCGAGGGCCAGCGCCGCTACGTGGAATCGCTCAGCGCCTATGCGCGCCAGTTCCTCGAGATGATGCAGAAGCCCGATGTCGAGCATATCGACGGCCTCTCCCCTGCCATCTCCATCGAGCAGAAGACCACCAGCCGTAACCCGCGCTCGACCGTCGCCACCGTCACCGAGGTCTACGACTACATGCGCCTGCTCTGGGCGCGCATCGGCGTGCCCTACAGCCCCGCCACCGGCGAGCCGATCAGCGCGCAGACCGTCAGCCAGATGGTCGACCGCGTCATGGCCCTGCCCGAAGGCACCCGCGCCTACCTGCTCGCCCCGGTCGTGCGCGGCCGCAAGGGCGAATACCGCCGCGAGCTCGCCGAATGGCAGAAGGCCGGCTACACCCGCGTCCGCATCAACGGCGAGATTATGCCGATCGAGGACGCGCCTGCGCTCGACAAGAAGCTCAAGCACGACATCGAGGTGGTGGTTGACCGTATTGCCGTCCGCGACGGCATCCAGACCCGCCTGGCCGACAGCTTCGAACAGGCCCTCAAGCTGGCCGACGGCCTTGCCTACGTCGATCTCGCCGATGGCGTCGTCCCCGGCCGCGAGGAAGAATCGGACGCCAATGGCAAGAAGGGCGCCCAGAAGACGGGAATGAAGAAGACCGGCCTTGCCGCCAACCGCATCGTCTTCTCCGAAAAGTTCGCCTGCCCCGTCAGCGGCTTCACCATCGAGTCCATCGAACCGCGCCTGTTCTCGTTCAACGCCCCCCAGGGCGCATGCCCCGCCTGCGACGGCCTCGGCGAAAAGCTGCTGTTCGATCCGCAACTCGTCGTCCCGAACGAGAACCTTTCCTTGAAGCAGGGCGCCGTCGTCCCCTGGGCCAAGAGCAACCCGCCGTCGCCCTATTACATGCAGGTTCTCGCCAGCCTCGCCGCGCATTTCGGCTTCAGCCTCGATACGCCGTGGGACGCGCTCAGCCCCGAGGTCAAGATCGTCATCCTCTATGGCACCGCCGGCAAGGCGGTGCCGCTGACCTTCATCGACGGCAAGAAGAGCTACACCGTCAACAAGGCCTTCGAAGGCGTGATCGGCAACCTCAACCGCCGCATGCTGCAAACCGAAAGCGCCTGGATGCGCGAGGAACTGGGCAAGTTCCAGACCGCGCAACCGTGCGAGACCTGCGAAGGCAAGCGCCTCAAGCCCGAGGCGCTGTCGGTCAAGGTCGCCGGGCGCGATATCTCCTCGGTCACCCGCCTTTCCGTCGCCGCCGCGGTCGAATGGTACGCCAATCTCGATAGCCAGCTCACCAGCCAGCAGAGCCAGATCGCCAGGGCCATCCTCAAGGAAATCAACGAGCGCCTCGGCTTCCTCAACAACGTCGGCCTCGATTACCTCAACCTTGATCGCACCTCGGGAACCCTCTCGGGCGGCGAGAGCCAGCGCATCCGCCTCGCCAGCCAGATCGGCTCCGGCCTCTCGGGCGTGCTCTACGTGCTCGACGAACCCTCCATCGGCCTCCACCAGCGCGACAACGACCGCCTCCTCGAAACCCTCAAGCGCCTGCGCGATCTCGGCAACACCGTGATCGTGGTCGAGCATGACGAGGACGCCATCCGCACCGCCGATCACGTCGTCGATCTCGGCCCCGGCGCGGGCGTCCACGGCGGCGAGATCGTCGCGCAGGGCACGCTCGACGATATCCTCAACAACCCCAACAGCCTCACCGGCCAGTACCTCACCGGCGCGCGGAAGATCGAAGTCCCCAAGACGCGCCGCAAGGGCAACGGCCTGTTCATCGGCGTGGAGGGCGCACGCGCCAACAACCTCCAGAACGTCAGCGCCAAGATCCCCTTGGGCACCTTCACCTGCGTCACCGGCGTATCCGGCTCGGGCAAGTCGAGCTTCACCATCGACACGCTCCACGCCGTCGCCGCCCGCACGCTCAATGGCGCGCGCGTGATCGCCGGCGCGCACGATCGCGTCACCGGGCTCGAACACTGCGACAAGGTGATCGAGATCGACCAGTCGCCCATCGGCCGCACCCCGCGCTCCAACCCCGCCACCTACACCGGCGCCTTCACCCTGATCCGTGACTGGTTCGCCGGCCTCCCCGAAAGCGCCGCGCGCGGCTACAAGGCCGGCCGCTTCAGCTTCAACGTCAAGGGTGGCCGCTGCGAGAAGTGCCAGGGCGATGGCCTGATCAAGATCGAGATGCACTTCCTCCCCGACGTCTACGTCACGTGCGAGGAGTGCGACGGCAAGCGCTACAACCGCGAAACGCTCGAGGTGAAGTTCAAGGGCCTCTCCATCGCTGACGTGCTCGACATGACGATCGAGGACGCCGAGGAGTTCTTCAAGGCCGTGCCCCCGATCCGGGACCGGATGCACATGCTCAATGAGGTGGGCCTGGGCTACGTCAAGGTCGGCCAGCAGGCGACGACGCTATCGGGCGGCGAAGCCCAGCGCGTCAAGCTCGCCAAGGAACTCGCCCGCCGCAGCACGGGGCAGACGCTCTACATCTTGGACGAGCCCACCACCGGCCTCCATTTCGAAGACGTGCGCAAGCTCCTCGAAGTCCTCCACCGCCTCGTCGAACAGGGCAACTCGGTCGTCGTGATCGAACACAACCTCGACGTGATCAAGACCGCCGACTGGATCATCGACCTCGGCCCCGAAGGCGGCGTCCGCGGCGGCGAGATCGTCGCCGAAGGCACGCCCGAACAGGTGGCGAAGAACCCCCGCAGCTTCACCGGCCAATACATGGCCCCCCTCCTGAAGCGCTGACCCCAAAAGCCCTCTCCCCTTGAGGGGAGAGGGTTGGGAGAGGGGGGCCGCAAAGCGTCTGACGGAGGGGCAATGATTCCCCCCACCCGCTCATCCTGAGCCTGTCGAATGAGGGAGGGGGACCATCCGCAGGATGGTGGAGGGGCACCATCGCAACACCACCACGTCGAAACACAAACCCCGTCACCCTGAACGCGGCTCAGGGTCCATCCTTGCCCACAAGCGGAGGCATAATCGGCAAAATGGATCCTGAACCAAGTTCAGGATGACGCAGCAAGCGGTAAACATGCAACCGCCAAAGCCCCGTTCATCCTGAGTCGGTCGATGGATGCTTGCACAACGCCGCTACTTGCGGACGCTGGGCCTCGGCGTTGTCAAAGTCGACGGCCAATTGAGAATTGATGCAGGTGTCACCGTAATCCTAATCACAGATCGTAGACGCGATCAACGGCTGGGGAATTAGACATATTGTATTTTTCGTCCAAATACTTACGGAATTCCTCTTGCAAGATGAGGATTCTTTGTTGGTGGCTTGTACCATCGTTAGTGCTCCTATTAAGGGTATCAAAGCGAGAATAAATCGCGTTTACCCCTCTACCCTCCCCATATTTTCTTTCAATATCACGATTCTCCTTGCGGAAATTCTCAAACCTAAGCAGAAATTGCCGTATATCATCATGATAAACTGGATTTATCATCTTCGTGAGCCAGTAATATACCGGAAATACCCCTGATGATGAAAGTAAGGGGTCGTTAGGAATAAAAATGTCTAACATTTCTTCAAAAACGTCGATTACTCTTCGCGCGGCAAGTTCAAGTCTTGTTTTATCTATATCTTTATCTGAGGCAAATTCATCAAGGTCGACTTTCTTTGTGCTAACAAGCCCGTTCCTGTATTCGAAAAGGAGAACTTTGGCTGCTGCGTTGTGATCTCCCGCTCGCTTGGTGCTAAAGCGAATTGATTCTTTAAACACACTGTGCTCTGCTAGCTTACGGATTACGTCAGTCACTGGGCCTACGATCGCGTTTCGCACTTCTGCGCCGGTGAGCGATTTGCTTCGATTCAGCCTAACGAAAAGGTCATTCACCAGTCCTTCATCGTTTGTGAAGACGCTCATAATAGTCAAATTGGCATTTTCAAATTCTTCAGAAACAGCAGGATACTTACGCTGGAGATCGCGGAGGCTTAGTCCGCTCAACTCTAGAGAGGGATCTTCGCGCCACTTGAAGCTTTTTCCAAGAACGACTTTGTTATCGAAAAAATCAAATATTGCTTCTAAGCGCTGCTTCCCGTCGATAATGGCGTACGGAAGCTTCTTTTCGTTTAGTTCAGATTCACCAAACTGAAAGTCGGCAAGATATAGCTTAGGTATGTCGAAGCCATTAATTATAGAGTCTATCAAGAAGGCTTTGTCGCTGTCGCTCCAAAGTCGACCTTTGCGCTGATATGGCGGATTAAAGTCAATCTTTTCCCGCCGCGAATTCCACCACTTTAGTGTACGCGCTTGATGTTGTTCAATTTTCAAGAATGTTTTCATGAGAATGCAAACCTTCGACGAATTTCTTTAGCTAATCCAAAAAGATCAGGAAAAACTACTGACTCGGTAAAGCCTTTTTGGAAAAGAGAGCGCAGTATTCCGTCGATATGCTCTTTCTTTAACAGAATCTTTTCTAAGGTATCAGGCGGAAATGCATCATCCATATATACCTGTTCCATAGGGAGGAGTCCCTTGCCAAACAAAGCAAAAACGCCTCTCTGCGCTACGATCCTGGGTGAATTATGATTTCCAAAGATCATCACGGGCTTGGTCGCCCGCTGATCTAAGTTCACATTTGGAGCGTAAGCCTTGATTTCCTCGCAGGCTTCATCGAGAATGCCGCCATTGAACGATATATGTGCTAGCGCTGCGCGGTTCCACGATATGGGATCGCATAGCCAAATTGCAGCGTCCTTTATGGGCTTGTTTTTTCCGTTTCGCATCACTTCAGATATAGCAAAGTAGAGTGCGACAAACGGACTTTCAGACCAATCAAGAAGGCGTGTTGGTATTCCGTAATGCTGCATAAAGAATAGAGATCGCCAAGGATTGGACAGGTCCTTATCTGCGAATGGTGGTGATCGTTGTGAAAAAGTTGCGCCGATATCTCTTTCTATGTCTATGATGCTTTTTTCATCTTTGGCTCGTGCCGACCGTGCGATTGAGGGTGACAATGTGTAATTGCAGTTGCTGATGCCACGATACCAAACGACGTCACGCTTCGACTGATAGCCTTCTATTATATCTAGAATTCCTGACAGAGATTCTGGCTCATGGGTTGCGAATTTTAGCAAGTCGGTGCCCCTAGTTTTAGCCCCCAACAAGGCATGGCAAAGTTACCGTGCCAATAGGAAAACCCATAATTGAACACGTGGATTTTTCCAAGGTTTGATGTCGATTTTAGTGTTCTTGTAGCGTAGGCAGGCATCAAACGACAAAACCATTTTCCTACACCCCCCATCCTCGCCTAGAAGTTCCTGTTTCGTTCCAAACGGGGGCCGCCCATGCCGCACGCCGCCGATCCGCATCAGCCTTCCTCCTTCGGGCGCGGGTGGATTCCCGCGAGCCGGGACATCGGACTGCCTGATGATGCTCTGCCTGCGGTCGGCGCGAAGGGGCAGCGGCGTGCGGCTTCAACTCCCCTCCCGCAGGCGGGAGGGGTTAGGGGTGGGCATTCGCCGTCAGCCGAACAAGGGCGCGGTGGGCATTCGCGGGCAGGCGAGGGGGCTTTCGCGTTTAGGGAAGAAGAAGGAAGGGCCCACCCCCGGCCCCTCCCGCTTGCGGGAGGGGAGGAAGAGGGCAGCGTCCTCCCGCTCGCGTCGGCGGAAACCGCACTCCTCCACCCCAACCAGTTCACCCCCACGCGCATGGCGCTGTTTCTCGAGCATCTCAGCCGCCACGGGCAGGTGCGCGCGGCGGCGCAGGTGGCGGGGGTGTCTTCGCAGACGACCTATGTCCGCCGTCGCCGCGATCCGGCCTTTGCCGCCGCGTGGGACGCTGCGCTGCTCCATGCGCGCGAGGCGGCCGAGCAGGTGCTTGCCACCCGCGCGCTCCACGGCACCACCGAGACGATCTGGTTCCGGGGCGAGGCGGTGGGCGAGCGGCGGCGCTTCGACGCGCGCCTGCTGCTGGCGCACCTCGCCCGGCTCGACGCCCGCGCAAGCCAGGCACCGAGGGAAATCCACCACCTCGCCGAGGACTTCGACCGCATGCTCCTGGCCCTGGCCGAGGGCGCGGACGTCGCCGCCGCCACCGGCTTTGCCGACCCGGCGCAGGACCGCTTCTTGAAGGCGTGCGAGAAGCAGGCCGAACAGGACTTCAAGCGCGCCTTCCCCTATCCCGCCGACGACGAGCCCGACGAGGCCTGGGACGACTGGCAGGAAGCCCATGACGCCCACATGGAAAGCGCCCGCCAGCTCGCCCGCGAAAGCTGGTCCGCCGCCCAGAACCGCCGCGAAGCCACGCTCCACGCCCTGTTCGGGGAAGAGGAGGAGGAAGATCAGACCGAAATCAGGGAAGCCTGCTCCCCCGCGCAGGCGGGGGCCTCGGTGTCGTTACGGAACGAACGCGAGAAACCCGAAGCGGTCCGTAAACCGACCGAGGTCCCCGCCTGCGCGGGGACGCCGGAGGAGGAGCGCGGAGAGCAAAGCGCCCCTGAACCGTGTAAACCGCGTAAACCCCTCGGGCTGCTGCGGTGCGGCACTTCGCCCTCGGCGCTGCTGTCGGCGGGCCTCAGTTGGCCCCCTCTAGCGCCTCGCCAGCTTCCAGCCACGCCAGTTCCGCTTCCTCCAGCGCCTGCGCAACCTTGCTTCGCCGCTGTGACAGGTCACTCATGGTGAGCTTGGCGAATTCCGGCGCGGCGCTGCCCGGCTCGAACATCGCGCGGTCGATCTGCGCCAGCTCGGCCTGCAGTTTGGCCACGCGCTTTTCCGCTTCGGTCTGTGCCTTCTGCAGCGCCTTGTACGTCTCGCGCGCCGCGGCCCGCGCCTTGCGGTCCTGCTGCGCGCCGCCCTTGGCTGGCGTGTCGCTGCTGCCGCTCTCGGTCTTGGGCTGGTTGCGGCCGAGGATGAAGTCGATGTAGTCCTCGATGCTGCCGTCGAACGGCTTGGCGGTGCCGCCGTCGACGAGGACCAGGCGGTCGGCCACCAGTTCGGCCATGTGCCGGTCGTGGCTGATCAGGATCACCGCGCCCTTGTAGGCATTCAATGCCTGCACCAGCGCCTCGCGCGCATCGATGTCGAGGTGGTTGGTCGGCTCGTCGAGCACCAGCATGTGCGGCGCGTCGCGGGTGACGAGGGCGAGGGCAAGGCGCGCGCGCTCACCGCCCGACAGCGTGCCTACCTGCGCGGTGGCGCGGTTGCCGGAGAAGCCGAAGCGCCCCAGCTGCGCGCGGACGGCGGCGGGGCTCTTGCCCTCCATCGCCCGCGTCATCAGTTCGAGCGGGGTGCCGCCATCGGCGATCTCCTCGACCTGGTACTGGGTGAAGTAGCCGACCTGCATCTTCCCCGTCGCCGTCATTGCCCCGTCCATCGGCGCGAGTTGCGCGGCGAGCAGGCGGGCGAGCGTGGTCTTGCCGTTGCCGTTGCGGCCGAGCAGCGCGATGCGGTCATCCGGATCGATGCGCAGGTTCAGCCGCTGCAGCACCGGCTTGCCGGGCGCGTAGCCCACGCTGGCAAGATCGAGCGTGATCAGCGGCGGGCGCAGTTCCTCGGGGTCGGGGAAGTCGAAGCTGAGCGAGGGATCTTCGACCACTGCCGCGATCGGCTGCATCTTGGCCAGCATCTTGGCGCGCGACTGCGCCTGCTTGGCGGTCGAGGCGCGGGCGGAGTTGCGGGCGATGTAGTCGCGGAGCCGATCCGCCTGTGCTTCCTGCGCGGCGCGTGCGGCGGCCTGCTGGGCAAGCCGTTCGTTGCGCTGGCGCTCGAAGCTGTCGTACCCGCCGGGATAGAGCGTGAGCTTGCCGGCGTGGAGGTGGACGATGTGGTCGGCCACGTTGTTGAGCAGATCACGCTCGTGGCTGATCAGCAGCAGCGTGCCGGGATAGGCCTTGAGGAAGTTCTCCAGCCACAGCGTCGCTTCAAGGTCGAGGTGGTTCGAGGGCTCGTCGAGCAGCAGCACGTCGGGCGCGGAGAAGAGCAGCGAGGCGAGCGCGACGCGCATCCGCCAGCCGCCGGAGAAGCTGTCGAGCGGGCTGCCTTGCATCGCCTCGTCGAAGCCGAGACCGATCAGGATGCGCGCGGCGCGGGCGTCGGCGCTGTAGGCATCGATGGCGAGCAGGCGATCGTGGACATCGCCGAGGCGATCGGGATCGGTGCAGGTCTCGGCCTCGGCGAGCAGCTGGGTGCGCTCGACATCGGCGGCGAGCACGGTTTCGAACGGCGTGGCGCTGCCTGCGGGGGCTTCCTGTGCGAGGTAGCCAAGGCGAGTGCGGCGAGGCATTTCGATCGCGCCTTCGTCAGGCTCGATCTCGCCGATGATTGCCTTGACCAGCGTGGACTTGCCCGCCCCGTTGCGCCCGACCAGACCGACGCGCGCGCGCGGCGGCACGGCGACTGAGGCACGGGAAATGATGTCGCGTCCGCCGAGGCGCACGGTGATGCCGTTGATGGTAAGCATGGGGAGAGACAGGCGTCCGGTTGGAAAAGTCAGGGAAAATCGGGCGCGCGAGTCCCTGTCACACTCCCCCGGTGTAGGCAAGCGGAGTTGAAACCCATCAGGCTGTCGTCAGCCGATCAGCGTCGTACCGTGTAGGCATAGGGTATGTAGAGGTAAACCTCCGTATTGCTGACCTGCGCCCAGGCGATGGCGCGATCGAGCCCGGTCACTTCGACGCCGTAACCCGGGCCGTAAGGGCTGGCTGCCTGAAGCGCGCTTCTGGCGATGCGGGCATTGATTTCCTCGCGGTACTGCTCGGGGTTGACGATGGTCAGCGCCATCGTGCCGAGCTGGCGAATTTCGGAGCGGCCCGTGGCGGGGACGGACTGGACGAAGGCCGAAACCTTGCGCTGCGCCTCGTCGATCGTGCCGGTGAGCTTGGCCTTGATCATCAGCCGTGCGGTGGCGGTACTTCCGTCGTCCTCGAAACCGGGCTGGACCTTGCCGTTACCTTCGTCCTCATCGTCGTCTTGACTGTCGTCATCATCCTCGTCATCCGAGGTGGTGGAGGGGCTGGCGAGAGCGGGGAACAGGGCGCGCCAGTTCTCGCGCGTGACTTCCTTAACCTCGAGTTCGCCGGTGACGAGGCTGAGGCCTTCGCGGCTGGCGCGGTCGAGCGCGGCGAGCAGCATGGCCTGCACTTCGCTGCGGCGCATGTCCTCGCTGCGGGAGTCCGAGCCGATCTCGATCCGGCGCACGACGCCGTCGGCGGCGCGGCGCAGGCCGATGGCAGGGCGGCGATCGAGATAGGGCAGGCTGGTCATCACCGAGGGAAGCCGCTCGCTACGCCGAGTGGCGGTAACGATGACTTCGCCCATGCCCTCATCCTCTTGTGCCGACACCTGCAGGGGCGCAGGGAGCATCGCGAGCGCGACAAGGCGTGACAACGTGCGCTCGATCATGGTGCGGTCCTCCCGTCGGACTGCCTTGGCGTTATTGCGTAGCGGTATGGAATATACAGGAAGACATCGCTGGGGCTTGCCTGGGTCCAGATCACCTGCCCATCCACGCCTGTTACGCTGAACGTGAAGTCCGACCCGAAGATCCCGGCGGTGGTGCGCGCATCCTGGGCGACGAGGGCAAGGATCCTTTCGCGATACTGGTCGGGATTGTCGACGCTGAGCGAAGTTACCGAAGTCGTCTCGATCGTCGCGCGGCCATTGCCTTTGAGCGAGGCGATGAACACCTTCAGCTTGTCCTGCGTGGCGCGGGACGAACCCTCGAACTTGCCCCTGACCATCAGTTCGACCCTGCTGGTATCCACCCGGCCGGCGGGCAATTGCGGAAGGCTGCGGTAGTTCGCCTTGGTCACGGGTTCGAGCTGCACGGTCCCGGTCACAAGCTGGAAGCCCGACGCGACGGCGCGATCAATGGCGGCGAGGAGAGCTGCGTCGATCTCGCTGCGGCGGGTAGCGGCGTCGCGGGTATCGGAGACAATTGTGAGGTTCATGACCATGCCATCTGCCTGGCGCCGCAAACCGACGACCGGGCGGTCCTTCTGCCAGAAGCGGGCATCGTTGCGGCTGGCGCTGACCAGCACCTCGCCGAGGCCCGCCGACTGCGCAGTTGCCGAACTCGCGCCAAGCCCCACGAGCAATGGGACAATCCCCAAAAGCATTCGCATCAGTGCTGCCCCCTCCAACCAGTTGCCGGGATGGATGCTACGGTGGAGGCGGCGGGCAGCCAAGGCAATTCATCCGCGCGCCTGAGCTGGCAGGGGCCGCCGCCGGTTCACGTGAGGATTCCGTGACAACACCGAGGCCCCCGCCTGCGCGGGGGGAGCAGGGTCATTTGTCCGACTCTATCGGTGGGAATGATGGTGGGCCCGGCAGGACTTGAACCCGCGACCTAGCCGTTATGAGCGGCCAGCTCTAACCAACTGAGCTACAGGCCCATCGCTGATCCCGCTAGCGGCGCAGTCGCGGCTTGGCAAGATCACTCGTCAGACTTGCGCGGCGGCGATGATCTCGCTGACGCAGGTCGAACGGACGCGGTGGCGGGCGAGATGGGCGAAGACGCCGCGCCACCAGTCATAGAACTGGTCGAGGTCATCCTCGCTGCGGACGTAGGGCGTGTAGCCCGGCCGAAGCGAGGGGCTGTGGAAGGAGAAAACGAGCAGGGGCAGGCGGCTTTCCAACGCCATGTCGATGCCGGTCAGCGCTTCGAGCAGCGTGACACCTTCGGGAGTCAACGGGATCCGATCGAGCAGGCCGAGCCGGGCGAGCGCCCCGCGAAGGCGTGGCACGCGCCACAGGGCGGGGTAGACTGCCGGTCCGTGGCGGCGAAGGTGCCCGGCGAAAACCGTGGTGAGCGGCATTTCCATCAGTCCGTTGCGGCGGTCGATCCACCAAGGGCGCAAGGGGTGGTCGCGGAAGTTGGGGCCGCCGGTGGAGCTGTAATCGAAGCGCGAGCGGACCGAGGTGTCGATCGCGATGGCGCAATCTGACAAGATGGCTGCGGTATTCGGGCCGACACCGTACCGCCCTGCGCGGTAGATCAGCGGGCCGACCCCGAAGGCCTGCTCGATCGTGTCGCGCAGCTTGCGGAACTTGGCACGTTCCAGATCGGCCGGAAGGTTGCCGGCGAAGCTGTTGTGGACATTGACGAGTTCATCGTAGGGCGGGTTGACCCAGGGGTGCAACTGCACGCCGATTTCGGCGCGGCCGGCGAGGACGGCGGCTCCGAGGACTTCGGCAGCGCGCGGGTCGCTCGCCACCGGGTAATCGACAAGGTAGACCGGGACAACACCGAGGCCCTCGCAGAACTGCTGGAATTTGGCGAGGCGGGGGATGTGGTCGAGGCCGTGGCTGGTGCGATCCAGCGGCTTGGACCAGTCAAATTCCTCTTCGGTGTCGACCGTCAGGATGAACCGGGTGCCAAATTCGGGCGCGAACGTGACGAAGTCTTCCGGCGATGGCAGGCGAAGGATCTGAGGAGAGGCCGAGGCTGTCATGCGCGGGCCTGCATCGGCGCGGCATCGCTGCGCGGTTCGTCCGCCAGCGGAATAGTGGCAACGAACTGCGAATGCTCCCGCAGCAGGGATCCGCCGCCGGATTCAAACTCTGCGCGGGCAAGGCGCAAGGCAAAGCCGTTGCCAAGCATTGCCGAAGCCGCCAGCACGCCACTGCCCGTCGGCGCTTCGGGCGCAAAGAGGGCCGCATCGTCAAGCCGGTCGAGCGCGGCGGGGAGCGTGACTGACAATCTGGCGCAGCGTTCGCGCTGTTCAAGCGCGATGGCGATGCGCTCGCCGGGCGCGACGCTGGTGGCGATGACCGAGAGCAGCCGCCACACGCTGCGTTCGATTTCATCGGCAGCGAATGCCACTGCAAGCGGGCCTTGTGACATGCTGACGGACAGCCGGACGTTGCGGGCTGCAAGAACGGGGGAGATCTGTTCGACAAGACCGGCGACCAGCGCAGCCGCATCGGCAAGGCCGGTGTCGATTGCAAGCGCGCGCGATTCCAGCTTCACCAGCCGCTCGATCTCTTCGAAGCCGGCGAGCATCTGTGCCGCATCTGCCGCAATGCTGGCAGCCATGGCGCGGTACTGGTGCGGCGTGGTGCCGAAGACCTGGGACTGGATCATCTCGGCAAAGCCCTGGATCGCGTTGATCGGCGTGCGCAGTTCGTGCAGCAGCTGCCGCAGACGGTCTGCCTCGGCCGAGACGGAGGGCGTTTCCGGAGCCAGTTCCGCAGCTGGCATTTGGACATGGCGGCGCAGGCGCAAAAGGTAGCCGGCGAAGCGACCACCATCGCGCGTGAAGATTGGCGTGCCATCGGCCTGCCAGTGGCCAGCCACGAGATCGGCGCCCTCGATCGACAAGAAACCGGCCTCGATCGGCTGGCGCTGTCGGAATGCGCGAGCGGTGGTTTCATCGCACCGCATCGGTGCGGCGGCATCGGCACAGAACATTTGGCTGCCGAGCAGGACCCCCGGCGGGTCGATGCCTGCGTGAACGACAAGCCCAAGCGCATCCGTGCGCAGATCAATCGTCGCGACCGGCTTGCGCGGTGCGGCGTTCTCCTCGCCGAAGGGCAGGAGCGGGGCAAGACCATCGCCGCGAGCGGCCTGAGGCGCAGTGGCCTCGCGTTCCTCGCGCTTGCGCCGGAAGGCCTCGATGCGGCGGACGATCGCGCCGATGCCGTCGTCGGCCGGGATGGGCTCGGGCACAGGCTCGGGCTCGGGCTCGGGCTCGGGCAGGGGGGCCGCCTGTCTGTCAGCTCGGCCCTGTTCGATTGCGACCGCAGGTTCGGGCTGGGGCAGCAGGAAATCGTTGATGCCAAGGCGTGATAGCAGCTGGCGGACCGGCTCTCCCAGATCGGCGCGATGGCGCACGAAGCCGCGCGCCTGTACCGGGAGGCGCGGGATAACGGCGAGCCAGTCCTCGTCGGTCAGCCGGGCGGCCGATACTGCAGCCGCCGCGGTACGGGGACCGCCTTGGGCAAAATGGTAAACCAGCACGGCAGAGCGGTGCGGGGCCGAGCGAAGAACTGCGGCGCATTCCTCGTCGGTCAACATGGCGCAAAGCGAATCCATGCGCTGGAGCGCGCCAGCGTGCTGCCGATTCCACGCGGCGAGCGGGACGGGGCCGAGCAGGTCAACCAACTGGCGCAGCTGCGTTCTGGCTGCCGTCTTGCCGGCCGCGTGGGTGCGCAGCACGGTCTCAAGGCGGTCGTCAACGATCATCAGAGCTCCGCGTGTGGCCTTTCGTGCACCGTAGCGTGAAGCTCCGGACAGGTTGCTAATCCGCTGAACTAGCCCGGAGAAGGCTAACAAATCGTGCCGGTTGCGGGAAGGTGACTATCCACTGCGTTGCAATGTGGGACGGTTGCACTATGAAACAATAAAATTATCTTGGACGGCGGATTTTGTGCGGAAAGTTGCGACTCACGCTTCTTTCCGAATTCCCCGACCGGGGCTTTGCGAAACGGACGAACACGAAGAATGGCAACCCTTGATGGTATCGACCGGCGCCTGCTTGCCGAACTGCAGGCCGAGGGCCGCGTGACCAACGTGGAATTGGCGCAGCGCGTCGGACTTACCGCACCCCCATGCCTGCGCCGGGTGCGCGCTCTGGAAGATGCCGGAGTGATCCGCGGTTACCACGCTGATCTCGACGCCTCGAAGCTCGGCTTTGCGATCACCGTGTTCGCTCTTGTCAGCCTCAAGAGCCAGGCCGAGGAATCGCTGCGTCAGTTCGAGGACCATATGCGCACCCTGCCCGAGGTGCGTGAATGCCACATGCTCAACGGCGAGATCGACTTCATCCTCAAGATCGTCAGCCGCGATCTGCAGAGCTTCCAGGAATTCCTTACCAGCAAGCTGACGCCTGCGCCCAACGTGGCAAGCGTCAAGACCTCGCTGACGATCCGCACTGCCAAGCAGGTGCCCGGCGTGCCGCTGGAAGATCAGGTCGGCTAAGCCCCGACCATCCCCTCAAGGGCTTTCAATCGGCAGATCCGGCCGCTTTCTCGTGGTGGCGGATCACTTCCTGGATGATGAAGCGCAGGAACTTTTCGGAAAATTCCGGATCGAGCTTCGCGTCTTCGGCAAGCTTGCGCAGGCGTGCGATCTGGCGCTCCTCGCGGCCGGGGTCGGAGGCGGGAAGCTTGTTCGCGGCCTTGTAGGCGCCGACGGCCTGGGTGATGCGGAAGCGTTCGGCAAGGATGTGGATCATCGCCGCATCGATGTTGTCGATGGACTGGCGATAACCTGCCAGAACCGGATCTTCGCTCATTCCCTTACCCCGTCTTTTGGTCTGCGCGTTCGTGTCTGGGCCGCTACATTGCAAGTTGCGTCTTGCCAAGCGCTGCCCTTGCCGCCAAGCGGTCAATCCGATGACTGCGACCATCCATACCCTGCCGCGCAAGGCCGAACCTTCGCTGGCGCCGATGATGGCCCTCGTTGCCGAGGGCATGAACAGCGTCAACGCCGTGATCCTCGATCGGATGCAATCGCGCATTCCGCTGATCCCGACGCTGGCCGGGCACCTGATCGCGGGGGGCGGCAAGCGCATGCGCCCGATGCTGACCCTGGCGAGCGCCTCGCTGCTGGGCTACGGCGGATCGCGCCATTACAAGCTGGCGGCGGCGGTGGAATTCATCCACACCGCAACGCTGCTGCATGACGACGTGGTCGATGGCTCGGACATGCGGCGCGGCAAGAAGACCGCCAACATTGTCTACGGCAACCCGGCGACGGTGCTGGTGGGCGACTTCCTGTTCAGTCGCAGCTTCGAACTCATGGTCGAGGATGGCAGCCTCAAGGTGCTGCGCATCCTCTCGAACGCCTCGGCGGTGATCTCGGAGGGCGAGGTCGACCAGCTGGTCGCGCAGCGTCAGATCGAGACGACCGAGGAAATGTACCTCGACATCATCGCGGCAAAGACGGCGGCGCTGTTCTCTGCGGCATGCCGGATCGCGGCGGTGGTGGCCGAGCGTGACGAGGCGGACGAGCTGGCGCTCGATTCCTATGGTCGGAACCTTGGCGTCGCGTTCCAGCTGGCTGACGATGCGATCGACTATGATTCCGAAGTTGCCGAAATGGGCAAGGACCAGGGCGACGACTTCCGCGAAGGCAAGATGACCCTGCCGGTGATCCTTGCCTATGCGCGGGGCGACGCCGAAGAGCGCAAGTTCTGGCAGGAGGCGATTGCGGGCGACCGGTCTTCGGACGAAGACCTTGCCCACGCGATCGAGCTGATCCGCCGGCACGATGCGGTGAACGCCACGCGCGAACGGGCGCGGATGTATGCGCAGCGGGCAATCGACGCCATTGCCGGCTTCCCGGCCAGTGCTGCCAAGGTCGCCATGACCGAGGCGGCGCTGTTCGCCGTCGCGCGGAGATTCTGATCCAGTTTCATACGTATAGCGGGAGAGCCTGATGCAGCATCGTCGCCTCGGCCGGTCGGCCATTGTCGTTTCCGATATCTGCATGGGGACGATGACCTTCGGCAGCCAGGTGGATGAAGCCGAAGCGCTGCGGGTGCTGGATCGCTGCTATGACGCAGGGATCAATTTCTACGATACGGCCGAAGGCTATCCCGTGCCGCCGGACGTCAAGTGGGTGGGGCGGACGGAAGAGATCGTCGGCAAATGGCTCAAGACCAAGCCGCGCGATGCGATCGTGCTGGCGACGAAGGTTTCGGGGCCGAGCCATGTCTGGTTCCGCTCACCCTGTCGCAACGGCATGACCGCACTGGACCGGCGCAATATCGAGACGGCAATCGAGGCCAGCCTTAAGAGGCTCGGCACTGACTACATCGATCTTTACCAGACCCACTGGCCTGATCACGACACGCCTTATGACGAGACCATGGAAGTGCTGCACGAGCTGGTGCAGGCGGGCAAGGTGCGGATTACCGGCTGTTCGAACGAGACCAGCTGGGGCCTGATGAAGTCCCTTGCGACTGCCGAGCGTCTCGGCACGGTGCGCTACCAGACGATTCAGAACAACTTCAGCCTGAACAACCGTCGCTTCGAGGACGAACTGGCACAGGTCTGCCGACAGGAAGGCGTGAGCCTGATCCCTTACTCGCCAATTGCGGGCGGCGTGCTTTCGGGCAAGTACAACGGTGGAGCACGGCCTGAGGGCGCGCGGTTCTCGCGCTACCTGGCAATGGAAGGGCGGCAGGCGCAGATGGGCAAGCGCTTCGTCAACGATCGCAGCATTGCCGCGACCGAGCGGTTCATGGCCATTGCGGCGGAGGCCGGGCTCGATCCCGTAACGATGGCGGTGGCATGGTCAAAGCAACACGACTTCGTGGCTTCGACCATTGTCGGCGTCGGTGCCGAAGGTCAGCTCGACCCGATTCTTGCCGCGGCCGACCTCGTGCTGAGCGACGAAGTGATGAAGGCGATCAACAAGGTGAGCCGCGAGATCCCCTATCCGATGGGCTGACCTTACTTGCGCCTGCCGAAGCGGCGCCAGAGCCAGTAGCAGCTGCCGCCGCAGACCGCTCCGATGCTAAGCATGATGGCGCCGATCATCACACCGCTGAACAGCAGGCCGGTGGTCAGCGCCACGACGAATTCCAGCGTGCTCTTCATCTCTCCCCGCCTAGCATGCTTGTGCAGTCTGGACCATGAACGTTCTGTAAGGGTCTGCGTTTCCCGGAACATTGCCTTGGGCGGGCAAAGGCCGTTAAGGCGCATGGCGTGAGCGACCTGCCGATCCATGCCGTCCTGCCCGACCTGCTTGCAGCCTTGCGCGAGGGGCCAAGCGCCGTCCTGATCGCGCCGCCGGGTGCGGGCAAGACGACAGCGGTCGCGCCGGCGCTGCTGGGCGAGAAGTGGTGTGGCGGGCAGGTCATCGTGCTGTCACCGCGGCGTGTTGCGGCACGTGCCGCAGCCGACCGAATGGCCGAGCTGCTGGGCGAGGAAGCGGGGCAGACCATTGGCTATGTCACGCGCCTCGATGCCAGGCGATCATCCCGAACGCGGGTGATCGTGATGACCGAGGCGATCTTTGTCTCGACCATCCTGAACGATCCCGAATTGCAGGGCGTTTCCGCCGTACTGTTCGACGAAGCGCATGAGCGGCATCTCGACAGTGACCTCGGGCTGGCGCTGGCGGTTGAAGCGCAAGGCGTGCTGCGGGAGGATCTGCGCATCGTGGTGATGTCGGCCACGATTGACGCTTCGCGCTTTGCCGCGCTGCTCGGTGACGCACCGGTTGTCCAGAGCGAGGGCAAGGCGCACCCGCTAACGGTCAAGTGGCTGGGCGCGCGGCCGGACCTGAAGATCGAGGCTGCGATGGCTTCGGCAATCCAGACGGCGTGGCGCGATGAGAGCGGCGACATTCTCGCTTTTCTGCCGGGCGTGGCGCAGATCGAGCGGACGGCGGATCTTCTGGCCGAGCGCTTGCCGCAGGCGCTGGTGCTGCCGCTGCATGGACAGGTTGAGCCGGCAGGGCAGCGTGCGGCCATCCGGCGCGATCCGCAAGGGCGCCGGCGCGTGGTTCTGGCGACCAGCATTGCCGAGACTTCGCTGACGCTGGATGGCGTTTCGGTGGTGGTCGATGCAGGCCTTTCGCGACGGGCGGAGTTCGACAAGGCGGCCGGGGTGACGCGGCTGGTGACGACGCGGGCGAGCCAGGCTTCGGCAGCCCAGCGTGCAGGGCGCGCGGCGCGACAGGGACCGGGCGTCGCCTATCGCCTGTGGGAAGAGGCGGCGCACGCGGGGCGGCCCGCTTTCGATCCACCAGAGGTGGTTACGAGTGATCTTGCGCCGCTGGCGTTGACGCTAGCGCAGTGGGGGGCGGGTGACCCGGCGGGGATGGCGTGGCTCGATGCGCCACCGACGGCAGCGATGGCGGCGGCACGGGGGGCCTTGCAGGCCTTAGGCGCACTGGACGGCGAAGGGCGGATCACGGCACACGGGCGGGCGATGGCGCGCCTGCCGATGGAGCCGGCGCTGGCGCACATGCTGTTGTTTGCAGCCGAGCGCGGGCAGGCGGACGAAGCGGCGCAACTGGCCTTGCTGTTGCAGGAACGCGGGCTGGGCGGTCGCGGTGAGGATCTGGCGCGGCGGCTTGATCGCTGGGCGGTTGAGCGCGGGAGCAGGGCCGAAGGATCGCGCAAGCTGGCGGCGCGGTGGGCGCAGATGGCAGGCAGGCTGGGTGCGCGTGGGAAGGCTGGCGAGGTGCCGCGGGGCGTGTTGCTTGCGGAGGCGTTTCCCGACCGGATCGCGCGGGCGCGGGGGGCTTCGGGCGAGGACTGGCTGGCTTCGGGTGGCCGCGGCTATCGGCTTGATCCGGCATCGCCGCTGGCAACGGCGAAGTGGCTGGTGATCGGAGACGCGCAGGGCGAGGCCAAGGGCGCGCGGATCACGGCGGCGGTGGCGCTGGAGGAGGAAGACGTTGTCCGACACCTCGCGCATCGGATCGAGGAGCGGCATTCCCTCACCTTGAACGCGATCGAGGGTCGCGTCGAAGCGCGGCTGGAGCGCAAGCTGGGGGCCATCGTGCTGGCGCGGGTGCCCGACCCGAAGCCGGACGCCGAGGCTGTTGTGGCGAAGCTGATCGAGGTGGTGCGCGATGGCGGGTTGGCGCTGCTCCCGCTGGGCGAGGCCGCCAAGGCTCTGATCGTGCGGGCGGGGTATGCGGGGCTTGAGGCGCTGTCCGAAGAGGCTCTGCTTGGCGCGCTTGAGGACTGGCTCGGGCCATTGCTGGCGGGGCGGCGCGATCTGCAGATCGGCGCGGGCAGGCTGCACGAGGCGCTACTGAACCGGCTCGACTGGAACGAGCGGCAGGCGCTCGACAAGCTGGCCCCAGCGGAGTTCCGCTCGCCCGCCGGGACCAGCCACGCGATCGACTATGGCCACGAGGGCGGGCCGTGCGTGGAACTGCGGGTGCAGGCACTGTTCGGGCTGGAGCGGCATCCGTGCGTGGGCCATCCGCCCAAGCCGCTGCTGCTGAGCCTCACCAGCCCCGGTGGCAAGCCGATCCAGACGACGGGAGATCTGCCCGGCTTCTGGCGCGGATCGTGGCGCGATGTGGTGAAGGACATGAAGGGGCGCTACCCCAAGCACCGCTGGCCGGACGAGCCCTGGGCCGAAGACCCCAGCCTCAAGACCAAGAACGCCTTTAACGCGCAAAAGCGGACTTGATTTGCGACCTGATTCGTGTGCAAGCGCGAAGCCATGTCAGCACGCATCTATCAGCGCCCGAAGAATGCCATGCAGTCCGGCAAGGCCCGGACCAGCGACTGGCTGCTCGAGTTCGAACCCGCCGAAGCACGCCGCCCCGACCCGCTGATGGGCTGGGCTGGTTCGGGCGACACGCAGAGCCAGGTGACGCTTGCGTTCAATTCGCAGGAAGATGCGCAGGCCTATGCCGATCGCTATGGCATCGATGCGCGCGTGATCCCGACGCCGCCGCGCAAGCTGAAGCTGCAGAGCTACGCTGATAATTTTAAGTAAGCAGAGTTCGGCGAGGGCTGGACAAGCCTCCGCTTCCTCTCCATACGCCGCGCCGGGAGTCGGTCGGACGCTTGCGTCCGCCAACCTGGTCAGGTCCGGAAGGAAGCAGCCACAACGGGTTGCGGCGGGTCGGCCGGCTCCTTTTTACCCCTCCGTTGCTGTTTTCATGCGCGAGCGGGCCTCGTTGCGCTTTCCGGTGGCGGGGATGAGTCCGGCGACCTTGCCGAGGCCGAAGGGTGGCATGTTGCCATAGATCGTTTCATGGGCCCCGGCTGATACGGCATAGGTCTCGTGAAAGATGCCGACGGTGCCGTCGCTGCCCACGGCCTTGTTGAACGCGGTCCAGGCTGGCCAGTGTTTCTGGTCCCGATCGCGGGCATAGGCTTCGAGACTGTCGAAATCACGCCAGTATTGCAGGAGCACGATGGTGCGCAGATCGCGCAGCATCGTTTCCGTTCCGAGAAAACCGCTTTGCGGGTTTCGCGCAAGTTCGGCGAGCATCGCCCCCATGGCGCGAGCGACTGGGAGCCACTTTCCCACCTTGTGGAAGTGATTGATGCGCATGCCGATGACGAAGACCACCAACGAACGATCGAAATCGGCGGTGAGGCGACCGGGAAGAACCTTGCTCATGAAGTTAAGGTTGCATTTTGCAACCTATGAGTCAATCCACCGATTCTCCCCCTCGGGGCATTCGACAATCGGGCTGGGAGTGCTTACCTAAGGCAGCAATGGCCGATTCCACCGACATGTTTGGCGATCCTCCGCAAGAGGAGGAGAACAAGCCCTCTGCTGCCGAGCTCGAGGCGGCGGGGCAAAGTTCGATGTTCGGTGATCCGGCGCCGGTCGCAGCGCCTGTAGCGCCTGCTCCGGCTCCTGCACAAGTGGTGCGGGAGACGGCGCCACCGCCACCGGTCGCGCCCGCAGCGGCATCTGCTGCGCAACCCTATCGCGTGCTGGCGCGCAAGTACCGGTCGCAGACCTTTGCCGAACTGATCGGGCAGGACGCGATGGTGCAGACGCTGGCCAACGCGATCAAGCGTGACCGGCTGGCCCATGCCTTCCTGATGACCGGCGTACGTGGTGTCGGCAAGACTTCCACCGCGCGCCTGATCGCCAAGGCGCTCAACTGCATTGGCCCGGACGGGCAGGGCGGGCCTACGATCGATCCGTGCGGGTCTTGCGAGCCATGCCGGGCGATTGCCGAAGGCCGGCACATCGACGTGATCGAGATGGACGCGGCGTCGAACACTGGCGTCGACGACGTGCGCGAGATCATCGAGGCGGTTCGCTATGCGGCGGTTTCGGCGCGCTACAAGATCTACATCGTCGACGAAGTCCACATGCTGTCGCGCAATGCTTTCAACGCCTTGCTCAAGACGCTTGAGGAACCGCCGGCGCATGTGAAGTTCCTCTTTGCGACGACCGAAGTGGACAAGCTGCCGGTCACGGTCTTGTCGCGCTGCCAGCGGTTCGATCTCAAGCGCATTCCGGCGCCGCTGCTCGCCAGCCACTTCGGCATGATCTGCGGCAAGGAAGGTGTCGAGGCCGAGGACGAGGCGCTGGCGATGATCGCCGCTGCCGCCGAAGGTTCGGTGCGCGATGGCCTTTCGATCCTTGATCAGGCGATCAGCCATGCCGATCTGGTTGGCAGCGAGGATGGCAAGACCCGGGTAACGGCCGAGCAGGTCCGGCAGATGCTGGGCCTTGCCGACAAGACCATGCAGCGCCGGCTGCTCGACGCCGTGCTTTCGGGCAAGGGCGGGACGGTGCTGGAGGAAGTGGCGCAGCAGTATGCGCTGGGGATCGAGCCGATCGCGATGATGCGGGCGCAGATGGATGTGGTCCATCGGGTGACGGTTACGCAGATCGGCGGCGTGGGGCCGGACATCCGCTCGACCGAGGAGCGGGAGGCTCTCGAGGGCTGGGCCAAGGCGCTTTCGGCGGGGCAGTTGCACCGGTTGTGGCAGCTGCTGCTCAAGGGTTACGAGGAAGTGAAGGTGGCGCCTGATCCGTTGGTGGCGGCGCAGATGGCGCTGTTGCGGGTGATGCACGCGGCGGACCTGCCCGATCCCAGCGGGCTGGTGAAGAAGCTGGAAGAGATTGCTTCCCGGCCCGTGGTCATGGCGCAGACCGCCGAACCGGGCGCTGTCGCGGCTCCCGTGGCGCAAGCGACCGCGGCGCCCGCGATGGACTGGGAAGCGCTGGTCGAGCAAGTCGAGCATGTCTCGCCATTGGTCGGATCGACGATGCGGCTGGGCGTGCGGGTGGTTGAACTCAAGGCCGGTTTGCTGCGCTATCAACTGGCGCCGGGATTGCCGAACGATCCGGCGGCGGATATCCGCCGCGCGTTGAACCACGTGACCGGCGAGGCATGGATCGTCGAGCGCGGGGAGGGCGATGCCCTGCCCAGCCTCGAGGAAGCCAAGGCCGAGAAGGTGGCGGCGGCGGACGCGGCGATGAAGGAAGATCCCTTGGTCAAGGCGGCGCTCGAAGCCTTTCCGGGCGCGGTGATCATTGATGAGGAAAGCTCGCGAGAGCACGAAAAGAGACCCTGGAGCAAACGCGCATGAAGTCGATGGAAGAGATGATCCAGGCCGCCCAGAAAGCGGCGCAGACCATCCAGAAGCAGATGGAGGACGCGCAGGCGACCTTGGACAACATCGAGGTCGAGGGCGCGGCTGGTGGCGGGCTGGTGAAGATCAAGGCTTCGGCCAAGGGCCGCGTGATCGGTGTCAACATCGACGAGAGCTTGTTGGTTCCGTCCGAGAAGGGCATCCTCGAGGATCTGGTTGCGGCAGCTTTCAACGACGCGCGCGGCAAGGCCGATGCTGCGGCTGCGGAAGAAATGCAGAAGGTGCAGATGGCGGCCGGCATTCCGCCGGGGTTCAAGCTGCCGTTCTGACCGGTGGCTTGACCGGTCAGGCCGGTGTGGGCTGGCGATGAATTGATGGTGTAGGACTTGCGGCGTGGCTGGGGGCGGGCCAAGGCTGTGCGGTAAACTGATGAACCGGACAGGAATTCCTGCTTGAGTGTGACCTTGCTTGCCAGCGCTGCCCTGCTTGCCATTCCCGTTGCGGACGGACCATTGGTGCCGGAGGTTGCGCTGGTGCAGGACTCGCAAGCCTCCGCTGCCGGTGCAGCAACGCCGCTTCCTGCCGAAACCCCGTCTGAGCCACAGCCTACAGCACCTATCGCCTTGCCGCAGGCACCCGCGCCATCACTTGACCAGATTGAGCAGGACGAGCAGGCGATCGTCGTATCGGGCGAGAAGACCCCGCGGCAGGACCCGATGCAGGCGGTCAATCAGGCGAGCTACGATGCAGTGCAGGCAGTCGACGATGCGGTCATCGCGCCCGTTGCCAACGTCTATGAAAAGGGCGTGCCGCGCCCGATCCGCATGGGCCTCAGGAACTTCCTGCGCAACCTGACCGAGCCGATTGTTGCGCTGAACTATCTGCTGCAACTGAAGCCGGGCAAGGCGGCCGAGACGGTCGGGCGGTTCGCGATCAATTCGACGATCGGCGTCGGCGGTGTGATCGACGTCGCCAAAAACAAGCCCTTCAACCTGCCGTATCGGCGCAATGGCTTTGCCTATACCTTTGGATATTACGGTATCGGGCCGGGACCCTACATGTTCCTGCCACTGGTTGGCCCGACGACGCTGCGCGACGTGATCGGGCTTGGGCTCGACCGTTTCCTGATGCCGTTTGCCGTTGGCGGACCGCTGCGCAATCCGGGCTATGTCTATGGCAGCTTCGTCATCCGCTCTCTCGACGAGCGCGTGGCCAATGACGAACTGTTCAAGCGCATCCGCGAAGAGTCGAACCCTTACGCCTCCTATCGCGAGCTTTATCTCAAGACCCGGCAAGCAGAGATCGACGCGCTGAAGGGCAAGGCGGATTTCCAGAAGGAAGGGTCGATCACCCTGCCAGCGATCACGCCGACACCGCCGCCTGCGATGCCTTCTGCGGCCAGCGAGCCCGTTCCTGCTACGCCGCCAGCGCCGATATTTGTCTCGGAGCCGGTGGTGCAGCCGCTGCCTTCCGCACGTTGAGATTGCGCCCCCGCGCAGGCGGGGGCCTCGGCCGGTTTATGCTGGTGGTCCGTAACAACACCGAGGTCCCCTCCTGCGTGGGGGCTCAGCTTTCCAGCAGCAGCGAATAATCGCGCAGGACTTCCCAGGCCTTGCCCGGCGAGATCATCAACTGGTCGGCGCTCTCCAGACCTGCGAGGCGGCGAATCATCTGGGCGACGGTGGCGGCGTTGCCGCTGCTCATGCCGTAAGTGGAGATGAGCACTTCGGGATTATGCGAAAGTGTGTTCTCGAAAAGCAAGTCGACATTCTGGGGCTGGAAGCCGAAGCCGAGGAACACGAGGCGTTTTGCGCTGGCGACCGACAGGCGGATGTCGCGCAATGCATTGCGATCGGCGCTGCGTTCGTTGAGCGACTTCAACTGGGCAGCGATCGCATGGATGTTCCATGGCTGCTCGACACCCCATTCGGCCTGGGGTGCCTCACCCTTCTGCCATGGCAGACGGCCAACGGAGCCATGCGGGTGCACGATGTCGAGCTTCTCTGCAATGACTTGCTGCGCCTCCTTGAGCTCGATCCCATAGGCCATGACCAGCGCGTAAGGCAGGAAGTGTTCGACTGACCGATCGTAGTTGAAGTTTATGATGGTCAGCTGTTCGAGCGTCTGTCCGATCTTGCTCCGGGGAACGCCAGAGGTGATCAGCTGGCCGAGCTGATAGATCCAGTATTCGGCAATCTTCCCTTGAAGCGGCAGCTCGCCTTCCACGCGCGGGATATCCTTCAGGTTGCTGCGCGATTCAGCCTGGCCCATGAAGAATGTGATCGCGAGCTTGCCGCAGGCGACAACGAGCGGGTCATGATCGTACTGTTCAAGCACGGTATCGATCGAGCGACCGAGGCGGCAGGCGTTGCGCAGGCGCTCGGCGGCAGCGGCAACATCCTCGACCTTCTTGTTCAGCTTTTCAGCAAGCTTGTAGATATTGCGCAGAAGCAACTGGCCGTCGCGTGTCGAGGTCTCCGAGTTGGTGCGCTTGAAATCATAGCCCTGGATGATGCGAGCCAGCAGTTCCGCGTTGGTCGGAAACTGCAATTCTGCACTCGCCCCTGCGCCGACGATCAGCGTTGTTCGTGTACGCAGCATGCGATGTGGCAGCCTCCCAGTCCTTCACGTCCAATGCGTATTTATACCTAACATTCGGTTTACGGCTCTCGCCGACAAGAGGGTCAAACTGGCCAGGAGATGTCGTGATCCACAGCCGATATGGCAAAAGCCATTGCGACAGGCGCGCGGTCTCCCCATATCCCGGGAAAGCGCCGGGCGGCGTGCCCGGCAGGACGGAAACGAAGTGCCCATGAATCTCTATCCCCTGCTTCCCCTTCGCGACATCGTCGTGTTTCCCGGCATGGTCGTGCCCCTCTTTGTCGGGCGCGAGAAATCGGTAGCGGCGCTGGAAGCGGCCATGGCCGGCAACAAGGATATCTTCCTGCTCGCCCAGCTCGATCCGGGCTGCGACGATCCGGATCGCGACGATCTTTATGATACCGGCGTGATTGCCAGCGTCCTGCAACTGCTGAAGTTGCCGGATGGCACGGTCCGCGTGCTCGTCGAAGGACGGGACCGCGCGGTGCTTGAGGGCCTGCGCGAGGAAACGACGACGCATGGCGCGATGCTCGTTGCGCAGGTCGAGCCGCAGGAAGCCGTGGTGGCCGAGAGCACCGAGATTTCTGCGATGATGCGGTCGGTCGTCGATCAGTTCGCCGAGTATGCGAAGCTTTCGAAGAAGCTGCCGCAGGACGCCGGCGGCCAGCTTGGCGATATCGAGGATGCTGGCAAGCTGGCGGATTCGGTTGCCGCGAACCTTGCTGCCAAGGTGGCTGACAAGCAGGCGGTGCTTTCCGAATCCGATCCGATGAAGCGGCTCGAGATGGTGCTTTCCTTCATGGAGGGCGAACTGGGCGTGCTGCAGGTGGAGCGCAAGATCCGTGGCCGCGTGAAGCGCCAAATGGAAAAGACGCAGCGCGAATACTACCTGAACGAGCAGTTGAAGGCGATCCAGTCCGAGCTGGGTGGCGGCGATGGCGAGGAAGCCAACGAGATCGCCGAGCTTCAGGAGAAGATCGACACTCTCAAGCTTTCCAAGGAAGCCAAGGCCAAGGCGACGGCTGAGCTGAAGAAGCTCAAGACCATGCAGCCGATGAGCGCCGAGGCGACTGTCATCCGCAATTACCTCGACGTGTTGCTGGGTCTGCCATGGGGCAAGCGCAGCAAGCTCAAGAAGGACATTCCCGCGGCGCAGGCGATCCTCGACGCCGATCACTACGCGCTGGACAAGGTCAAGGACCGCATCGTCGAATACCTTGCGGTGCAGGCGCGCACGAACAAGCTGAAGGGGCCGATCCTGTGCCTCGTCGGCCCTCCGGGCGTCGGCAAGACCTCGCTCGGCAAGTCGATCGCCAAGGCGACCGGCCGCCAGTTCGTGCGCCAGTCGCTTGGCGGCGTGCGCGACGAGGCCGAGATCCGCGGTCACCGCCGGACCTACATCGGCTCGCTGCCGGGCAAGATCGTGACCAACCTCAAGAAGGCAGGCACCGCGAACCCGCTGTTCCTCCTCGACGAGATCGACAAGCTCGGCCAGGACTTCCGCGGCGATCCGGCTTCAGCGCTGCTGGAAGTGCTGGATCCCGAACAGAATGCGAAGTTCCAGGACCATTACCTTGAGCTCGACTTCGATCTTTCGGACGTGATGTTCGTCTGCACGGCGAACAGCCTGAACCTGCCGCAGCCGCTGCTCGACCGCATGGAGATCATCCGTCTCGAGGGTTACACCGAGGACGAGAAGGTCGAGATCGCCGAGCGCCATCTGGTGCGCAAGCAGGTGGAGGCGCATGGTCTCAAGAAGGGCGAGTTCACGCTCGAGACCGAAGCACTGCGCGATCTGATCCGCTATTACACCCGCGAGGCCGGCGTGCGCACGCTGGAGCGCGAGGTAGCGCGTCTGGCGAGGAAGTCGCTGCGCCAGATCCTGGAAGGCAAGGCCAAGAGCGTGACGATCACGCCCGAGAACCTTTCCGACTTTGCCGGTGTTCGGAAGTTCCGCCACGGCGTCTCTGACGAGGAGAACCAGGTCGGTGCGGTTACCGGCCTTGCCTGGACCGAGGTTGGTGGCGAACTGCTGACGATCGAGAGCGTGACGGTGCCCGGCAAGGGCGCGGTCAAGACTACGGGCAAATTGGGCGAGGTGATGAGCGAGAGCGTCCAGATGGCGTTCAGCTTCGTCAAGGCGCGCAGTCCGGCCTACGGCATCCGGCCTTCGATCTTCAACCGCAAGGACCTGCACATCCACTTGCCCGAGGGTGCCGTGCCCAAGGATGGCCCGAGCGCTGGCATCGGCATGGTGACCGCCATGGTCTCGACGCTGACCGGCATTCCGGTGCGGGCGGACGTGGCGATGACGGGCGAAGTGACGCTGCGTGGCCGCGTGCTGGCCATTGGTGGCTTGAAGGAAAAGCTCCTCGCAGCACTGCGTGGCGGGATCAAGACGGTGCTGATCCCCGAGGAGAACCGCAAGGATCTTGCCGAGATCCCGGCCAACATCAAGGAAGGCCTGGAAATCGTTCCTGTAAGCCATGTCGACGAGGTGCTGGCACGTGCGCTGGCATCTGTGCCGCAGGCGATCGAGTGGACTGAAGCGGACGATCTCGCCTCTCAGCCGACCGCGCCGGCCGGAGCGGCCGGCGCTGCGCCGACTGCCCACTGACAGTTCTCAACTGCAAGTTCGGAAGGGGTGTGCGCACATTTGTTGCGCGCACCCCTTCCGTGTTCTGAAAAGTGCCTAAAAATAAGGTGATTCCGGGCTGGACTGAGCCGATTAGGCTTTGACAGGTGATTGTTTCTCGGCTTGTTTCCGTGCACCCGAAAGGCGACTCAATTCCATTCAACCCAAGACAAAAGACTTAGGGGGTTCCGCAATGAACAAGAACGATCTCATCGGCGCCGTCGCCGATGTCAGCGGCCTGTCGAAGGGCGATGCGACCAAGGCCGTCGAGGCCGTCTTCGAATCGATCTCCGGTGCGCTGGCCAAGGGCGACGAAGTGCGCCTGGTCGGTTTTGGCACCTTCTCGGTAGCCAAGCGCAAGGCGTCGACCGGTCGCAACCCGCGCACCGGAGAGCCGATGTCGATCAAAGCCTCGGCGCAACCCAAGTTCAAGGCTGGCAAGGGCCTCAAGGATGCGGTCAACTGATCGCAGCCTGACCGGGCCTACTGCCTGGTGAGTTTCGGAGCCGCGTCGGTCAGGCAGACCGGCGCGGCTTTTTTCATGGTGCGATGCGGATGAGCGCGGTGGGCGCTTCCTTGGTACGCTCGTTTACCTTCCACTGCAGCGTCTTGCCGGAAGGGGAGGCGACGGGCCCTTCGTCGGTATTGTTGGCGAGAATTTCGCCGTCTGTGCTGAGCATCAGCACGCCGTCGAGCACAGGCATGCCATCGCCGCCGGCCTTTCCGCTCTTTTCATCGGCAGCCATAGCAGCCATGCCCATGATCGGAGAGCTTGCCGCACCGGAGGCAAACGCAGGGGCATCGATGCGCACGCTGCCATCGGCGCGACGGATGAAGGTGACGAAGGGCATGACCATCGGCAGCTTTTCGATCATCGGGAAGCTGAAATCGTGGGTCAGCTTGCCGGTGATCGCGTATTCCACTTCGAACTTGCCGTCGCCCTTGTCGATGACTGACTTCCAGCCCTTCTGGCGGCGCAGGCGTTCGGCGAATTCCTGCGCTGCGCGCGGGTCTGAAGGATCGATGCCACCGAGCATGGCCTTGGCCATCTGCTCGTCGGATTTCTGCTTCTCAGCCGCGGCAGCCTTGCTGGCGGCGACCTCCTCTTCCCAGGCTTTCTTCTGCTCCGCGATCTCGCCGTCCGTGCAGGCCCGTTCCTCGCCCTTCTCATCGTCGAAACAGCTCGAAGGTTCGAAAGGGGCGGTCTCGTTCTTGCGGTTGCGCTCTTCGGCAGCGAGCTTCGACAGGGCGAGGACATGGATTTCACCCTTGTAGGTGAAGCTGAAGCTGCCGTCCCTGCGCAGGTCGATGGCGGAAGTGAACTTGCCGGGGAGGAGCAGGCAGCCTGCCAGCAGGAGTGTAGCGAGCGTTGCCGCCGCCAAAGCCCAAGAACGCTGCATCTGCCCCTCCTGTCGCGCTTACCCCTCGCGCGTGGCCACCGCGTAGAGCGCGATCGCCGCCGCGTTCGATACGTTAAGGCTTTCAATCGCGGACGCAATCGGCAGGCGCGCGATCGCATCGCAGTGCTGGGCAACATTGTGGCGCAGCCCTTCGCCCTCGGCACCGAGGACCAGTGCAACCGGACCTGCGGGGACGGCGGAGGGGAACACCGCCTTGCCATCACCGTCGAGCCCGATGCGCCAGTAGCCTTCCTCGCTCATCCGCTCGAGCGCGCGCGACAGGTTCACCACTCGGACCCATGGCACGATTTCCAGCGCGCCGGAGGCAGATTTGGCGAGCGTGCCCGATTCGGGCGGGGCATGGCGGTCCTGCGTGACGAGCGCGGCGACATTGAACGCAGCGCAGGAGCGGAGAATCGCGCCGACATTGTGCGGATCGGTTACCGAATCGAGCACGACAATCGTGCGGCCATCGGATTCGTCGAGAACATCGTCGAGAGCGACATCGTCGAGCGGGGCACAATCGAGCACGAGGCCCTGGTGGGGTGCATCCTTGGCGACGAGGCGCGCAAGGTCGGCGGCCTGAGCGTATTCCACGGGCAACGAGGCGGGCAGTTCGGCATCGTGATCGTCGAGCATGGCCTGGATCGCCTCGCGCGTGCCCCACAGCTTCTTGGCATCGCGGTTGGGATTGGTCAGCGCAGCCTCGATCGCGTGGCGGCCCCACAGGCGGATCGAGCCCGCGCTGCCCCGGCCCGACCCGCGTCCGCCCTTGTTGCGGCCGGCGCGGCCGCGCAGCGCACGGCCCTTCGGTTGATCGTCATTGCGGGGCATCAGGAGACCTTCTCTGCAAGCTTGTTGAAAAATTTCGTGTCGCGCATGCCAGCCTGCCCATTGACAGGCAAGTCCAGCTTCGCCAAAGGGGCCGCCACTCGGCCGGACGGTCTCCTCGGAGACTTCGAAAATCGGCTCTTCCTTCGGGAGGAACCGGCACCGGCAGCACTGGTGTGGACAGGTGGCCGAGTGGTTAAAGGCAGCAGACTGTAAATCTGCCCGCGCAAGCGTACGCTAGTTCGAATCTAGCCCTGTCCACCACCGCTGCTTCTCGATTACGAGGGATTTCTCGGCCTTAATCGGCCAATTAATTCCTGTTGCATGGCACGGGATGTTGCGCAACGCTGTGCAGCATGACGACGATCCGCATTCCCGCTTCTGGCGGTCTGGCCATCGTGGCCGACGAACTGGGCAACCCGGATGCGCCCACCGTGATCCTCGGACACGGCGGTGGGCAGACGCGGCACAGCTGGGACCGCGCGGGGCATGAACTGGCCGAGGCCGGATATCATGTCATCAACTACGATCTGCTGGGCCACGGTGAGAGCGACTGGGAGCCTGATGGCGATTATTCCTATGCCCGCCGTGCTGCTGACCTCACGGCCATCGCAGCGCGGGCGCGGGGACCATTCGCGTTCGTCGGTGCTTCCCTGGGGGGACTTTCGTCGATGGCGGCGGCAAGCCTTGGGACGATGCCGGCAGCGATGGTGCTGGTGGACGTGGTGGTGCGTCTGTCTGAATCCGGGGTGGACCGCATCGTCGAGTTCATGTCGGCCAATCCGCGTGGTTTCGGTTCGCTTGAGGAAGCTGCAGATGCGATCTCGGCCTATTATCCGGACAGGAAACGCCCGGCGCGGCTCGATGGCTTGCGCAAGAACCTGCGCGAGGGTTCCGATGGGCGGTTCTACTGGCACTGGGACCCGAAGTTCCTGATCGGAGGGCGGCCTCACGGCGCACTCGAAGACCTGATCGAGAACGCGGGTTGGACCGCGACTGTGCCGACATTGCTGGTCCGCGGCATGAAGTCGGACATCGTTACCGACGAAGGCGTGGCGCATCTCGCCGAACGGATTGCGCGGCTCGAGGTCGTCGACATTGGCGGCGCGGGACACATGGTTGCCGGCGATCGCAACGACCTTTTCAACGAGGCGGTCATCGGCTTTCTGGCGCGTGTGATGCCGCCTGTGACGGGCGAAGCGCTGCGCGAGCCGGGATGATTGCTTGTCCCGGCGCGAGGCAGCGCCTAGATGGGAAGCATGTCCGGAGAAATTCTCGATAACCGTGGTCGCGGTTCCGCCGGTTGGTCATGGCCATCCATCCATCCCGAAGGGCGCAAGTTTGGCCTGATCGCTGCTGCGTTGAGCGCGGGCGCCGCCTTCATGGCATGGGAGACCATCGCCTGGCCGCTCGCCTTTCTGACGCTGGGCGTGCTGGCCTTCTTCCGCGATCCCGTGCGCGTTACGCCGCGGGACGACAGGTTCGTCGTATCGCCCGCCGACGGTCTGATCACGCTGATCCAGAAGGTGCCGCCGCCGCGCGAACTGTGCGCCGACGATGGTTCTGGCGTCCGCGGCATGAACCCCGAGCCGGTCACCCGCGTGTCGATCTTCATGTCGGTATTCGACGTGCACATCAATCGCACCCCGATCGCCGGGACGATTCGCCGTGTCGTCTATATTCCCGGCAAGTTCGTGAACGCCGACCTCGACAAGGCGAGCGACGAGAACGAACGCCAGCACTTCCTCGTCGAACGTGGTGATGGCGTACAGATCGGCTTTACGCAGATCGCAGGGCTTGTAGCGCGCCGCATCGTGCCGTTCGTCAAGGGTGGAGACATCGTGGCGGTGGGGCAGCGCGTGGGACTTATCCGTTTCGGCAGCCGTGTTGACGTCTATCTGCCTGCCGGGACCGAGCCGAAGGTGCTCATGGGCCAGAAGTGCGTCGCCGGGGAGACGATCCTTGCCGAGATCGGTGAAGCTCCGATGATCGAAGGCATCGGCCAATGATCGACGAGGGCAGGGCGGCTCGCCTCCGTCGCGGGCGCCTGCCCGGGGGGCTAACGTTGCGGGCGATGGCCCCGAATGCGATTACCACTGCCGCGCTTTGCTCGGGCCTGACCGGGATACGGTTCGCGGTTACTGCAGCGTCCGGCACCGATCCGGTGCAGGTGGCCGAGGATTGGCGCAAGGCAGTTGCTGCCGTCATCATCGCAGGCCTGCTCGACGGCATCGATGGCCGCATCGCCCGCCTGCTGAAGGCGCAGTCGCGCTTTGGCGCGGAGCTCGACAGTCTGGCGGACAACGTCTCGTTCGGCGTAGCGCCCGCTCTCATCCTGTTCCTATGGTCTCTGCAGGAGGCGCCCCGCGTCGGCTGGTTTGCCGCACTTGCGGTAGCGATCGCTTGCGCGCTTCGGCTTGCCCGATTCAACGCGCGCATCGACATGGAGGAACAACCCCACAAGTCGGCAGGTTTCCTGACCGGTGTGCCGGCACCGGTTGGGGCGGGGCTGGCGTTTCTGCCGCTCTACCTCTGGATTGCCACGGACAACCCGGTGTTCCGCGAACCCTGGCTGGTCGGGCCTTGGCTCGTTCTGGTGGCGTTCCTGATGATTTCCAACATCGCTACGCTGAGCTGGTCGTCACTCCGACCCCGTCGCAGCGTACGGCTGGAACTGATTGCACTGTTCGGTCTGGTGATTGCGGCGCTGCTGAGCGAGCCTTGGCTGACCCTGTCGGGGATCTGCATCGCCTACCTGCTGCTGATCCCCGTAGGCGTGGTGCGCTACGCCAGAGTCAGGCGGCAGCGCGCCGCGAGCGTGCGGAGCGAACCGCATCCGCCTGCTTGAACGCGCGGCGCGGCGTGCGACGGAGCTGAGGCGCGGCGAAAGCCCGGGGCGCGTCGGCTTCGTGGCTGGTGACATGGACCAGAAATTCGCGGTCACGCTCCAGCGAGCGGTATTCTGCCAGAAGAGCAGTGATCTGCCCTTTTCGCCCCTGCATCGTCACGAAAGCCGCGCCCACGGCGAAGGTGGCTGCAGCTGCGAAGACGAGTGTGCAAACAAGAGCGAGCATTGGACCATTCCCTGCGTTCTGCCAGATCCACCTGGTTAAGAATCCATTTACGATTCACCTGTGGATAACCTGTGGATTGAGCTATCGTTCCTGACTGTCCGATGACTGATTCGGATATGGAGCTAATGTTCCTGTTTTGTTCCGATCCGTCAAGCTGGAACAGGCGTGCCAACAGCCAAATTGCTGCCAAACGACCCATATCCTTGATTTGAAGCGGATATTTATTGCAGCGTGATCGGATTAATCTCGATCAAGCACGGCGTTGGCCTAGGGACCAGCGGCGCGATTCAATGCTGGATTTTCCCGCATTCCTCATCTATCGGCGGCCCGTTCGCATGAATCCGTTCGGCATGGTGCTGACGGAATAGGGCGAACAATCCACACGGGATGCACTTTCACCGGTGCCGCCAGCGGGAGCTCCGCAGCGGTTCCAGCGTCCCGGAGGCACAACCGGAAAGGAATTACCCATGGCGGCACCAGTCGTCACGATGCATCAGCTTATCGAAGCCGGGGCCCACTTCGGCCACCAGACCCACCGCTGGAACCCGCGGATGAAGCCGTACATCTTCGGCGCCCGCAACGGCATCCACATCCTTGACCTGTCGCAGACCGTTCCCCTGTTTGCCCGTGCGCTCGAGTTTATCTCGGCGACGGTCCAGGCTGGCGGAAAGGTCCTGTTCGTTGGCACCAAGCGCCAGGCGCAGGAGCCAATCGCGCAGGCAGCGCGCGCTGCCGGTCAGCACTACGTCAACCACCGCTGGCTGGGCGGCATGCTCACCAACTGGAAGACCATCTCGGGGTCGATCAAGCGCTTCAAGGCTCTTGAAGAGCAGCTCGCTGGCGATACTGCCGGTCTGACCAAGAAGGAAGTCCTTCAGCTGACCCGCGAGCGTGACAAGCTTGAGCTGTCCCTGGGCGGCATCCGCGACATGGGCGGCATTCCGGACGTGATGTTCGTGATCGACGCCAACAAGGAAGAGCTGGCGATCAAGGAAGCGAACGTCCTCGGTATCCCGGTCGTCGCGATTCTCGATTCGAACGTCTCGCCCGATGGCATCGCATTCCCGGTTCCGGCAAACGACGACGCAAGCCGCGCCATCCGCCTTTACTGCGAAGCCGTTGCTGCTGCTGCCACCAAGGGTGGCCGTGACGCGGCGATCGCTTCGGGTGCCGACCTTGGCGCCATGGCGGAGCCGCTGGCAGAAGAAGCCACGGCTGAAGCCTGATCCGGATTTTCGTGTGGCGGCCTTGCCTTGCAATGGCGGGCCGTCACCGAACTGACCCGGGTACGATTTACGAGCCGCGGCAGTGCTGCGGCTTCCTGTGTTTTCAAGATAAAGGATCAACGCAATGGCTTACACCGCCGCTGACGTGAAGAACCTGCGCGAGCGCACCGGCGCCGGCATGATGGACTGCAAGAAGGCTCTCGACGAGGCCGGCGGCGATTTTGAAGCCGCCGTTGACGCACTGCGCGCCAAGGGTCTGGCCGCTGCTGCCAAGAAGTCGAGCCGCACCGCCGCCGAAGGGCTTGTCGGCGTTGCCGTTTCGGGCACGAAGGGCGTTGCCGTCGAAGTGAACTCGGAAACCGACTTCGTCGCCAAGAACGACCAGTTCCAGGACTTTGTCCGCAAGGCCACCGAAGTTGCGCTGAACACCGGCGCTTCGGACGTCGAGACGCTGAAGGCCGCAGCCTATCCGGACGGCGGTTCGGTTGCTGACAAGCTGACCAACAACGTCGCCACCATCGGCGAAAACCAGCAGCTGCGTCGCATCAAGCATGTCGAAGTCTCGAACGGCGTCGTCGTGCCCTACATGCACAATGCGGCCGCCACCAACCTTGGCAAGATCGGCGTGCTCGTCGCGCTCGAATCGGATGCTGCTGCCGACAAGCTCGAGGCGCTCGGCAAGCAGATCGCGATGCACATCGCCGCTGCCTTCCCGCAGGCTCTCACTGCCGACCAGCTCGACGCCGAACTGATCGCTCGCGAGCGCAAGATCGCCGCCGAGAAGGCTGCGGAGAGCGGCAAGCCCGCCGAAGTCCAGGCCAAGATGGTGGACGGTGCCGTCGCCAAGTACGCCAAGGAAAACGCACTGCTGTCGCAGATCTTCGTGATGGACAACAAGTCGACCATCCAGCAGGTCGTCGACGCCGCTGGCAAGGAAGCTGGCACGAAGATCGTGCTGAAGGACTATGTCCGCTTCCAGCTCGGCGAAGGCATCGAGAAGGAAGAGACCGACTTCGCTGCCGAAGTGGCTGCTGCCGCCGGCATCAAGTAAGTCTGCGTTGAACGATCCCCGCATGGACGGGCCGGATATCTGGCCCGTCGGTGCGGGGATCGTTATGCCTGCGCCCTTGGCAGGCCCCTTCACAGGGTTATAAGGGCGGCCACTTCCCTTTGGTTACGAGTGCATCCGATCCATGAGTGTCCCCAGCTACAAGCGCATTCTTCTGAAGCTCTCGGGCGAAGTGCTGATGGGGGAACAGCAGTTCGGGATCGACACGGACTACGTCGCCCGCGTGGCGCAGGAAGTGAAGGACGCGCGCGACAGCGGCCTCGAGATATGCCTGGTCATCGGTGGCGGCAACATCTTCCGCGGCATGGCCGGAGCTGCCAAGGGCATGGATCGGGCGCAGGCCGACTACATGGGCATGCTGGCTACGGTGATGAACGCGCTGGCGATGCAGTCGGCGCTGGAACAGCTTGGCGTCCCGACCCGCGTGCAATCAGCGATCGAGATGGACAAGGTGTGCGAGCCGGTGATCCGTCGTCGTGCCGAGCGTCACCTGGAAAAGGGCCGCATCGTGATTTTCGCAGCCGGCGTAGGCGCACCCTATTTCACCACTGACTCCGGCGCTGCGCTGCGCGCTGCCGAAATGAAGTGCGACGCCTTGCTCAAGGGGACCAGCGTGGACGGCGTCTATGATGCTGACCCGAAGAAGGATGCCACGGCAAAGCGTTATGAAACCGTGGATTATGACACGGTGCTGGCAGACAACCTGAAGGTCATGGACGCAAGCGCAGTGGCGCTGTGCCGTGACAACAACATTCCGATCGTCGTCTTTTCGATCCGCGAGCGCGGCAATCTTGCCCGCGTGCTTGCGGGCGAGGGGACGCAGACGATTGTCAAGCAAGGAGCCTGAGCCATGGCAAAGTACGACAAGGCCGATCTCGAACGCCGCATGAAGGGCGCTGTTGAATCGCTCAAGGGCGATCTTTCCGGCCTGCGCACCGGTCGCGCCAATACCGCGCTGCTCGATCCGATCCTGGTCGAGGTTTACGGCAGCCACATGCCGCTCAGCCAGGTGGCCAGCGTCTCCGCGCCGGAACCGCGCATGCTTTCGGTACAGGTGTGGGACAAGTCGAACGTGACTCCGGTCGAGAAGGCAATCCGCTCGGCAGGCCTGGGCCTTAATCCGATCAGTGATGGACAGACCCTGCGCCTCCCGATCCCGGACCTCACCGAGGAGCGCCGCAAGGAACTGGCCAAGCTTGCGAGCAAGTATGCCGAGAACGCCCGCATCGCGATCCGCAATGTGCGCCGCGATGGCATGGATGCTCTCAAGGCCGACGAGAACAAGAAGGAAATCTCGGAAGATGAGCGCAAGCGCGCCGAGACCGACCTGCAGAAGCTGACCGACGATATCATCAAGCAGGCCGATGAAGCGGCTGTGGCCAAGGAAAAGGAAATCCTCGGCAAGTGACGGCGGTCCCCGCCTCGACGGGCGGCAGCGCGTCCCATGGCGCGCGGCACGTCGCGATCATCATGGACGGCAATGGCCGGTGGGCGAAGAAGCGGATGATGCCGCGCGCCTTCGGCCACAAGCGCGGTGTAGACACGGTGCGGGACATTGCCCGCGCCGCGCGCGACATGGGGCTTGAGGCGCTGACGCTCTATGCTTTCTCGTCGGAGAACTGGAAGCGTCCGGCGGACGAAATTGCCGACCTGATGGGGCTGTTGCGGACATTCATCCGCAATGACTTGGCGGAACTCGTTGGCAACAACACGCGACTGAAGATCATCGGCGATTATCAGGCGCTTGCGCCCGATATCGTGGAATTGATCGAAGATGCGATGGCGCGGACAGCGGGCAATACTGGCACGATACTGGCAATCGCGCTGAATTACGGCTCGCAACAGGAAATCGCCCGGGCGGCCGCCAAGGCCGCAGCCAAGGGGCCGGTCACGCCCGAAGCTATCGAGGCGGAACTGGACACCGCGTGCCTGCCACCCCTTGACCTGCTGATCCGGACTTCGGGCGAGGTTCGCCTTTCGAACTTCCTGCTGTGGCAGGCGGCATATGCCGAGATGTGGTTCACGGACGTGCTCTGGCCGGACTTTACCGCGGCGCACCTGCGGGAGGCACTTGAGCAGTTCGGATCGCGCGAGAGGCGCTTCGGTGGACGCTGAACCCCAAGTCGCACCGAGCGCGGCAGAAGCTCCCAGAAAATCCGATCTCGGCGTGCGTGTTGCTTCCGCTGTGGTGATGCTCACGATCGCCGGTGCCGCCTTCTGGGCGGGCGGCCTGTGGCTGGACCTGTTCGTGGCCGTCGTGGCTTTCGGTGTATTCGTGGAGTACGTGCGACTGGTCGGCAAGATCGCTGACAATGCAGCGCGCCTCTCGTCGATGGTGATCTTCGGTGCGGTCTACGTCGGCTGGGGCGGGCTTGCCCTTGCCGTCATGCCCGAGCCGTTGATGCTGGCGGTGCTGGGCCTGGTGATCTGCACCGATACGGGCGCCTACTTCACCGGCCGTTCGCTCGGCGGGCCGAAGATCGCTCCCAGGATCAGCCCGTCCAAGACATGGGCCGGGCTGCTCGGGGGTATGGCGGCGGCAGGCATCTGGGCGTCGTTGGTGGTGCTTTCCGCAAGCTATCTCGTCTCTGCTATCGGGCCCACGGGGCCAAGCGTGGCGGCAGCGCTGGAAGTCGCCAACCTTGGCATGGCTGCCATCGCGGGCGCGGTGCTGGCCGTTTTTGCCCAGATCGGAGACTTCTACGAATCGTGGTTGAAGCGCCGGGCAGGGGTGAAGGATTCATCGCGACTGATTCCCGGACACGGTGGTCTGTTCGACAGGGTTGACGGACTGCTCCCGGTTGCCATCATCGTCGGCACGGCTTGGGCCGCAACGCAGGCAGGACTTTAGAGGCAGATGGCGCGCTCCATTTCCGTTCTGGGCGCAACCGGCTCGATCGGTGCCTCCACGCTTGACCTGATCAGACGCAATCGCAATGACTGGCGTGTCGTTGCCTTGACCGCCAATGGTGACGCCGAAGGTCTGGCCAGGCTGGCCCGCGAGTTCGGCGCTGAAGTTGCGGTGGTGGCCGATGAGGGCGCGCTGCCCGCCCTCCGCGAAGCTCTTGACGGGACCAGCATTCACGCAGCAGCGGGATCGGCAGCGCTGATCGAGGCGGCCTCGCGTGGGGCCGACATTACCGTGGCAGCGATTGTGGGATGTGCCGGGCTTGCCCCGACGATGGCGGCAATCGAGCGCGGCGGTGTGATCGCCTTGGCCAACAAGGAAGCGCTGGTTTCCGCAGGAGACGTGATGACTGCGGCCGTCGCGCGGCACGGCGCAACGCTGCTTCCGGTCGATTCCGAGCACAATGCCATCTTTCAGTGCCTGGCTGGCAATAGCCTTGAGCACGTCCAAGCGATCACGCTGACGGCGAGTGGCGGGCCTTTCCGCGATTGGACGCTCGAACAGTTGCAGCGCGCAACCCCGGCCGAAGCGGTCAAGCATCCCAACTGGTCCATGGGCGCCAAGATCAGCGTGGATTCCGCCACGATGATGAACAAGGGCCTTGAGTTCATCGAGGCGTTTCATCTGTTCCCCGTCGGGGTGGAACGCCTGCGCATCATCGTCCACCCGCAATCGATCGTGCATTCGATGGTCGAGTATCGCGACGGATCGACTCTCGCCCAGCTTGGCCCCTCGGACATGCGGGTGCCGATTGCTTCAGCGCTCGCCTGGCCCGAGCGGATGGACACACCCTGTGCTCCGCTCGATCTCGCCGCCATTGGACAACTGACCTTCCGCACGCCGGATGAGATCCGCTTTCCGGCTACGCGCCTTGCTCGTAATGCTGTGATCGAGGGCGGGGCGGCCCCTGCCACTATGAACGCGGCCAACGAGATCGCCGTGGCAGCGTTTCTGGATGGTCAGATTGCATTCACCCGGATCGTGCAATCGGTTGAGGATGTGCTTTCGCGCAGCGCCATGCCGGCGCCCACCTGCCTTGACGATGTCATCGCGATCGATGCCGAGGCGCGGGCAAGGGCGCGCGAACTGATGGAACCCGTACGCTGATGTCGCCGATGGAAAGCCCCGGAATTCTCGTCACTTTGCTCGGTTTCGTGCTGGTGCTGGGGCCTTTGGTGTTCATCCACGAACTGGGCCATTACCTTGTTGGCCGCTGGTTCGGGGTAAAGGCCGACGTCTTCTCCATAGGATTCGGCAAGGAAATTGCGGGCTGGACCGACAAGCGCGGCACGCGATGGAAGCTCTCTGCCCTGCCGCTGGGTGGCTATGTCCAGTTCGCCGGGGACATGAATGCGGCGAGCCAGCCCAGCCCCGAATGGCTTGCTCTCCCGGCCGAGGAACGCAATCGCACCTTCCAGGCGAAGCCGCTGTGGCAACGGGCGCTGATCGTGCTGGCGGGGCCGGTTACAAACCTTCTGTTCGCGGTGCTGATCCTGGCCGGGTTTACCCTCGCCTACGGCAAATCGGTCGTTCCTCCTGTGGTGGGCGAAGTTCAGGCGGGTTCCGTTGCTGAGCGTGCAGGGGTGAAGGTAGGCGACCGCGTGGTTTCCATCCGAGGTCGTGCGATCGAGTCTTTCCTCGATATCCGTCTCGAGGTTGGCCAGAATCCGGGGGAACCACTCGATCTGGTCGTGTTGCGGGAAGGTCGCCAGATTGACGTGCCAGTCAGCGCCGCTGTGAAGGTCGAAAGCGACCGGTTCGGCAATACGCAGAAGATCGGCTTTCTTGGCATCGGTCCCAAAAGTTACGAGATCGTCAGGGTCGGGCCAGTTGAGGCGGTAGTGGACGGCGTCAGGCAAACCGGCAACATCATCGCGATGATGGTCAACGGGATTGGCCAGATTGTCATGGGCAAACGCGAGGTCAAGGAACTCGGCGGACCGATCAAGATTGCCAAATATTCGGGTGAGCAGCTGGTTTCCGGTTGGCAATCGTTCGTCGGCTTCGTGGCACTTATCTCGATTAACTTGGGGTTCATTAACCTCCTGCCAATTCCGGTTCTCGACGGGGGCCACCTCGCTTTCTACGCGGCCGAGGCAATCCGCCGGAAGCCGGTTGGCCAGCGCGGGCAGGAGTGGGCATTCCGCACCGGCCTGGCGTTCGTCATGGCATTGATGCTGTTCGTCACGATCAACGACGTGGCGTCGCTCAAGCTGTTTGGAGGGTGAGGCGAGTTTGACTGCGTCCGGTGCGGGGACGCGTGGTATTCGGCGGTCAGGGGTGGCAGGCGGATTTCCACATAATGTCTTTCCACAGAAATGCGGGGCAATGTTTGCTTGATTGGCCTTGTGGCATCGGGCAGAGGGCTACATTGCTTGCCGTGGCCGGACTTCCTCGGGGGCGTCCTGCTGCCACTTTATTACGGGATGGCGCTTGGTGATGATTGGACGTAACGCGGGCCGGGCAGAGAATCGGAACGCCAGGACTTCCCCGCTGTGCGCAGGCCTTCTGGCCACCAGCGCCTTGGTGGCTGTTCCAGGAATTGCCTCGGCGCAGGCCGTGGCTCCTGTTTCGCAACCTGCAGCCCCGGCTCCTGTGGTGCAGGCGCCGGTACCTGCCGGAGACGTCATTCGCACTGTGACTGTGCAGGGCTCGCAGCGCCTTGAGCCGGACACGATCCTTTCGTACATCCGCCTGCGTCCGGGCCAGACATATACGCAGGCGCTGGGTGACCAGGCGCTGAAGGACCTTTACGCGACTGAACTCTTCGCCGACGTCTCGATCCGCAACAACGGCGGTGACGTTGTGGTTCAGGTCAAGGAAAACCCGGTCATCAACCGCATCATCCTTGAAGGCAACAAGCGCCTCAAGGAAGACAAGATCCTCCCCGAGATCAAGTTGGCGGCTCGCCAGATCTTCACGCGATCAAAGGTCCGGGCCGACGTTGCGCGCATCATCGAACTCTACAAGCGGCAGGGCCGCTTTGCCGCGACGGTCGAGCCGAAGATGGTCATGCTTGACCAGAACCGCGTCGACATCGTGTTCGAGATCAGCGAGGGGCCGAAGTCCAAGGTTCGTCAGATCAACATTATCGGCAACGAGAAGTTTTCGGACGGGAAGCTTCGCGGCGAGATGGTGACCAAGCAGGCGCGTTTCTTCCGCCTGTTCTCCTCGGGCACCAGCTACGACCCCGACCGTCTGGCCTTCGATCAGCAGAAGCTGCGCCAGTTCTATCTGACCGAAGGCTATGCCGACTTCCGCGTGGTTTCGGCCGTGGCCGAACTGACTCCGGACAAGCGTGACTTCATCATCACCTACGTGGTGGAGGAAGGCGATCGCTACAAGTTCGGCGACGTGAAGGTTGACAGCCAGTTGCGCGATTTCGACAGCGATGCGATGTCCAAGCGCCTGCCGATCAAGGCGGGTGACTGGTACAACGCCAAGATGGTCGAGGACCAGGTCGACGCGTTGACCGAAACCGCAGGCGCGTTCGGCTATGCCTTTGCCGACGTCCGCCCGGACTTTTCGCGCAACAAGGATGACCTGACGATGTCGGTCACCTTCCGCATCGCCGAAGCGCCTCGCGTCTATGTCGAAAGGGTCGACGTCAACGGCAATACGCTGACGCAGGACAAGGTCGTGCGCCGCGAGTTCCGTCTGGCCGAGGGCGATGCGTTCAACACGTTCCAGGTCAAGCGTTCGACCAACCGCATCAAGTCGCTGGGCTACTTCCAGGAAAAGTTCGAGATCGAGCAGAAGCCGGGCAGCGCGCCCGACCGCATCGTGCTTGAAGCTAACGTGGAAGAGCGGCCCACCGGCGAACTCCAGCTCTCGGCCGGCTTCTCAAGCCTCGAGAGCTTCATTTTCCAAGGGTCAATCCGCCAGAACAACTTCCGCGGGCGCGGCCAGACGATTGGTCTCTCGGTCGACTACTCTCGCTTTACGCGTTCGGTCCAGGTGAGCTTCACGGAACCGTACCTCTTCGACAAGAACATCTCGCTGGGCGTTGATGTCTATCGGCGCGACCTCAACAGCTTCAACCAGTTCAACTCCAACCGCAACACGACCTACAAACAGGCAACCACGGGCTTTTCGGCGCGTATCGGCGTGCCGCTGTCGGAGTACATGTCGCTGATAGGGCGCTACACGTTCAATCTCGATGACGTCACTCTGGACCAGAGCACGTTCTATGTGAACGGCCAGTGCAGCATTCTGCTGGCAGGGCGTTACCTGTGCGATGCCATCGGCAAGCGGACAAGCTCCATTCTTGGCGCTTCGCTGGTCTACGACACGCTGGATAACCGCCTGCGTCCGAGCCGGGGCACACAGTTCGTCGTCGGCGCCGACGTTGCCGGGCTGGGCGGTTCGGTCCGCTACGCACGCATTACTGCCAACGCAGCCAAGTTCTGGCCCGTGGGTGGGGGATTCATCTTCTCCGTCCGCGCCGAAGGTGGCGCGATCAAGGCGCTTTCGAGCCGTTCCAGCGATCCCACCATCGACGACGTGCGCCTGACGGACCGCTTCTTCCTGGGCGAACCCCAGATCCGCGGCTTCGACATTCGCGGTGTCGGACCCCGCGTCCTGCGCAAGTTCCTGACGATCGATACCAACAACGACAACATTCCCGACACGGCATCGACTGACCGCAACCAGTGGGTCGATGACGCTCTGGGCGGCAAGTATTATTACCTGACCCGCGCCGAGCTTGAGATTCCGCTGGGATCGGGCGCACGCGAACTCGGTCTGCGTCCGTCGATCTATGTCGACGCCGGCGCCGTCTGGGGCATTGCCAACCCGCTCACGCAGAACCCGAACAACGTCGTCTATTACACTGACGCGCTGACCGGGAAGATCACGAACAGCCCGACCGCATCGGATGGTACGGCAAACACTGCCACGCGCTATATCGAAGAGTACGTTGGCGATACGCTGTCGCCGCGCGTCTCCGTCGGCATCGGCGTGAACTGGAATTCGCCGTTCGGCCCGTTCCGCCTCGATTTCGCCAAGGTTCTCAAGAAGGCCAATGGCGACGACCCCAAGACTTTCACTTTCAACGTGGGAACCCAGTTCTGATGAAAATCCGTTACGCTTCCGCGCTTCTCGCGGGCCTCGCTGTTCTTTCCGTTTCGCCGACCGCTGCCGTGGCGCAGGCCACCTCGGGCACGGTCACGCCCGGTATCGCCATCGCCAATCCCTCGGCGGTGGTCGCCGCATCTGCTGCATATCAGACCGCCCAGCAGCAGCGTCCGACGACCTACAAGCCGCAGATCGACCAGGCCAATGCACGCAAGGGCCAGATCGAAGCGCAGCTCAAGCCTCTGATCGACAAGCTTCAGGCGGATTCGAAGGCGGCCAACCCCAACCGTGCGGCGCTTCAGGCCCAGTACGAGCAGATCCAGCAGATCGAACAGGCCGGCCAGGCAGAGATCCAGAAGATTCTCGAGCCGCTGAACCTTTCGCAGCAGTACGTGCTCGAGCAGATCGGCGACAAGCTTGACGCTGCCACCCAGGCCGCGATGGACAAGAAGAAGATCACGCTGGTGATCGATTCGCAGTCGGTCATCAAGGCTGGCCAGGTCTACAATCTCAACCAGGACATCCTGACCGAGCTCAACAAGGCCATTCCTTCGGCACAGCTGGTGCCGCCGGCTGGCTGGATGCCGCGCGCGCAGCGTGAGCAGCAGGCTCAGGCTCAGGCCGCACAGCAGCCGGCAACCGCCGCGCAGCCTGCGAAGAAGGCACCCGAAGGCCGCTGAGGTCTTCGGTTTGGGGGCCGGGTAATGTCCGAGGATCAGAACGCGCCGCAGGGCGTGATCACCGACTATGACGTGCGCAAGGTGATGGCGGCGCTTCCGCACCGCTATCCGCTCTTGCTGGTCGATCGTGTCGCTTCGCTCACCCTGAACGAGCGTATCCACGCGGTTAAGGCCGTGTCGATGAACGAGCAGTTCTTCCAGGGGCATTTCCCCGGACGCCCGATCATGCCCGGCGTCCTCCAGATCGAGGCGCTGGCCCAGGCGGCTGGCGTGCTCGCGGTGGAATCGCTTGGCCTCGCAGGTTCCGGCAAGCTGGTCTACTTCATGGCGATCGAGGAGGCCAAGTTCCGCAATCCCGTAGAGCCCGGCGTCCTGCTCGACCTGCATGTCGAGTTCACCCACAAGCGTTCGCGCGTGTGCAAGTTCGCTGGCAAGGCGATGGTCGGCGACAAGGTGACCTGCGAGGTCGGCTTTACCGCGATGATCGCAGACAGCTGAGGCTGCAGCCGCTGGACAACCTTGCGGCTTTCCGCTAGGCGCGCGCCCTTACAGATTCTAGCGGCCGGTCGGAACCGGCTGCGCACCGGAGCAAGACCCATGAAGACTGGCATTCACCCCGACTACCACATGATCAAGGTGCAGATGACCGACGGCACCGTTTTCGAGACTCGCTCCACCTGGGGCAAGGAAGGCGACACGCTCGCTCTCGAAATCGACCCGACCTCGCACCCGGCATGGACTGGTGGTACGCGCCAGCTGGACCAGGGTGGCCGCGTTGCCCAGTTCAACAAGCGCTTTGGTGGTCTTTCGCTCAAGCGCTGAGCGCTGGCGACAGGACATTGACGGGAAGGGCGGCTTCGGTCGCCCTTTTCTTTTGCGTGAACGGTTTGCCATGGCATATTGCTATCACCGATAGCCGTCCTAAAGATCAGGCCATGACGCTGACCAATTCCCTCGAGAGCCGCCTCGGCTATCAGCTCCGCCGCGCATCCGCCGTGATGATGGCAGACCTGGGGCGCGAGCTTTCCGATCTTGACCTGCGTCCGGCCGAAGTGACGACGCTGTTGGTCATCGCCGAAAATCCCGACTGTTCGCAGACCGAGGTCGGGCAAGTGCTGGCGATCAAGCGGGCCAACATGGTTCCGATCATATCCCGGCTGATGGAACGAGGCCTGGTCGAACGTCGGCGTCTGGATGGGCGCAGTCACGCACTGACGTTGACGGACGCTGGCCGCAGGATGGCAGACGATGCCGTGGCGCGGATCGACAAGCATGAAACCCGATTTACCGCCTTGCTTGGGGATGCGGACACGGGCGTTCTGTTTCGGTGCCTTCCGACCATCCGAAGCGCGCGGAGTGGTGAAGAGGAAAGCTGACCGTCAGACCCAGGGTCTTTCACGATACCATTTGGTTATCACGTACTTGAGGCCCTTGCGCACCTTCATGGCATGGTGAAGCGTGGCCGGGTTCACCGAACCATCGGGACGACGATTGTTCCAGCACACCAGCTTGCCTTTTTCGGGCTGGATGATCTTGTCGATCACCTTGAACCGCGTTGCACCGCCCGCCTCGACATCGTTGAGATAGACCATGAAGGTCCACGTGCGCTGACCTGCTACGTGGCAATATCGCTGGAAGTCTGCGCCATGAGGATCGAAGTAATCCGTGTGCGATTTGAATTCCTGCCCCGGTTCGTACCGCTGACCCTGAATGGGTTCGCCGAACTGTCGATCAATTCCCGAGATTGCCGAGATCTTTTCGTCCAGCGCAACGATCTCCGGCTCCTGCATCGGCAGATCGCAGGTTTCGCTCGTCCGGAAATAGTGGTCACCGTTGGCATCTGCGATTGTGGAAGGCCGGCGGTCACGATCGATCCTAGCGATGAGCGAAGCGCATTCCCGATCGCTCAGAAATCCGCGCAGCATGAACATCTCGAGTCTGGGCGTTGGCACGCGCATCATTCCCGGCAAGGTCAGCAAGCGGTCGGCAGAAGCTTCATTGGCGGGCGTCATCGCCGGTTCTCTACTCCAGCGACATGCCAGACTGCAACTTGAAGCCTCTGGTGTCTTGGTCGTAAAACCGTCACGTTCCTGCCGCATGCGAGCTACCGTGCCCTGTCAGAGTCCATCCTGCGCTGTCCGCAACGGCTTCTCGCTGGTCGAGATGATGGTGGTCCTGCTCGTGATGGGGCTGCTGGCGACCGCTGCAGTGCTGACGATCCCCGGCGATGGGCGCAAACTTCGCGACGAGGCCGAGCGCTTTGCAGCGCGAACGCTCGCGGCGCGGGACGAGGCCATTATCGGCGCGCGACCTGTATCGCTGGTAGTGAGCGAGAGGGGATACTACTTCGAAGGGCGCCGCGAAGGTCGTTGGCAGCCCTTGCCGGGCCGGGGCTTTGAACTTACGGGGTGGAATGCCGAGACCATTGTCGACGGCCAGCGGCAACGCATCGTTTTCGATTCGCTGGGGCTTGCCAGCAGCGAAGCCCTTATCCGCTTGCGGCGTGCTGAAGCGGCGCTTTCAATCCACCTGCGCCGCGACGGGAGCGTGATCGTCGATGGCGGCTGAGCGCAATGGCTTCACCTTGCTCGAACTGCTCGTTGCACTTGCCGTGTTTGCGATCGCGGCGCTTGCCCTGCTGCAGATGGAAGGCGCGAGTATCTCCCGCACCGCAGATCTGGACCAGCGCCTGCTCCGGGAAATCGTGGCGCAGAACATGGCGGCCGAGATACTGACCGATCCAGCGCCGCCGCCGGTCGGATCGGCTTCGGGCACCATAGAGAATGCGGGACGCCGCTTCCAGTGGACCCGCACCGTCGAGATGCAGCAAGATTACGGCGTGTTGCGCATTGCTCTGTCGGTCCGCGAGACGACTCCGGGCGCGCAGAGCCAGGCTTTCACTCTCGATTTCACCAGGCTGCCGGGAGCATGAGGCAGGAACCCTCGCCCAACGGCTTCACCTTGGTGGAGATGCTGGTGGCGCTTGCCCTGTTCGCGGTGATCGCGGTCGGCGCACTGGGGCTGCTGCGGTTCTCGGTGGACGCGGAGCTTGCGAGCCGGGCCAAGACGGAAAGCATTGCCAGCCAGCGGCGGTTCCTGTCAGTGTGGACAGCGGATATGGCTCAAGCAGTGCCGCGCCCTTCGCGTGACGCATCCGGCACGAGCCACCCGGCCTTCGAAGCCGATACCGATGGCGTGATGATCCGTTTTACCCGGAGCGGCTGGGACAATGTCGATGGCGCGCCGCGTCCGGGCTTGCAGAAGGTCGAGTACCGAATCACCGCAGGAGCACTGGTTCGCGCAGGCTATCCCTTTCCCGATGGCTCTGTTGCAGAAGCTGGTGCGGATGTTCTCTCCCTCAGCGCGCCGGCCACGGTGCGTTTCCGGGCGAAAGACGGCAATTGGCGCGATCGCTGGGACCCGCAACTGTCGACCGAACTGCCCGTGGCGATCGAGCTGCTAATCCCGCAAAAGGGCGTGCCGCCGTTGCGGGTGGTCTCCCTTGTCGGGGTGAACTATCAGTGAGGCCGCATGACCCTCGCGAGCGTGGCGCAGCGTTGCTCTCCGTCCTGCTGCTGGTCGCCATGATGGCAGTCATTGCGGCGTTGATGCTCGACCGTCTCAATCTGGCCACGCGCCTTGCCGCCAATGGCCAGGCCATGACGCAAGCGAGGCTCTATGCGGCAAGCGCCGAGACGCTGGCGATGGCGCGGATCAAGGCGCTGGTCGAAACCTCCCAGGAAAGAACGGTAGATCGCAGCGGTCTGCTCGGTCGAGACTTTCCGCTGCCCTTGCCGCGCGGCACCGTGATGGCGCGCGTTGATGATGCGGGGAACTGCTTCAATCTCAATTCGCTCGTCGAAGCCGATGTGCAAGGCGCCTTGCGCCTCAGGCTGGTCGGGCTGGGCCAGATGCGGGCATTGATGAAGGGTCTGGCCATTCCCGAAGCGGAAGCGGCCATCATAAGCGATTCGGTTGCCGATTGGATCGACAGTGACAATGCGCCGGCTCCAAATGGTGCCGAGGACGACAGCTATCAGGGCCGGGCTGTCCCGTACCGCACGGCCGGCCGGTTGATCAGCGACGTCAGCGAGATTCGCGCGGTGCGGGGGATGACGCCGCAATTCTATGAGCGTTTGCGCCCATGGCTCTGTGCCTTGCCCGGGGCGGACCTGTCGCCGATCAACGTCAACACGCTGCGCCCGGATCAGGCCCTCCTGCTGACGATGATTGCACCCCAGGCGATTCCCGCGCAGCGCGCCCGCGCCATGTTGGCGGCACGACCTGCGCTTGGCTGGAAAAGTCCCGATGAGGCCTTGCGTGGCGTGGGAGGGGAGGGCGCTGCCGTTCCTCTCAACCAGTTGCAGGTGCGCAGCCGCTGGTTCCTGCTTATGCAGACAGTGACGGTCGATTCGGTCAGCGTGGAGGAGCAGGCATTGATCGATGTCGGCGTGAACCCGCCGCGCGTCGCTTTCCGCAGCTGGGGGGACAGGTTCAGCCGCTGAATCGTCGCCACCCGCAAATTTCCGCTTCCATTTGTCCCGCCTTTCTGCAAAGGGGCCACCCCGCGCAGAGCAAACCTGCGCAGCAATGTGGCGACCGTAGCTCAGTTGGTTAGAGCGCCGGTTTGTGGTACCGGAGGTCGTGGGTTCGAACCCCATCGGTCGCCCCATTCTCTCCTGACATCAAAGGCATTTTCGCCATGTCGTATCGCCTTTTGGTACGGCTCGGCGCCATTGCGCTTGCCCCGTGGCGCGGCAAGTGGCAGAGCGATCATGGACCGGCGGCGGGGGTCGCCGGGAGAAGGATCAGATTCCCCGCGCCCATGCACGGATTTGCCAATCCCGCCCGTTTCCTGCGCCTTGCCCGCTGGATGATGCCGTTGCTTCTGGTGTCCGGCCTGCTCCTGTCGATGGGAGCGGTACTCTATGGCGCAATCGTCGTGCCGCCCGATCGGCTCATGGGCGATACGGTCCGCATCCTGTTCATTCATGTTCCGGCAGCCTGGCTCGGCATGGCTGGCTGGTCCACCATTGCCATCGCCAGTCTCGTCGAGCTCGTCTGGCGGCACCCGTTGGCAGCCATTGCAGGGCGGGCGGCCGCGGTTCCCGGCGCGACGTTCACGGCAATCTGCCTCGCCACCGGCTCGATCTGGGCGCGGCCCACTTGGGGCACGTGGTGGGTCTGGGATGGGCGCCTTACCAGTTTCCTCGTCCTGCTGTTCCTTTACTTCGGCTATATCGCACTGTCCGGCGCGGCGCAGCGCGACATGGCAGGCGGAGGTGGCGGCAGTCGCATCACGGCTATCTTCGGGCTGGTCGGTGCCATCAACATCCCGATCATCAATCGTTCAGTGGTGTGGTGGAACAGTCTGCATCAACCTCCATCTATCACGGCCGGCAAGTCTGCAATTGATGGCACCTTTCTGTGGCCCCTGCTGATTGCCGCACTCGGCTTCAGCCTCGTGTTCGGCGGCGTGGTCCTTGCGCGGATGCGCACTCTTCTGGCCGATATCCAGGCCGAGGCGCGGCTGCGCCGGAAAGCGATGGCGTAAACGTACGATGCGCGAAGGTCTTCAGCAGTGGGATTACGTGGCAGCAGCCCTGGCAATCGGCGTGATCGGCACGCTGGTGCTGGTAGGCTGGACGCTGGTGGCGATGATCCGGGCGGAACGCCGTCGTGACAAGGTGAGAGGCAAGTGAGCAGCATTTCCAGCGGCGGGCCAACCGGCGGCATCAAGCCGAAGCATCAGCGGCTCGTCCTGCTGGTGATCGCACTTGTTGCGCTGATCGGGGCAGGGCTGCTTGCGGCCTATGCCTTGTCAAACCAAGCCAGCTACTTCTACGTGCCGAGCGACCTGGTGAGAGACAAGCCGGAGCAGGGCCGCGCCATCCGCCTCGGCGGCATGGTCGAGCAGGGCTCGCTCAAGACGCAGGCTGATGGCGTGACGATCGATTTCATCGTCGGCGACGGCAAGGCCCGCGTGCCGGTCCGCTATACCGGCATTACCCCGGATCTCTTCGTCGAGGGATCGGGCGTCGTCGCCGAGGGCCGGATGGAGGGCGACACTTTCGTCGCCGACAATCTTCTTGCCAAGCATGACGAGAAGTACGTTCCCCGCCAGATGGGCGACATGACCGCCGCACAGGCCAAGCAAGTGGTGGCCGAAACCAAATGATCGCAGAACTCGGTCTTGCCGTATTGTGGATGGCGGCAGCGCTTGCCGTGTTGCAGCTGTTCGCCGGTTTCTCGGCGCTTCGGCCGGGCGGGAAGGTGCTGGCCGGCGTGGTTCGGCCGCTCGCGGTGATGCAGGGGGCACTGGTTGCGGTGTCCTTCCTCTGCCTGATCGACCTTTTTCTCGAGACCGATCTTTCGGTGAAGCTCGTCGCCGAGAATAGCCATTCGATGAAGCCATTCATCTTCAAGCTGGCTGGAACCTGGGGCAACCACGAAGGCTCGATGCTGCTGTGGGTGACGATCATGGCGGTTTCGGGCGGCATCGTTGCCCTGGTCGAGAAGCGCCTGCGCGAGGAAACGCTGCTGGCCACGCTTGCTGGGCAAGCCTTCGTCAGCCTTGGCTTCTATGCCTTCCTGCTCCTGTCGTCGAACCCGTTCGAACGACTGCCGGAACCGGCACCGGAAGGAGCAGGGCTGAACCCGCTTCTCCAGGATATCGGCCTCGCGTTCCACCCGCCGACGCTGTACGTCGGCTATGTCGGTCTTTCGGTCGCCTTCAGCTTCGCCATTGGCGCGCTGATCACGCGCGATGTTGGTCCCGCGTTTGCCCGGGCGATGCGTCCCTGGGTACTTGGTGCATGGATTTTCCTTACCATCGGCATCACTGCCGGTTCCTACTGGGCATACTACACGCTCGGCTGGGGCGGCTGGTGGTTCTGGGACCCGGTCGAGAACGCTTCGCTGATGCCCTGGTTGGCGGCGACGGCGCTGCTGCATTCGGCTTCGGTGCTGGCGAGCCGCAATGCCTTGCGGGCCTGGACCGTGATGCTCGGCGTGATTGCTTTCTCGATGTCGATGGTGGGCACGTTCCTTGTCCGCTCTGGCATTCTGACCTCGGTTCACGCCTTCGCAGTCGATCCTGAGCGCGGCTCGTTCATCCTTGCGCTGCTGGCGATTTACATCGGCGGTGCATTGGCTCTGTTCGGCGTTCGCGCCTCGACCGTCACCGAAGGTGAGCGGTTCAGCGTGTTCAGCCGCGAATCCAGCCTGGTGTTCAACAACGTGATGCTGTGCGGCATTCTCGGCATCGTGCTTCTGGGCACGCTTTACCCCCTGCTGACCGAGGCGTTCGGAGCCAAGGTCTCGGTCGGTCCGCCGTATTTCAATCCGGTCTCGGCCATTTTCGCGATCCCGATGATGATGGTCATGGCGGTCGGACCATTGCTGCGCTGGCGCAAGGACAAGCCGGGGCGGATAACCGCCAACGTCGCGGTGCCCGCATTGCTGGCGGCATTGGTGCTGCTGGCCGTTGCGGTCATGGCGCCGGGCATTCGTGTGCTGCCGATGCTGGGCATCGCCGTGGGCGCAGGGCTCGCAGTGGCGAGCTGGTTCCCGCTGCGTGGCCGCAATCTGCGCCGCACGCCGCTGGCGGTCTATGGCATGGTCTTCGGGCACTTCGGCATTGCCGTGGCGCTGCTTGGCGCGGCGGCAGAAAGTGCATTCTCGACCGAGCGCCTCGCCGCCATGAACGTTGGCGATACGCAGACCGTGGGGCCGATCTCGCTCAAGCTGCAAAGCGTCGAGCCGGTGGCGGGGCCGAACTGGACCGCGCTGGAGGCCACCGTCAGCGCATCGTACAAGGGCGGTACGCCGGTAACGCTTCACCCGCAGGCGCGCACTTTCACCTCGCCGCCGGGCGAGCGCACAGAATCCGCGCTGCACACGCGGTGGAACGGCCAGCTCTACGCAGTCTTGGGCAACGAGGGTGAGGACGGCCGCTGGCAGATGCGCTTCTGGTGGAAGCCCTTCGTGCCACTGCTATGGCTGGGTGGCCTGCTCGTGGCCTTTGGTGGCCTGCTCGCCTTGATTGGTCGCGCGGCGCACGACGTCCGTCGCCTGCGCGCTGAAGGGAAGATTGCCTGGCGCAAGTCGCAGCAGGAGCAGCTCAAGTGACCGAGCCCGCGCCAAAGCGCTCCAGACTCGCCATCTGGCTGCCACTGATCCTGTTCGGCGCGTTCTTCGCCCTCGTGATCTGGGGCCTTGTTCGCCCGGCTGACCGTGAAGTCGCAAGCACCTTCATCGGCAAGCCTCTGCCGAGTTTCGATCTCCCGGCAGCAACCGATGACAGGCCTGGGCTGAACACTGCAGAGATGAAGGGCAAGCCAAGGCTTCTCAACGTCTTTGCGAGCTGGTGCATTCCGTGCGCCGTGGAAGCCCCACAGTTGGAAGCGCTGCGCCAGCAGGGCATCGAAATTGACGGTGTTGCCTTGCGTGATCGCAAGCAGGACCTTGAGGATTTTCTTGCCAGAAACGGCAATCCCTTTGCCCGCATCGGCAAGGACGACCTCTCCGAAGTGCAGCTCGCCATTGGCTCATCCGGCGTGCCGGAGACGTTCGTCATCGATGCCAAAGGGGTGATCCGGTACCAGCACATTGGCGAGATTCGCCCCGAGGATGTGCCGCTGATCCTTGAAAAGCTGAAGGAGGCGCAATCGTGAAGCGCCTGTTCTTCATGATAGTGGCGTTGCTGGCGGCTCAGCCCCTGTTCGCTCAGGATCAGCTGCCACCTGCGCCTTATGCCTACAAGCAGCTTGAAGACCCGACGCTGGAGGCCAAAGCACAACGGCTGATGGAAACGCTGCGCTGCCTCAAGTGCCAGAGCCAGGCCATTTCGGATTCCGATGCGCCGATGGCCGGTGACATGCGGCATCAGGTCCGCACCCGCATCAAGGCGGGCGAGGATCCCGAGGCCATTCGCGCCTGGCTGGTTGAACGCTATGGCGATTACGTCAGCTACGCGCCGCAGAACAAACCGATCATGTGGCCGCTGTTTGCGGCACCGCTCGTCATTCTGCTCCTCGCTGCCGTTCTGCTGCGGGGGCGCTTCCGCAGGAGCATCAAGCCGGAGAACGGCCAATGACCTGGGTCCTGATCCTGCTGATTGCCGCGATCGTCTTCGTGCTGTTGGCTTTCGTGTTGAAGATGCCGCGTGCCGGCTGGGAACTGTCAGGCGCGGCGTTGCTCGTGGGGATCGCAGGCTATGCGCTGCAAGGCCACCCGGGCGCGCCCGGCGCGCCCAAGGCGCCGATCGAGAACAAGCGCGCCGCGGACGAGGCTCTGGTCAAGCAGCGCCAGCAGATGGGTGACCAGTTTGCCCAGGGGCAGAGCTGGATGATCCTGGCAGACGGACTTGCCCGGCAGGGGCAATACGGCGCGGCCGCGGAGGTTTTGCGCAAGGGGACGCAACAGTTCCCCCAGGACGCAGACTTGTGGGTATCGCTCGGCAATGCGCTGGTCGGTCACAGCGATGGCATAATCACTCCCGCAGCGCAGTTCGCGTTCCAGAAGGCCGCGGCGATTGCGCCGGATCATCCCGGCCCACCGTTCTTCATGGGGCTGGCACTTGCCCAGTCCGGTAGGCTTGCCGATGCTCGCGCGATGTGGGCCGAACTGCTCCGGCGTTCTCCTGCAGACGCGCCCTATCGCGCCGATCTCTCGGAGCGAATCCAGCGCATCGACTCGATGCTTGGCGCAACCTCGGGCGCGTCGACTGCCGGAGCGCCGGTTGCGGTGCCCTCGGCAGAGGCTGGCGGATCTGGTCAAGCTGCTGAATAAAAATCAGAATTTTCTGATGAGGAACGGCCCCGTATGCCGTTCGTTAGGCTCCCGCGCGCCCGTGTTCCAGCCCATTGCGGGGGCATTGGGGCAGTGCTAAAGCGCCGCGCCGCGCCGCCCTTTCGGCGGTCGCGATCAAGGCTATGAGGCCGGGGGCACTGTTGCCATGAGTAATGCTGTCAGCAATGCCGAACCAGCCAGTGGAAGCGCACCTGCGCATTCCGCAGGGCACGGTCATCCCGGCCATTCGCACGGCCCCCTGCTCAAACTTGCTGTCGGCGCCATCGGGGTCGTGTTCGGCGATATCGGTACCAGCCCGCTTTACGCGCTGCGCGATACGTTTGCCGGCCATCACAAGCTCCCGCTCGACCTGCTGCACATCTACGGCATCATCAGCCTGATGTTCTGGTCGATGATGATCATCGTGACGTTCAAGTACGTCTCGATCATCATGCGCGCCGACAACAAGGGCGAAGGCGGCAGCCTTGCACTGCTTGCGCTGATCAACCAGCACACGGATGGAAAGCGCTGGGGCAAGGGGATCATCCTTCTGGGGGTGTTCGCCACCGCGCTGTTCTATGGTGACTCCATGATCACCCCGGCGGTTTCGGTAATGGGCGCGATCGAAGGCGTCGCGGTTTACCGACCTGACATGCATCCGCTGATCGTGCCGCTGGTCGTCGGTATCCTGATTGGCCTGTTCTTTATCCAGAGCCGCGGGACCGAGAAGGTTGCCGCGTTCTTCGGGCCGATCATGCTGGTCTATTTCGGCACGATTGCGGTGCTCGGGAGCTTCAGCATCGCTGAATACCCTCAGGTCATCACCGCGCTCAGCCCCCACCACGCGGTCACCATGTTCATCTCCGACCCATGGCGAGGCTTCCTGGCCATGGGCGCCGCCGTGCTTGCAGTGACCGGTGCCGAGGCGCTTTACGCAGACATGGGCCACTTTGGCCGCAGCCCGATCCGGATGTCGTGGCTGGTCTTCGTCCTTCCGGCGCTGGTGCTCAACTATCTCGGCCAGGCATCGCTGCTGATCCGCAATCCCGCGGCGCTCGAAAGCCCGTTCTATTATCTTGCGCCAGAGTGGTTCCAGTGGCCGCTGCTGTTCATTGCCTCCTGCGCTGCCGTGATCGCCTCGCAAGCAGTGATCTCCGGCGCATTTTCGGTGACCCAGCAGGCGATCCAGCTTGGTTTCATCCCGCGCATGACGATCAAGCACACCTCCACTGCGGCCGGCCAGATCTACATCCCCGTGATCAATTGGGCGCTGATGATTGCGGTGATCCTGCTGGTGCTGGTGTTCCAACGCTCGTCGAACCTCACGGCCGCCTATGGCATCGCGGTCACCGGTGCGATGCTGATCGACAACTTCCTTCTTGCCGTTGTGCTGTTCAAGCTGTGGCATTGGAAGGCTCCTGCGGCCGTCGTCATGCTGGCCTTGTTCTTCGCGATCGACGGGGCATACCTTGGCGCGAACATGACCAAGATCCCCGACGGTGGCTGGGTTCCGCTGGTGATGGGCATTGCCATCTTCACCCTGTTGACGACATGGTCGCGTGGCCGTGCCCTGATGCGGGAGAACATGGCCGAAGGCACGATCCCGCTTGAGGTGTTCACAAAGTCTGCCCATTCGAGCGCGGCGCGCGTGTCCGGCACGGCGATCTTCATGGCGTCGACTGCCGCTGGCGTCCCTTCGGCCCTGCTGCACAACATCAAGCACAACAAGGTCCTGCACGAGCGCGTCGTGATCCTCACGGTATCGATCGAGGATGTGCCCTACGTTGACGAGGGCGATCGCTATTCGGTCAAGGACTTCGGCAACGGCTTTTACCGGCTGAACCTTCGATTTGGCTTCCTCGAAGAGACGGACGTGCCCGGCGCATTGAAGGGCGTGAGCATGTGTGGCGAGCCGTTCAACATGATGAAGACCAGCTTCTTCCTCTCGCGCCAGACGCTCATCCCCTCGGAAAAGCCCGGCATGGCTTTGTGGCGCGAGAAATTGTTTGCCTGGATGTTGCGTAATGCGGCAAGCGCCATGGAGTTCTTCCGGCTTCCCACCAACCGCGTTGTCGAACTGGGCAGTCAGTTGAAAATTTGAACGGTCCGCTTCGGTTCGTCCGGTTTTCAGTAGCGGATATTGGAATTCGGGAGAATTCCGTTACTTCTTGCCCAACGTGGCAACAGGGACGCCCACATGGCCGATAGCGCGCTTCTGCGCGAGATTCTCGATGCTCAGCTTGAAACCGTCTGCCGTTTTCGGGCGGACGGCACGATCCTGTTCGTCAATCGCGCCTACGCAGCAACCTTGGGGCGCGAGCCGCACGAACTGACGGGGCGGAACCTGTGGGATTTCGTCACGGGTGAAGATCAGGCGCATGTCCGCGCCATGTTGCTCAACCTGACCCCTGCGCAGCCTGAACTGACCATAGAGAACCGTTTCGAAGCTGCGGGCGGGACCCGGTGGATGCTGTGGCGCAATCACGCCCTCGAATTCGATGATGCGGGCGCATGGTCGGTTGCCCAATCGACCGGCATCGACATTACCGAGCGCAAGCAACTGGAAGAGCAACTCAAGCTGCTCGTCGACGAGCTGAATCATCGCGTGAAAAACACGCTCATGGTGGTTCAGGCGATGGCTCATCAGACGTTTCGTGGCGGAGGCGCAGCCGATGGTCGCATCAGCACATTCAGTGACAGGCTTGCCGCGCTATCCGGTGCCCATGACGCCCTGAGCCGGACAAACTGGGCCGGAGCGCGGCTGGCCGATATCGTGAACCATGGGCTGTTGATTTGTAGAGCCGATGACATGCGGCTCGATGTGTCGGGGCCGGAAGTGATCATGCCTGCGAATGCCACTGTTTCGCTGGTCATGGTCCTGCATGAACTGGCGACCAACGCCATGAAATACGGCGCGCTGTCGGGCCTTACCGGCCGAGTGACGGTGCGTTGGGCGCTCGATGAATCCGAAATGGTTGTAATAGATTGGGTCGAAAGCGGTGGCCCTGAGGTGAATATGCCGGAACGCAAGGGTTTCGGCTCGCGCCTGTTGGCCGAAGCGATACCTCGCCAGCTTGGTGGTCGCGTCGATCTGGACTATGACAGGGCCGGGTTACGATGCCGTATCGCAGTGCCGCATTTCCGGCCATTTCCTGGGACGCAAGATGATTGACGGGAAACGCATACTGGTCGTTGAAGACGAGTTCATTGTCGCGGCAATGCTTTGCGATACCCTGGAGGATCACGGCGCCATGCCTGTGGGTCCGGTCGGCAGGGTGAGCGAGGGGCTGGAGGTGATCGCCGCAGGCGGCATTGACGCTGCGGTACTTGATTGGAACCTTGCCGGGGAATCCGGTTCGTCACTGGCAGAAGCGCTGGCTGCGCGAGACGTTCCGTTCATCATCGCCACGGGTTATGGTTCGGTCGATGCGCCGTTCAACGATCGGCCAATTCTGAGCAAGCCGTACGTGTCGGCTCATCTCATTGAAAAGCTTTCCGGTCTTTTCACCGGCTGATTTGCAATACCGTTGAACCCCGGAGCGGCATTGCCGCCCCGGGAATTCAGATCAGTCCTTCTTGGCTTCCGCCACGGATTCGTTGTGAAGGCTGGCTTCGGCTTCGGCGGCTTCCTGCTTGGTAGCCGCAGCTGCCTTGTCGGCCATTTCGTCGGTCTTTGCGGCCGCATTGTCGACGGCAGCAGCGGCCTTGTCACCCAGCTCGTCAGTAGCGGCCGCCGCGTTGTCGGCAGCGTTGGCAACGTCATTACCGGCCGATTCCGCCGTCGTCTCGGCAGCTTCCTGCGTCTTTTCCGAGCAAGCGGAAAGCGTCAGGGCGGTCGCCGCGGCGGCAGCGAGGATCGTGAACTTGCGCATGTGGTGAATTACTCCCCTTGGTGTCGTACCCGCAGCGCGGGTTGAGGAGGCAACGCATGAACACGCATTAGTATCCCGTCGCAGAAAAAGGGCGCGGCATCCGAGAATGCCGCGCCCCCCGTCAGAGTGCGTCAAGGCTGAGATGGTCAGCCGAGGTTTGCGCTCACCATGCAGTACAGCATCGGCAGCGACAGCAGCAGATTGGTGCGGCTTGCGGCCAGCGCGCGCGGTGCGGCGGCAGCCTTTTCCTCAGCCGATGCCTCGACGATGCCGAGGATCTTCTTCTGGGCGGGCCAGATGATGAACCATACGTTGAACGCCATGATCAGCGCCAGCCACATGCCAAGGCCGATCATGTTGACGTTGCCTTCGCCCGAGAAGGTCATCGCCTGGTGGCCGTATCCGTTCACGAACGCGATGACGAGGCCGGTGATGACCGTAAGCAGCGCGGCATAGCGGAAGAAGAAGAACACCTTGGGTGCGATGTGACCCGTGATCGCGCCCTTCTGTTCGGCCGGGATCTTCGGCATGGTCGGCACCTGCACGAAGTTCAGGTAGTAGAGCAGGCCGATCCACAGGATGCCGAAGAAGGCGTGGAGCCAGCGGAACACCGAGTTGGCGTCGACCGGAGCGGATGCGCCGTAGCCCACCATCACCGCAATGGCAGCGACGAGACCGACTACGAGTACGAGATGAAGATTGCCAAAGAATTTGGCCATGTGATTTCCCCCTATGTGCAACCGTCATATGGCAGGAGCACGACCATGCCCCCACGGTTGCCGCGCATATTAGGCAGCGTGCCGCAAATGTCACACAAAATTAGGGTTGGGCTGCCAGCCTCTTCGGGAAGGCTAGGCGCGCCTCAGTCGTGCGGAGGGTTCTGTTCCACCTCGGTCTGTTCGTCCATTGCCAACCCGTGCTTCATCAGCATGGGTATCTGGGCGAACGTGAACAGGAACGACAGTGAGGTCACACCCCAGAGCTTTGCCTGCAGCCAGATTTCGAAGTTGCCGTTCGCCGTATTGAAGAAGTACCGCAGGACTTCATTCAGCCCGGCCAGGAACAGGAAAAAGAACGCCCAGTTCCGCGACAGCTTCAGCCAGCCTTCCTCGTTCAGACCATCGAATGCGGCTTCGAGCAGGTAGCGCAGCATGGCCTTGCCCTTGGCAAGGCCAGCGAACAGCACGCCAGCAAAGAGCAGATATATCGCCGTTGGCTTGACTTGGATCCAGAAGGGATCGCCCAGCAGGACAGTCAGCGTCCCGAACCCGAGGATCAGCACGGTCGACAGCCACAGCATCGGCGAAATCTTGCCGAGCCGCAGCTTCGAGACGATCAAAGCCACGACGGTTGCGGCCATGAAGGCTGCAGTGCCTTTGGTAACGGCCACCACCTCGGCCAGCCCGGCATCACCACTGTCGCGCTTGAAGTAGCGATAGGCGAGGAAGAACACGAGCAGCGGACCGTAATCGACCAGCAGGTTCAGCCAGGACGATTTGGGCTTCTTTCGGGCCTCGCTCACCGGAACACTCCTGCGATGACCTTGGCGACAAGGTCGGGATCGAACGGGCGCAGATCGTCGATCTTTTCGCCCACGCCGATCGCGTGGATCGGCAAGCCGTACTGCTCCGCCGCCGCCACCAGCACGCCGCCGCGCGCGGTGCCGTCAAGCTTGGTCATGATCAGGCCGGTCACCCCTGCCACTTCCTTGAAGATCTCGATCTGCTGCAGCGCATTCTGTCCATTGGTGGCATCCAGCACCAGCACCACGTCATGCGGGGCTTCCGGATTGAGGCGGCCGAGCACGCGGCGCACCTTTGCCAGTTCGTCCATCAGCTCGCGCTTGTTCTGGAGGCGGCCGGCGGTATCGACGATCAGGGTGTCGATGCCGGTGTCGGTGGCGGTCTTTACCGCATCGAACACGATGGCAGCCGGGTCGCCGCCCTCGGGGCCGGTGACGATGGGCACGCCGAGGCGATCGGCCCATACCTTGAGCTGGCCTATCGCCGCCGCGCGGAAGGTGTCGCCCGCTGCCAGCATCACGCCGTAGTCCTGCTCCTGGAACAGGTGGGCGAGCTTGGCGATGGTGGTTGTCTTGCCCGATCCGTTGACGCCGATCACCAGGATCACCTGCGGACGAGGAAACGCCACGATTTCCAGCGGCTTGGCAACCGGGCGGAGGATCGCGGCGATCTCTTCGGCCACTGCTTCCTTCAGTCCCCGTTCGTCCACGCCGTTCTCGAACCGGGCGCTTTTCAGGCGTTCGCGGATGCGGGCGGCGGCACGGGGGCCGAGGTCGGACAGGATCAGCGCGTCCTCGATATCATCGAGTTGCTCGTCGCTCAGGCGGCTGCTGCCGACGATCCCGCCGAGATTTTCGGCAAGCCGCTCGGACGTCTTGCGGAATCCGCCGAGGATGCGGTCGGACCAGCTGGGGCTGGCGGTTTCGGCACTCATTCGAGTATTCCTTCAAAAATCCTGGTCGGCGTTACCGTGACGAGGCTCCCGACGGGAGTGCCTTCCGGAACGCGGTAGGTCGCAAAGTGTCCCGCATGGCCGGTTCCGTCGCGCTCGGCAAGGACTTGCGCAGGCGTGCCGAGGAGCGACTGCAGCCAATCCCGGCGTTGCCTGGCCACTTCGGCCCGGACTTCGGCCGCGCGTTCCCTGACGAGCACGGGATCGACTTGCGGCATGCGCGCTGCCGGCGTGCCGGGACGAGGGGAGTAGGGGAAGACGTGGCCGTGGACGACCGAGCAGTCGCGCACGATCGAGACATTGTCGGCGTGCATTTCGGGCGTCTCGGTCGGAAAACCTGCGATCAGGTCGGCGCCGATTGCTATGCCTGGGCGTCGCGCCTTCAAGCGCTGCACCAGATCGATCGCGTCATGGCGCGAGTGCCGCCGCTTCATCCGCTTGAGCACCATGTCGTTGCCGGACTGCAAGGACAGGTGGACGTGCGGCATCACGCGCGCCTCCTGCGTGATCAGTTCGAACAATAGCGGATCGATCTCCACGCCGTCGAGAGAGGACAGCCGCAAACGGGGCAGGGCGGGAAAAGCGTGCAGGATCGCCGCGACAAGATCACCAAGCCGCGGGCTACCGGGCAGGTCCGCGCCCCATGAAGTGACATCGACACCCGTCAGAACCACCTCGTTGACGCCCTCGAGCCGCGCGATCGCTTCGATGACTGCTGCTGTCGCGAGCGAAACGCTGGTCCCCCGGCCTTGCGGGATGATGCAGAAGGTGCAGGCGTGATCGCATCCGTTCTGCACCGGCACAAAGGCGCGTGTGTGAGACGTGCCGCTTCCCCGCGAAGGCAGGGGCCGCAGCCGGTTTACGGAAGGTTCCGTCGCAACACCGAGGTCCCCGCCTTCGCGGGGACGCCATGTGGCGGGCTTCAGCTTGTCGGCATTCGGCACCACCGCATCGACCTCGGCCATTCCGGCGAAGGCGTCCTGCTCGATCGTGGCGGCGCAGCCGGTCACCACGAGCCGGGCATCGGGATTTTCTCGCCGCAGCCTGCGCACTGCGCGGCGAGACTGGCGCACGGCTTCGGCAGTCACGGCGCACGAGTTGACGACCACGGTCGGCGGTCCATCAGCGAGAAACCCGCTGATCGCCTCGCTTTCGGCAATGTTGAGGCGGCAGCCGAGAGAGACGACCTGTCCGCTCATGCGGGGAAATCAGCGTCCTCGAAGGAGCCTTCGAAGCTCAGCGCGGCAGGACCGGTCATTTCGATCGAGCCGCCTTCCGGCCAAGCGATGGTGAGGGGGCCGCCGGGCAGGTCGACGCGGACCTTGCGGCCGGTCAGCTTGCGACGCATGGCTGCCACGGCGGTCGCGCAGGCGCCGGTGCCGCAGGCGCGGGTCAGGCCTGCACCGCGCTCCCACACGCGCAGCCTGAGGTGATCGGGGCCGACCACGCTGGCAACATTGACGTTTACGCGCTCGGGAAAAACCGCATCTTTTTCAATGATGGGGCCCAGTCTTTCAAGCTCTACCGCGTCGGCATCGGGCACGAAGAATACCGCATGGGGGTTGCCGACATTGACGCCGACGGGATTTTCCAACTCTTCCCAGCCAAGCGGCAACTCCAGGGTATCCATGGCATAACTCAGGGGTATCTCCTGCCAGCCAAAGCGGGGCAGGCCCATGTCCACGGTCACGCCATCCTCGCCCGCCTCGGAGCGGATCAGGCCACCCAGGGTCTCGATCGAGTTCGTTCCCCCGAGCAGAAGTCCAACAGCCCGGCTGGCATTGCCGCAAGCCTCGACCTCGCCGCCGTCGTTGTTGAAGATGCGCATGCGCACGTCGGCGATCTGCGATGGTTCGAGCACGATGAGCTGGTCGCAGCCAACGCCGGTGCGGCGATCGGCCAGCGCGGCGGCGCGATGCGTGGTCATCGCCACCGGCGTCTTACGTGCGTCGATCACCACGAAATCGTTGCCGAGGCCATGCATCTTGCGGAAGGGAATGCGCATGGCGCGCGACTTAGGGATTGCGGCGCCTCGTGGCAATCATTTCGCCGAAAATCAGGCCGTGGCCGCTCGCGGCATTTCGGGCAGTTCGTTGACCGAGATCGCGGGGGCGCTGGGCAACAGGTTGTGGCTGGCCAGCAGGGCCCGTACGGCGTCTGCGTCTTCAGGCTGACCGTAGAGATAGCCCTGGCCCTTGAAGGAGCCGTATTTGCGCAGTTCGTCGAGCACTTCCGGGCTTTCGATGCCTTCGGCAGTGATCGGCAGGTCCATGCCCTTCCCGAGCGACGAGATCGCTTCGATGATGGTACCGCTGTCCTTGCTCTTGCCGAGCGTCGAGACGAAGAAGCGGTCGATCTTGATCCGGTCGAAGGGCAGGGTGCGCAGCTGCGCCAATGACGAATAACCGGTGCCGAAATCGTCGAGGCTGATGCGGATGCCTTGATTCTTCAGGCTGGTGATCAGGGTGCGCACGACGCCGACGTTTTCATGCAGGCATGTCTCGGTAATCTCGATGTCGAGCCGGTGCGGCGGGAAGTTGGCTTCGACCAGCAGTTTGAGCAGCTTCTGGGCAAACCACGGATCGCGCAGCTGCAGCGGCGAGATGTTGACCGAGAGAGTGAGGCGAGGATCCCATTCGCGCGCATCGCGCAGCGCCTGACGGATCAGGCTTTCCGACAGCTCCGAGATCAGGCCGATTTCTTCTGCGATCGGAATGAAAAGTTCGGGCGAGAGCAGGCCATGCCTGGGGCTCTTCCAGCGGGCAAGCATTTCGAAGCCGGTCAGCTCGCCGGTGTCGAGATCGACCTGCTTTTCGTAATAGGGCACGAATTCGCCGCGAGGAATACCTTCGCGGATGCCGCGTTCGAGTTCGCTGCGGAAGCGCAGTTCGCTCTCCATGTTCTGTTCGAACCAATAGTAGCGGTTCCGTCCGCCCTTCTTTGCCTGGTACATGGCCAGGTCGGCGCGGTGGATCAGCAGTTCCGCCAGGGTGCCGGCGTCGTTCGGGTCGGCCGGTCCCGTGTTGGCAAGGCCAATGGAGGCTGTCACTTCAAGTGCGAGTCCGTCGATTTCCACCGGGCGCGCGATCGAAGCGTTCAGGCGGATCATCAGGCGGTCGATGGCTTCGACATGATCCGGATCGTAAATGGTGGCAAAGGCGAATTCGTCGCCGCCAAGGCGCGCCATGATCGATTTCTCGGGCAACAGCGCGCGAATCCGTTCGGCGGTCTGCAGCAGCACGGCATCGCCAGCCTGGTGGCCGTGCGCATCGTTCGACTTCTTGAAGTTGTCGAGATCCATCATCATCGCCACCACCTCATGACCGGTGGCCCGGGCGGTGTGGATCATGTCCTGCAGGGCAGGGCCGATACTCCGGCGGTTGAGGCAGCCGGTGAGGGGGTCGGTATGGGCCAGTCTGTGGGCCACTTCCTCGGCAACTCGGCGCTGGCCGACTTCGCGGGTGAGATCGACATAGCGCCGCCAACCGAACAGGAGGAGGGCGATATTGAGCACAAGCGCGGTGCCGAGCATCGGTTCCTGCGGCCTTGCGCCCGTTGCGAGTGAATGCAGGAAGTCGCGCAGCACGGATGAGCCGTTCGCCACGAAGAGCAGCACGGCTGCAATGATGACGCCGAGACCCACGATATCGTGATCCCGCCGGTCCTTGGGCGCGATGCTTGTGGCATCCGGCTCGTTGAACTTTATCGGCGCTGTCGCCATGCCCCCGCTTTCACCTTTGCCGCATGCCCTGCGGTTCGATTCCGTCAGGGCCATGGCTAAGGGAACGTCCTGAAATTTTGGTTAAGGACTGTTTCTGACGCAGGGCAGACGTTGCGGGCGGACAGCAGGCCGGGTGGCCAATCGGCCCAAGTTGCTTGCCTTGCGGGCAAAGCGAGGCTAAGGGGCAGGCCTGCGAGCGTCCTTGCGTCTTGCGGATTCGACAACGGCCCCTGTTCAGGATGCCACACGCTGGTCGGCGAGGTTTCGCCCACCGGCGTTTTTCGCGTTACGCGAAAGTGGTTCCCGATCAAGGGCATGATGATGGGAATTGCGCGTGTTCGACAGTCTTTCAGACCGGCTTGGAGGCGTATTCGATCGCCTGCGTGGCCGCGGCGCGCTGCGTGAGGAAGACGTCCTTGCGGCGATGCGCGAAGTGCGTATCGCGCTGCTTGAGGCCGACGTTGCCCTTCCCGTCGTTCGCCGATTTATTGACTCCGTTTCGGAGCAAGCCGTTGGCCAGTCGGTCCTGAAGTCGGTCACGCCCGGCCAGCAAGTCGTCAAGATCGTCAACGATGCGCTGGTCGAGATGCTTGGCGGCGGCACGGCCGAGCTTGACCTGAACGCCGCGCCGCCCGTTGTGATCATGATGGTCGGCCTGCAGGGGTCGGGCAAGACCACCAGCACGGCCAAGATCGGCAAGTTGCTGAAGGAAAAGCAGGGCAAGAAGGTCCTGATGGCCTCGCTGGACGTCAATCGTCCGGCGGCGCAGGAACAGCTTCGCGTTCTGGGCGAACAGGCGGGCGTTGCCACGCTGCCGATCATCACCGGCCAGCAGCCGGTCGACATCGCCACCCGCGCCGTGAACGCGGCCAAGCTGCAGGCGGTCGACGTCCTTCTGCTCGACACCGCAGGCCGACTCCACGTCGATCAGGCGCTGATGGACGAGATGAAGGCGGTTGCCGCTGTCTCGGCCCCGAAGGAAACGCTGCTCGTCGTCGACTCGCTGACGGGCCAGGATGCGGTCAACGTTGCACAGTCGTTCTCGGGCGAAGTCGATCTTACCGGCGTGATCCTCACCCGCATGGACGGTGATGCGCGTGGCGGTGCGGCGCTGTCGATGCGGGCCGTTACCGGCAAGCCGATCAAGTTTGCCGCAACCGGCGAAAAGCTGGACGCGATCGAGCCGTTCCATCCGGAGCGCGTGGCTGGCCGTATCCTTGGCATGGGCGACATCGTGTCCATCGTCGAGAAGGCGGCGGCGACGATCCAGGCGGAAGACGCCGAGAAGCTCGCCCAGCGCATGGCCAAGGGTCAGTTCGACATGAACGACCTGCGCACCCAGTTGCGCCAGATGCAGAACATGGGCGGTCTTGGTGTGCTGGCGGGCATGATGCCGGGCATGAAGAAGGCCAAGGCGGCGATGGCGCAGTCCGGCATGGACGACAAGGTGCTGCTGCGCATGGACGCGATCATCGGTTCGATGACGCCCAAGGAACGCGAGAAGCCCGAACTGCTCAACGCCAAGCGCAAGATCCGCGTCGCCAAGGGTTCCGGCACGCAGGTGCAGGACGTCAACAAGCTTCTGAAGATGCACCAGGAAATGGCCAAGGCCATGAAGCAGATCAAGAAGATGGGCGGCCTCAAGGGGCTGGGCGCGCTTTTCGGCAAGGGTGGCCTTGGCGCCGCGATGCCGGGGCTGGACCAGCAGATGGGGCCCGGGGGCTTGGGCGGCGGTCTCGGCGGTCTGGGTGGGGGCGGCCTGCCCGGTCTGGGTTCGGGCGGCTTGCCGGGCAATCTCGGCGACCTGCTCAAGAAGAAGTGATTTCGAGTTTCGCAGTTCACACAGTTTGATTGAAAGGTAGTTCAAATGTCCGTTTCTATGCGTCTTTCGCGCGGTGGTTCGAAGAAGCGCCCGTATTACAAGATCGTCGTTTCCAACAGCCGCGCCCCGCGTGACGGCAAGTACCTCGAGCAGGTCGGCACCTACAACCCGCTGCTCGCCAAGGACGACGAGAACCGCGTGCGTCTGGTTGAAGACCGCGTGCGCTACTGGCTCGGCGTCGGCGCTCAGCCAACCGACCGCGTTGCCCGCCTGCTCGACAAGGCCGGGATCAAGGAGCGCAAGGCTACGCTGAACCCGCAGGCTGGCGTCCCCGGCAAGAAGGCGCAGGAGCGCGCCGAGGAAAAGGCTGAGAAGGCTCGCGAGGCTGCTGAAGCCGCTGCTGCCGCATCGGCTGCTCCGGCCGAAGAAGCTCCGGCTGCTGAAGCCGCTGCTGAAGAGCAGACGGAAGCCTGATCTTGCGCGACCAGGCCGTCACGCTCGCCGCCATCACTGGCGCGCATGGAGTGGCGGGCGAAGTCCGCTTGAAGTTGTTCGGTGAAGGCGTGGCGGCGCTCAAGCGCTACCGCGCCTTCAACGATTCTGGCGATGGTTCTGGGCTGACCGTCGTAAAGCTGAAGGACGACGGCAAGGGCGGCGCGATCGCCCGCTTTGCCGAAGTGCCCGATCGCACAGCGGCGGAGAAGCTGCGCGGCACGGCGCTGACCGTGCGCCGCTCGGAAATGCCGCCCCTGCCCGAGGGCGAGTACTATCACGCCGACCTGATCGGCCTGCCGGCAGTCTCGACCTATGGCGAGGCGCTTGGCGAATGCATCGCGGTCGAGAACTTCGGCGCGGGCGACGTGATCGAGATTCGCAAGGCCGATGGCAAGAAGTTCATGGTGCCGATGAAACCGCAAGCGGTTCCGGAATGGACCGACGAGCGGATTGTGATTGAGGCGGGCTGGGTCGAGTAGTATATACGTCGCGTATATACGGAGGCCGTGATGGCAGACGACGACAAGGTCCGCGAAGAACGCAAGAAATTCAACATGCGGGTGTTCGGTTCTGCCCCATGGCTGAAAGCCATCGAGAAGCAGCGTCACCGCACCAAGGTGTTCAGGTCGGGTAACTCTCTTGCCGTCCGCATCCCGGCTGGCACCAAGCTTTCCGCCGGAATGGAGATGGACCTTTTGGTCGAGGATGGGCAGTTCCTGTCCTACGAGCCTGTCGAGCAGCCCAAGCGGATGTTCAATATCGACAAGGTGGCGGGGTCGGCTACGAGCCTAAAGCCGATCCGGCGCGAGGATCGTATTTTCGAAGACCGCCCGCTGCGCAGTCGTGACTCTTCAAAGGACGAGCAGTGAAGTACCTGCTCGACAGCAACATCATCATCGCGCTGGTCATGAACCAGGATTCGGGCGTCTATGCACGTGCATCGCAATGCGAGGCGGGTGAGATGGTGACGTCCGCCGTTTGCTATGCCGAAGTCGCCTACGGTTCTGCAAACGAGAAGCCGCCTGCGACTGAACAGCTTCGCGCGTTTGTCGAGGAAGTGCCCATACTGGACTTCGATTTCAAGGCGGCGCAGGCTTATGCCACACTCCCGTTCAAGCGCGCGAGCTATGACCGGCTGATCGCGGCGCATGCACTGTCACACGGGTTGATCGTGGTGACGGACAACGAGGCGGACTTCCGGGATGTGCCGGGGCTGGTGGTTGAGAACTGGACGGATTGATGTTCGATCTCAGCTCCCTCTGTGATGTATCTGGAGCCGACGAGTTACTCGTTGCCGCATGTACGGCGTTCATTGGCGCTGTTTTAGGGGCGGGAGCGAAGGTCTTGCCGTCCCTCGTTTGGCTCGGTCCACCGATTGAGCCGGTGTCCTTATCCGGCTTCGGGCTGGGCTGTCTTACTCCCATTGGATTGACCATCGCGCTAGCTGTCGTAGTCTCCATGATCGTGCCCGGCGTAGAAGAGTGCGCATCTACCGATGTCATTGTCTATCCGCTGTTGGCGCTTTTGTTGGGCCCAGTCTCGATCTACGGGGCATTCTTCCTGACCTCCAAATTCAGTAGATTCAAATGACCTTCGCCGCCACCGTCCTGACTCTCTACCCCGAGATGTTCCCCGGTCCGCTCGGCGTCAGCCTTGCCGGACGCGCGTTGCGTGAGGGGACGTGGGCGATGGATGCGGTGCAGATCCGGGACTTTGCCATCGACAGGCACAAGACCGTTGACGACACGCCGGCAGGCGGCGGGGCGGGGATGGTGTTGCGGGTGGATGTGCTCGCCAAGGCGATCGACCATGCGCGGGAAGAGCATCCCGGCTGCCCGGTGATCGCCATGACGCCGCGCGGCAAGCCGCTGACGCAGGAGCGGGTGCGGGAGCTTGCCGAGGGGCCGGGCGTGATCGTCCTGTGTGGCCGGTTCGAGGGCTTCGACGAGCGCATTTTCGAAGGCCGCGAGGTCGAGGAAGTCTCGGTCGGCGATATTGTTTTGTCCGGCGGCGAATGTGCCGCGCTGATGCTGCTGGACGCTTGCATTCGGCTGCTTCCCGGCGTAATGGGCGCGGCTTCTAGCGGGCATGAGGAGTCGTTCGAGAACGGCCTCCTCGAATACCCGCACTATACCCGACCCCAGGAATGGGAAGGGCGCACGATCCCTGAAGTGCTGCGATCGGGGGATCATGCGAAGATCGCGGCTTGGCGCAAGTCACAGTCCGAGATCGATACACGGTTACGCAGGCCGGACCTTTGGGAGCGCCACATCGGCGTTCGGGTCCAGTCTGCCTCTGGCGCGCAGCATGAAGTGCAGGATGATTGAAAATGAACCTGATCCAGCAGCTTGAAGCTGAAGCCATCGCCGAATTCAAGGCGAAGAAGGAAATTCCGGACTTCCGCGCTGGCGATACTGTCCGCGTTGGCGTGCGCGTCGTCGAAGGCGAGCGTACCCGCGTCCAGGCCTACGAAGGCGTGTGCATCGCGCGTTCGAACCGTGGCCTCGGCTCGAACTTCACCGTTCGCAAGATTTCGTTCGGCGAAGGCGTGGAGCGCGTGTTCCCGCTCTACTCGCCCAACATCGATTCGATTACCGTGGTGCGTCGTGGTGTCGTGCGTCGTGCGAAGCTCTACTATCTTCGTGGCCGCACCGGCAAATCGGCGCGTATTGCTGAGCGTAAGGTCACCAAGGCCTGAGCAACGCCCCGACGCGGATAACGTGTTCAGAAAGGCGTCCTGGCTCAGAGCCAGGGCGCCTTTTCTGCTTTCATACGCAACCATTTCGGGCCACCTAGGCGCATCGCAAACACGCCCCGGACGTGGAGCCGGGCCAGAGGATACCGAAAACCCATGCGTCACTTCCGCCTGCTCGCCGCCTGCGCGCTTGTCTCTTTCGTCGCTGCGCCTGCGCTTGCCCAACAGGGAACCCCGATGACCACTGCCGCGTCCGCTCCAGCCCCGGCCGAAGCGAAAGACCTGACGTTCGAGCGCGTGTTCGCCAGTCCGAGCCTCAATGGCCCGGCGCCGCGGGCGGTGAAGCTATCGCCCGATGGTCGCTACCTGACGCTGCTGCGCAACCGCGCCGACGACCGCGAGCGCTATGACCTGTGGGGCTTCGACCGCCAGACGGCTGAGTGGAAGATGCTGGTGGATTCGCTCAAGCTCTCGTCCGGCCGCCAGTTGACCGAGGCCGAGAAGATGCAGCGCGAACGCCAGCGCATCGGCGATCTCAAGGGCATCGTGTCGTACGAGTGGAGCGCGGACGGCAAGTCTGTGCTGGTGCCGGTGGACGGCGATCTGCTGCTGGCCGGGCTCGACGGATCGGTGCGCAAGGTTGAAGGAACCAAGGGGGGCGAGCTGACGCCGAAGCTGGGGCCGAAGGGCGAGCACATCGCCTTTGTGCGCGACCGCCGTCTGTGGGCAGGGCCGGTGACCGGTGGGGCAGCGCAGGCGATCACACCGGAAGAGGCGAATGCCGACGTCCATTGGGGCGAGGCCGAGTTTGTCGCACAGGAGGAAATGAACCGCTTCAACGGCTTCTGGTGGTCTCCCGATGAAAGCCGCATCGCGGTAGAGCGCTTTGACGAAAGCATGGTCGGCGTGGTCACGCGCGCCGCTATCGGTGCGGAAGGCACCAAGACTTTCGATCAGCGCTATCCGGCTGCGGGCACGCCCAACGCCGAAGTCTCGCTCTACGTGATGGGGCCGGATGGCTCGAACCGCGTGCAGGTCGATCTGGGCAAGGACAAGGACATCTACCTCGCCCGCGTCGACTGGGCGCCCGATGGCAAGACGCTCTACGTCCAGCGCATGAACCGTGAGCAGACCGTGCTCGACATGCTCAAGGTCGATCCTGCGACCGGTAAGTCGAGCGTGCTGTTCAGCGAGAAGGCGGCGGACAGGCACTGGATCGATCTTTCGGACAGCTATCGCTTTCTTTCGGACGGCAGCCTTGTCTGGTGGTCGCAGCGCGATGGCTTCGGGCATCTGTACCGCTTGAACAAGGGCAAGTGGAGCCAGCTGACCAAGGGTGAGTGGGTCGTCACCGGCCTGGTCGGCGTCGACGAGAAGGGCGGCAAGCTTTACCTGACGGGCACCAAGGACGACGTTCTGGCGCAACAGGTCTATGCGATGGACCTCAGGGCGCCGGGCAAGTTGACCCGTCTTACCGAACTCGGCTGGGTCAACAGCGCGGGCATGGACAAGAGCGGCCAGACGCTGATGATCACGCGATCGTCGGACGCACAGCCGGCGCAGTCCTATATTGCGGACACCACGGGCAAGCGCCTGGCGTGGATCGAGGAGAACAAGGTCACTGGCTCGCACCCCTATGCGCCCTACCTTGCCAGCCATCGTCCCGCGCAATTCGGCACCATCCCAGCGGCTGATGGCACGCCGCTGCACTACATGATGATCACGCCACCGCTGGAACCCGGCAAGAAGTACCCGGTGTTCACCTACCACTACGGCGGGCCGACCGCGCAAGTGGTAGCCAAGGGCTTCCAGGGCGCGCTGGCACAGGCGATTGTCGACAAGGGCTACATCTACTTCGCGATCGACAATCGCGGGTCGGAGAACCGCGGCGTGAAGTTCGCCTCGGCGCTGCACCACGCGATGGGCACGGTCGAGGTCGAGGACCAGCTGGCAGGCGCCAACTGGCTGAAGAAGCAGAACTTCGTCGATGCCGACAAGATCAGCACCTTCGGCTGGTCTTATGGCGGCTACATGTCGATCAAGATGCTCGAGGCCAATCCAGGCGCCTATGCGGCGGGCATTGCCGTGGCGCCGGTGACCAAGTGGCAGATGTACGACACGACCTATACCGAGCGTTACCTGGGCGATCCGAACAAGCTGCCGCAAGTCTACGAGAAGTCGAACGCGCTGGCCGACACCGGCAAGATAAGCGATCCGCTGCTCGTCATCCACGGCATGGCCGACGACAACGTGGTGTTCGAGAATGCGTCGGCGATCATCGCCAAGATGCAGGCCGAGGCGGTGCCGTTCGAGATGATGCTCTATCCCGGCTACACGCACCGCATCAGCGGGCCGAAGGTGAGCCAGCACTTGTACGAGACGATTTTCCGCTTCCTTGACCGTAATGGCGCAGGGAGTGGCAAGTAGCCTCACTTCATGGGCCTAAAGCCCAAAACACTTGGCTGGTCGGAACCAGCCGCTAGGGAACGGCCCGTCCGCTGTTGAAGGGCGGGCCGCAGGAAGGGAATGGAAATGGGTTACCGGGTTGTAGTGGTCGGTGCGACGGGGAATGTGGGCCGCGAGATGCTCAACATTCTGGCCGAGCGCGAGTTTCCCTGCGACGAGATCGCGGCGGTTGCTTCGTCGCGTTCGCAGGGCACCGAGATCGAGTTCGGCGAAACGGGCAGGATGCTGAAAGTCCAGAACGTCGACAATTTCGATTTCACCGGCTGGGACATTGCCCTGTTCGCAGCGGGTTCGGGCCCGACGCAGGTTCATGCCCCCCGCGCTGCCGCCGCAGGCTGCGTAGTGATCGACAACTCGTCGCTCTACCGCATGGACCCGGACGTGCCGCTGATCGTGCCCGAGGTTAACCCGGATGCAATCGACGGCTATACCGCGAAGAACATCATCGCCAATCCGAACTGCTCGACCGCGCAGATGGTCGTTGCATTGAAGCCGCTGCACGATGCTGCGAAGATCAAGCGCGTCGTCGTCTCGACCTATCAGTCGGTTTCCGGCGCGGGCAAGGAAGGCATGGACGAGCTGTTCGAACAGAGCCGTGCGATCTTCGTCGGCGACCCGGTCGAGCCCAGGAAGTTCACCAAGCAGATCGCCTTCAACGTGATCCCGCACATCGACGTCTTCCTTGACGATGGTTCGACCAAGGAAGAGTGGAAGATGGTCGCCGAAACCAAGAAGATCCTCGATCCCAAGGTCAAGGTCACGGCCACCTGCGTGCGCGTGCCGGTGTTCATCGGTCACTCGGAATCGCTGAATATCGAGTTCGAGAACGAGATTTCGGCCGAGGAAGCGCAGAACATCCTGCGCGAAGCGCCGGGCGTGATGCTGATCGACAAGCGCGAGAACGGCGGATACGTGACGCCGGTCGAATGCGTGGGCGATTTCGCCACTTTCGTTTCGCGCGTGCGCGAGGATTCGACCATCGACAATGGCCTGAACATCTGGTGCGTTTCGGACAACCTGCGCAAGGGTGCGGCACTGAACGCGGTGCAGATCGCCGAGCTGCTCGGCCGTCGCCACCTCAAGAAGGGCTGATCATCGCATGACGGAAGCAACCACCGAGTTCTTCCCAGGCTTTGGCGGAGCGCAATTGGCGCTGCATCGCTTAGGCGCGGGAAGACCGGTGGTGCTTCTGCATGGCCTGTTTTCCTCCGCCGAGGTCAACTGGATCAAGTTCGGAACGGCGGCGAAGCTGGTCGAGGCGGGCTTCGAATGCCTGATGCCCGATCTGCGCGTGCATGGGCACAGCGCTGCACCGCATGACCCGGCCGCCTATCCCCAGGACGTGCTGGTGCGCGATCTTGAGGCTTTGGTGGCGCATCTTGGCCTGACAGACTTCGATCTTGTCGGTTTTTCGCTGGGCTCGCGAACCGCAGCGCGCGCAGTGATTGGTGGCATGAGACCGCGCAAGCTGGTTCTTTCGGGCATGGGACTCGAAGGGCTTGCCGGCTGGGCGCGGCGGCAGGACTTCTTCCTCGACGTCATCAATCGGTTCGGCACCATCAAGCGCGACGATCCGGCATACTTCTCGCAGCAGTTCCTAAAGACCATGGGCGTTGACCGGCTGGCGGCGCGGATGCTGCTCGGCACCATGGCGGACACCGATCCGGCAGAGCTTTCCGCGATTACCATGCCGACACAGGTGCTGTGCGGCGATCAGGACAATGACAATGGATCGGCCGAACGGTTGGCCGAAGCCCTGCCCGATGCGACGCTGACGTTCATCCCCGGCACGCATATGAGTTGCGTGACACGTCCGGAAATGGGGGAGCGTCTGGCCGAATTCCTCGCCTGAGGGGGACGCAAAAAAGGTTGTCAGAGCCCTCTTGCCGACAGCGTGCAATGATGGCAGCTTCGATCCCACAAACGAACGGGCCGGCAAGAGCCCTTTTCGGGATTGAGAATGCGAATGATCTGGAAGAGCCTGCTGGCGGCGGCTGCCGTCAGCGTTCTTGCCCCTTCGGCAGCTGAGGCGGCAACTGCCACCGTCAGCGCGGTAAAGCCCGAAGGTGTGGCTGAAGCGTTGAAGAACCTGGGGTATACTGCCGAACTCGCCAAAGACGCCAACGGCGATCCACTGATCAACACAGAGATCGGGGGCTGGCAGGCAGCGCTGCTGTTTTACGAATGCAACGAAAAGACCCATGACGGGTGCCAGTCGCTGCAATTCGTGGCGAATTTCACGCCCGAGAAGAAGTTCACTGCCGAAGACGCCGTGCGCTTCAACCGCAATACCCGTTTTGCCTCGGTCTCACTGGGCAAGGACGATGCCGTGATGATGACGTGGGACATGGTCACCGGGAAGGGCATAGACTTCGAGGTTTTCTCCAACTCGGTCGATATGTTCCGCAGCGCCATGGATACGCTGGGCGCGGAAGTCTTCAAGTAATCAGGACCCCGCTTCGGCCACCCCCGAAGCGAAGGGACGCAACCTCGGCAATCCGCAAGCAGGGCTAGCTGCTTCGGATTGCCTTTTCTTTTGTGACTTAACGAAACGGCGGTTCGTTAAAGGCGCGCAGCTTGCGGCTGTGGAGGCGGGGGCCTTCCTGTCGTAGCAGGTCACAAGCGGTCGTGCCGATGGCGAGATGGGCGGCGATGGCTTCCTCGTAGAAGCGGTTCGCCTGGCCCGGCAGTTTGATCTCCCCGTGCAGAGGCTTGTCCGAGACGCACAACAGGGTGCCGTAGGGCACGCGGAAGCGATAGCCCTGCGCGGCGATCGTGGCGCTCTCCATGTCGATGCCGACCGCGCGGCTGAGTGACAGGCGACGGGCGGAGTGGGTGTAGCGCAGTTCCCAATTGCGATCGTCGGTGGTGACGATCGTGCCGGTGCGCATGCGCTTCTTGAGATCGGTGCCGCCTTCGCCTGACACGAGCTCCGCCGCCTTCTGCAGTGCCACCTGCACTTCGGCAATTGCGGGAATAGGGATTTCGGGCGGGAGGACGGGATCAAGCACGTGGTCATCGCGCAGATAGGCGTGGGCGAGGACGTAGTCGCCGATCTTCTGGGTCGGCCGCAAGCCGCCGCAATGACCGATCATCAGCCAAGCCTCGGGGCGCAGCACCGCGAGGTGGTCGCAAATCGTCTTGGCGTTGGAGGGGCCGACGCCGATGTTCACCAGCGTGATGCCCGACTTGTCCGGCGCCACGAGGTGGTAGGCCGGCATCTGGTGACGCCGCCAGGCGGTGTCGGACAGGCGGGCGCGGGCGTTCTCGATTCGTGCATCCAGGGAAAGGCCGCCCGCGCCGGTGAGGGCGATGAAATTCTCGCCATCGATCTGCTGCGCGGCCCAATCGACGAACTCGTCGACATAGCGGTGATAGTTGGTGAACAGGATGTAGCGCTGGAAATCGTCGATCTGCGTCCCGGTATAATGCGCCAGGCGGGCGAGACTGAAATCGGTGCGCAAGCCGTCAAACAGTGACAGAGGCAGCGGGCCATCGCCCACATCATAATCGGCATCCGCGATTTCGTCGCCGATGTGGGCGAGGTCGGTGGCGGGGAAGTGCTGCGCCAGTTCCTGCGGGTTTATACGGCCGATCTGGGCGCCATAGGCACCGTCGAGCACATAGGGGAAGGGTATTTCCTGCCGCGAGGGGCGGACCGCGATCTCGACCTCGAAGCCTTCGCGGATCAGGTCGATCTGCTCCTTCAGGTAATCGTCGAACAGCGCGGGCCGCGTGACCGTGCACGAATAGTCACCACGCTGGGTGAGACGTCCGAACGCCCTCCCTGTCGATTCATGGCTTGGCTCCGCATTGAGGCGGACGTGCAGTTCGGGGTAGCAGTAGCTGCCGTCGGTCCGCCGCTGCGAGGGGGGCAGGGTGCCGTGGTTGGCGTAGTCCGCTATGTCGGCCCTGAGCGTGGCGACGGCGTTGTCGTAGATGCGGGAAAGTTCGGCGACGATCGTTTCAGTTGTTTCCATCCCCACTTGTCTAGCGCGGCTGCGTGTCCCTGCAAAGACACAGCCATGCGCACGAAGTCAGCAATCCAAACAGATCTTGCGCCTTGCAGGCGTTCGAATGATAACGCTGTCAAATATTGGGAGAACCACGAAGATGCGCCTTGGATTGAGTTCGCTTGTGATAATCGCGCTGATGGGAGCCGGCTCTGCCTCGGCCCAGAACACCACTGCCGCCGTGGCACCGATCATTGATGTTCACATGCATGCCATGGCCGAAGCGCCCTGGGCCACGCCCGTTTGCCCGAATCAGGCGCGCTTCGAAGCCTCGGATCCGAAGAATGGACCCGAAGCACCGTTCGGCTGGTCCAGCGAGGAGTGTTCGCCCAAGCTCTATCCGGCACCCAAGGGCGAGTACATGAAGGCAGTCCTGGCCGAGATGGAGCGCCTCAATGTGCGCGGCGTCGTCTTCGGCGATGTCGAGGCGGTGAAGACGTGGCAGGCGGCGGCGCCGGCGCGCGTCATTCCAGGAACTGCGTTCGGCCGGGTCGAAGGCGGGGATCCAGCCAAGCAGCTCAAGATGCTGGAGGTTGCCTTCACCAAGGAGGGCTTCAAGGTCATGGGTGAGATCGGCTTGCAGTACGAAGGCATCTCGCCATCGGACATGCGCGTCGATCAGTACTTCGCGCTGGCAGAGAAGCTGGACATTCCGGTGGCGATACACATGGGCACGGGCGGTTCTGGCCGCGCCAACATTGCGATGCCGACGTATCGCGGCTCGATGGGCAACCCGCTGTTGCTGGAGGAATTGCTGGCGCGACATCCGAAGCTGCGGGTGCAGGTGATGCATGCCGGGTATCCGATGATCGACAACATGCTGACGCTGCTGCAGGCCAACAGCCACGTCTATGTCGATATTGCCGGACTGATCTGGAGCTACCCGCGCAAGGACGTGAACCGCTACATCGAGCGGCTGGTCGATGCGGGCTTTGGCGACCGCGTGATGTACGGGACGGACCAGCTCGCATGGCCTGGGCTGATGGCTTACTCGATCGGGCTGATCCAGAACGCGGACTATCTGAGCCCAGAGCAGAAGCGCGACATTCTCTACAACAATGCCGCGCGCTTCCTGCGGCTGGAACCCGCGAAGTAAGGCCAAAAAGAAAAAGGGGCGCCCCGAAGGACGCCCCCAATTCTGTTGCCGAAAAGCGATGAAGCCTCAGGCTTCGGTCGCTTCCTCGCCGCCTTCCAGCAGCTCGGCCGGGATTTCGCCCGGTTCTGCGTTCGGATCGTAGGCTTCGGTGAAGCCGCCGGTCTCGTTGTCGAACATCGCGTCGATGACGTTGACGCCCTTCGACTGCAGTTCGGCTTCGTCGGGCGAACGCGCGACGTTGACCTTGACGTTCACCGAGACTTCCGGGTGCAGCGAGACCTTGACGTCGTAGACGCCGAGGGTCTTGATCGGGCGTTCGAGCACGATCATGGCCTTGCTGACCTTGGCGCCCTGTTCGACCAGAGCGTCGGCGATGTCGCGAACCGAGACCGAGCCGTAAAGCTGGCCAGCGTTCGAAGCGGCGCGGATGAGCACGACTTCCTTGCCTTCGACGTTGCCCGATTCATTCTGGGCGTCTTCGCGGCGGGCGGCGTTTTCGGCTTCGATGCGGGCGCGGTTGGCTTCGAAGACCTTGCGGTTGGCTTCGTTGGCGCGCAGGGCCTTCTTGTTGGGAAGAAGGAAGTTGCGGGCGTAGCCGTCCTTCACGGTGACTTCGTCACCGATCGAACCCAGCTTCTCGATGCGCTCGAGCAGGATGATCTGCATGGGTAGCGCTCCTTACTTCACGATGTAGGGCAGGAGGCCGATGTGCCGGGCGCGCTTGATCGCCTGGCTCAGCTCACGCTGCTTCTTCGCCGAAACGGCGGTGATGCGCGACGGAACGATCTTGCCACGCTCGGACATGAAGCCCTGCAGCAGGCGCACGTCCTTGTAGTCGATCTTCGGCGCGTTCTTGCCCGAGAACGGGCAGCTCTTGCGGCGACGGAAAAACGGACGAGCCATGTCTTATTCCCCTTCGCGTTCGCGGCGACGGCTGCGCTCGCGATCGTTCTTGCGCATCATCACGGACGGGCCGGCTTCATGCTCGTCAACGCGGACGGTCATGTAGCGGATCACGTCTTCGTTGATCTGCGTCTGACGCTCGAGCTCGGCGATCACGTCGCCCGAAGCTTCGATGTTCAGCAGCACGAAGTGTGCCTTGCGGTTCTTCTGGATCTTGTATGCCAGCGAACGGAGGCCCCAGGTCTCGGTCTTGGTGACCTTGCCGTTGTTGCTCTCGACGATTTCGGTGGCGGCGGCCGCGAGCGTATCAACCTGAGCCTGGCTCAGATCCTGACGCGCGAGAAAGACATGCTCGTAAAGCGGCATGCTTCGTGCTTCCTTATCTAACTAACCGATCGCTGGCTTGTCCGCGGGATTGCGGGGCCCCTCCGGCTTTCTTCGGTTTTCACGGGACATCCCGCGAAGGGGCGGCGCATAGCGATTCTGGCGTGGAAAGCAAGCCTGAACTTGGCCGGGGTTGGCTTGCCAAGGGCTGATGACTTGCCTTTAATCGCTCCATTAAGGGAGATGCAGGATGCTGGTCAAAGTCGAACGCCATGATGCCGTGGCCGTGGTTACGCTCAACCGCCCGGAAGCGATGAACGCCTTGTCTTCGGCTATGCGCGCCGAACTGGCGCAGGTGATGCGCGATGTCGATGCGGACGAAAGCATCCGCGCGGTCGTGCTGACGGGAGCAGGGGGGCGTGCGTTCACGGCTGGGCTCGATCTCAAGGAGCTTGGGTCCGATACCTCGAAGCTGGGCGATGCCAACGCCGGTGAGGCCGAACGCAATCCGGTCAAGGCGGTGGAGCAGTGCCGCAAACCGGTGATCGGTGCGATCAATGGTTTGGCCATCACCGGTGGCTTCGAACTGGCGCTGGCATGTGATGTGCTGATCGCCAGCCAGAATGCGCGCTTTGCCGATACCCATGCGCGCGTCGGAATCATGCCCGGCTGGGGGCTCTCGCAGAAGCTCTCGCGGATGATTGGCATTTCGCGAGCGAAAGAGCTGTCGCTGACGGGCAACTTCATCAGTGCGGATCAGGCCTGCGCCTGGGGGCTGGTGAACCGCGTGGTTCCGACAGCAGACCTCCTGTCCACATGCATTGCGCTGGCGCAGGACATGGCAAGCATCGAGCCGCGTATGACAACGGCTTACAAGGCCTTGATCGACGACGGCTACGCCTTGGCCTTCGCTGAGGCACTGGCGCTTGAAGGCCAGGTCTCCCGAGCAATGAACGGGAAGGTCGATGCGAGGCAAGTCGAAGCGCGCCGCCGCGAGGTAATGGAGCGGGGCCGCGCGCAGGGGTAAGGGGGCCGCCGGCCATGCTCGTCAGAAGCGCGCAGGCGAAACCGGCGGGGCAGCAGAGGCGGTCTGCTTCAATGGGGCGCCACAGAACAGGATCGAGGTCAGGTTTGTGGTGCGGACGGCGAGGTAGCTCAAGACCGCCAGCAGCAGGACAGCGCCGGCGCTGACCAGCCATTGGGCCTCGGCCGGCAGGGGTAGTGACCGTGCCTGCGGCAGGACGATCATCGCCCAGACCAAGTGGAAGAGATAGATCGCCAGTGCGCCGTTGACGAAGAAGGTCACGACCTTGCTCGGTCCTCTCACTGCCCAGGCCAGCAGGCGAAACAGCGCAAGCGACATAAGATAGGCCAGCGGCAGTTCGAGCGCGCGCAGCGCCAGCGTCCCGGCGAGGTCAGGATAGATTTCCTTGCCCAGCGCAGGTCGGATAAGCGGATCGAGCGGGACGTAGGGTACCAGCAGCACTGCGATGCCGGGAATGATCCAGCGGCTGCGCAGCGCGAAGATATGCTCGCCAAGCTGGCCGTGCCAGGCCACCACACCAAGCGCGAACCCCGCGGCGTGGAACACGTATTGCTGCCACAGCAGGGTCTCGCTCGGCGCGTTCGGGATCGGCGGGACCTGTTCGATTGCGTAACGCAACAGGCCCCACAGCGCGAGCGAGGCCAGCAAGACCAGCCCTCCGGGGCCTTCGAGCAGCATGGCGCGCCGGACACCGGAGCCGGGCTTCAAGCGCTGCATCGGCATGGCGGCATAGGTGACGCAGAAGCCCAGCAGCACGACCAGAAACCAAAGGTGATCGAGCGCCAGGGGCAGTCCGAGAAAGGTCGGCGATGCCTTGTGCAGTAGCAGGTCCTGCAAGCGGAACTGCACCGCGCCGAGTGTGATAAGGCTCGCCGCGAATGGCAGGCCAAGCCGCCGGGCCCGCTCCGCCAGCCACGCTTTCGTGCCTTTCCGTTCGCGGATCATGCCAGCAAAATACCCGGCCAGCATGAAGAAGGCGAACATGCGGAACACGTGTGTCAGCGAGGCCCAGCCACCGATCACCAGCGATTGCTGGAAGTCTGTTGCGGGCGGTGCGCTCTCGAAGATCGCCTTGGTCGCGACGTGAAAAGGCAGGCCCAGCAGCAGCAGCAAGGCACGGGCGGCATCGAGATGGTGCAGGCGTTTCGCGGGCGAGGACATCGTCGCGCTCTAGCGGTTCCCGCCCGTCTAAGCGAGATAGGCATTCCTATCGGTGGCATCGTCGACGGGCGGACGGCGTTAGGGTGAAAGTAACCACCGCCGTTTAGTCTGAGACGCTGAAAATCCTGCAACTTTTGCTTGAACGAAACTGTCTGATGGTCAGAGGCATATTCAGGGGGCTGGTAAAGCCGGGGGTAGTAGCAAGCGCTGACTGCCCTTCCGCGAAGCCCCCTGCCGGCTCTCCGGCCATGGATCATGTCGATTCAGCGGTCCGGCTTGCGGTTCTGGACGGGTTCGAAGAGGGCGGTCTGGGCTGGCTTTGGGCCACGGACGGCGAAGGCCGGTTGAGCTATATCACGCAGACGATTCTCGACCATGCGCAGTCGTATATCGGGCGCCCTTTTCCGAGCGTGGTCGAAACCGACAACAGCGCCGCCGCAGGCCAGCCATCGCGTTCCCTGGCTTTCCAGTTCTCTGCCCACAGCCGGATATCGGATGTCATCGTGCGCTTTGCCGTCCGCCGTGATGACCAGCGTTGGTGGTCCTTGTCCGGACAGCCAAGGTACACGCCGGAAGGCACATTCACCGGTTACGTGGGCTTTGCCCGTGATGTGACGCAGGAATATGCGCGGCAGCGCGAGGATGAACGCGCCGCCGAATTCGATTCACTGACCGGTCTTTTCAACCGGCATCGCATGACGCGCAGGCTGGATGCCATACTGGCGGCCTATCGCGCTTCCGGCCGCTGCTGCAGCTTGCTGATGCTCGATCTCGACAAGTTCAAGCACGTCAACGATACGATGGGCCATCCCGCCGGGGACGAACTGCTGCGCCAGGTGGCCGAACGCCTGCGCAAGGTAGTCGGGGATCGTGGCGATATCGGCCGCCTCGGCGGTGACGAGTTCGAGGTCATCCTGCCCGACATCGAAGATCGTGGCCGTTTGGGCGAGATTGCCTCCAAGCTGATCCAGATGATCTCGCAGCCCTATGTCATCGAAGGCAAGCGTGCAGTCATCGGCACTTCGGTTGGTGTTGCCGTGGCGCCGCACGATGGCGAGGACCGCGAAGCGCTGGTGGCATCGGCCGACCTTGCGCTCTATGCCGCCAAGAACGGCGGTCGGGGGCAATTCCGCTTCTTTTCGGCCGAGCTCAAGGACGAGGCGCAGGAGCGCACGATCCTCACCGAAGATCTGCGGGAAGCACTGGGGCGCGGTGAACTGGAACTGCATTACCAGCCTGTCGTCCGGATTGCCGACAACTACGTGGTGGGATTCGAGGCGCTGATGCGCTGGAATCATCCCGAACGGGGACCCATCGCGCCTTCGGTGTTCATTCCGATCGCCGAAGAGAGCAACCTCATCGTTCCCTTGGGGGAATGGGCCTTGCGGCAGGCTTGCGCCGATGCAGCCCAGTGGCCGGACAATGTGCGCTTGTCGGTCAACGTCTCGGCCGTGCAGTTTGCCGTGTCCGGTTTCGTCAATGCAGTGGCGTCTGCAGTGGCGACGAGCGGGATCGATCCGGAGCGTCTGGAGCTCGAACTGACCGAAACCGTGTTCATGCGGGACAGCGAAGCGGTTGACGAGGTGTTTGCGTCGCTGAAAGGGCTGGGTGTGCGCCTTGCCCTCGATGACTTCGGAACGGGCTACTCCTCGCTCAGCTATCTGCGTTCGGCTCCGTTCGACAAGCTCAAGATCGACCGCAGCTTTGTCGAGACTTGTGCGGCTAAGGACAACAACAGCGCCAAGATCATCTCCGCGATCATCGGTCTGGCCGAGGCGCTCGGCATGGAGACGACGGTTGAAGGCGTCGAGGCGTTCGACCAGCTCGACGTGGTGAAGAAGCGGGGGGCCAAGCTCGTGCAGGGACACCTGTTTGCCCGTGCCATGCCTCTGGCCGAGGTGGAGGCAAAACTCGAGAGCGGCGATCTGAAGCTAGAGCCCAACGGTCCGAAGCGGCATCGCCCGGAGAGAAGGTCGGTATTCCGCCGCGTGACAGTGATCCATGAGGACCACCGCTACGAAGCCGTCATGCGCGACCTTTCTCGTACCGGTGCGCGGATCGACGGCTTGCTCGGCGTGCCGGTAGGGACCAGCCTTGTCGTCGACCTGGGCGGGGGGCAGCTGGTCGTCTCTATGGTGGTGCGTTCGGAGGAGGCGGTGATCGGCGTCGAATTCGAACAGCCCCTGACCAGCGATGGCGCTGGTGGCTTGTGCACACGTCACCGGGTGCCGCCATCGACGTTACAAGCTGCGGGCGCTGCTGCCGAACCGAAAGGCAAACCACGCTTCATCCAGGTTGCCGTGCCGGGCTCGCGCGAGAGAACCTGACGAAATTGCGCTGAACGGGACCCTTGCACTCGTCTCATCGTTCCCGCACATCGCACTTTCGATTTTCCGCCTCTGCAAGGATCCCAACCAGAATGCCTACCGGCCTTGTCGCCCTGCTTGACGACGTGTCCGTCATCGCCCGTGCCGCTGCTGCCTCGCTTGACGATGTGAGTGCCGCCGCAGCTAAGGCCGGGACCAAGGCCGCGGGCGTAGTGATCGACGACGCGGCGGTGACCCCCTCATACGTGACCGAATTCACCCCGGATCGCGAACTGCCGGTCATCGCGCGCATCGCCAAGGGCAGCCTGTTCAACAAGCTGGTGATCCTGCTGCCTGCGGCACTGCTGCTAAGCGCGTTCCTGCCATGGGCGATCACGCCCCTGCTGATGGCCGGGGGGCTGTTCCTCTGCTTCGAGGGGGCGGAGAAGCTTCTGGAAAAGCTGGGGGCTGAGAAACATGGCCAGACCCTGGAAGACCAACCGGCTGACGCAGCGTCATTCGAGAATGAACGGGTTTCCGGTGCAGTGCGGACCGACCTGATCCTGTCGGCCGAGATCATGGCGATCGCCCTGGCCGAAGTGGCTGATCAGGGCATCATTCAGCAGGCGCTGATTCTGGCGCTCGTCGGTGTGGTCATCACCATCGCGGTTTATGGCACCGTCGGCTTCATCGTGAAGATGGACGATATCGGACTGCATCTTGTGAAGCGGACCTCGGCCACGGCCAAGGCCATCGGCGGGTTTCTTCTGCGAGCGATGCCAGTGTTGCTGGCAGTGCTGGCCACGGTCGGCACGGCGGCGATGCTTTGGGTCGGCGGCGGCATCATCCTCCATGGGCTGGAGGTTCTGGGCATCTCGGGGCCGGCACACCTTGCACACGAGGCGCAGCATTGGGTGGAGCATGCAACGGGCGCACTTGGTGGAGTGCTGGGCTGGCTCACCTACGCGGTGCTTTCTGCCTTGGTCGGCGTGGTGCTTGGTGCTATCGTCGCCTTTGTCGTCCACGCCATCGGCAAAGCGCGCGGAAAACACTGACGCTTCAGGCTGCGCGGCGGACGGGCGCCTGCTTCGGCGAATGCCCCTCGCGATAGTGGCGGATGGCAAACTCGCTCACCAGGCGTTCGAACACAGCGTCGTGCAGGCGATGTTCGAACTCCAGCCCCGAGACCCGATCCCGGCTCCACACCACGAACGCCAGCTTGGGCTGGAGGCCCGGCAGCATCAGGTAGAGCGGTTCGTCGATCCGCAGCTTCTCGAGTCCCTCGATCCTCGCGCCGTAAGGATTGAGATCCTTAAGCATAACCGTTGACCGTGTTGCGCCGTGCTTGCAGCGAACCGGAAGCTCGATTCCCACGCGTGAGGCGCGGCGCTTTACATCGAGTTCTTCGGAACTGGTATCCAGCCACATGACAGGTCCTCCTCTGGTATTAACCACATGGATAAGGACGGAGCGTCGGGACAGGATTTCAGGGCGGTACGTGTTTGCCGCAAGACCCGTGCGTCAGTTGCAAGCGGCACAGCTTGATTTGCAAGTGTAACGCGAGGCCAGCTTGCGCTGGATCAAGGCTCCGACTGTTGAGGGCATTAATCACGCATCAGCTTCACAGGATGCCAAGGAGATCCTCATGACCGCCGCAAGCCTTGCCGAACTCGCCCCGCTTCGTCCCTTTGCAACGCGCGACGGCACGCGCCTGGATGTGCGTGCGGCCTTTTCCGAAGACGAGGCGGTGCTGGAAAGCTTCTTCGAAAACGTCAGCGCTGAGGACCGCCGCTTCCGTTTTCTCGCAGCAAGCCGCCATGTCGGACACGACCAGCTCTATCCACTGACCCATTGCGATCACTGGCACACTGAAAGCTTCCTGGCATTTGATCATGAGAGCGGGGTGCTCGTAGCCTCGGCGGTACTCGCCTGCGACGCCAAGATGGAGACCGGGGAAATCGCCGTCTCGATCCGCAACGACTGGCGCGGTCGCGGCATCGGCTGGGCGATGCTCGACCTGCTTGGTGAAGAAGCGCGCAAGCGCGGGCTGCGGCGCGTGATCTCGATCGAGGATCGTGACAACCATGCCGCCATCGAACTTGAGCGCGAACGCGGCTTCGTGCCCCGTGCCATCGATGGTGACCCGCGCCTCGTGCTGCTGGAAAAGCGCTTCGACTGACGCAGGTCCTCGGGTCGCATCGAGGCTGCAGCCGGGGCAGGGGAAGGCCTGCTCCGGCTTTTGTTACTCAGGGTAATCGGGCGAGCATATCCCGCGCAAACAGCGAAAGCGTGTCGTCGCGCGCGCCCATGATTACGATCCGGTCGCCCGGGCGGGCAAGGACAACGATTCGGTCGGCGCAATCATCGCGCGAGGGGAGGTATTCGGCCTGCCCGCCGTGCTCGCGGATCATGCCGACGATGCGCTCTGACCCGACCGAGCGATCCACCGTTCCACCGAAGTAGACAGGATCGCACAGGATCGTGACGTCTTCCGGAGACAGTCGGGTCGCCAGGACTTCTGCGAGTTCGTGGCCCATCTGTCGCAGCGGACCATAGCCGTGCGGCTGGAAGAACGCGATCACCCGGCCCGGGTGGGCCTTGAGGGTGGCGAGAGTGGCCGCGACCTTTTCAGGGTTATGACCGAAATCGTCGATGACCGTGATCCCGCCGGCGCTGGTGCCGACGATGTCGAAGCGGCGGGCCAAGCCGGAAAAGCCTGCAAGGTGCCGAACACCGTCGTTCAGCGGTACTCCGGCGGCCTGCGCTGCAGCAAGGGCCGCCAGCGCATTGGCAAGGTTGTGGCGGCCCGGCACCTTGAGCGTGAGCGGATAGGCGGCGCCGTCGTTGCGGTCGATGACCGTCGCGGAGATTGAAGTGGGCCCTTCCGCAATCGTGCCTGGTTCTACGAAGATGCGCGCATTGCCTGCAAACCCGAACGTCACTGCCTTGTTTGCGCGATGTACCAGTGCAAGGCTTTCCGGGTCATCGGCGTTGATTACTGCAATCGCCGCCCGGCCGAGGAAATCGCCAAACAACTCGTGCAGTTCCTCAAGGCTCTTGTGATCGAGACTGACGTTGTTCAGCACTGCAATCAAAGGTTCGTAGAGCGCGATGGAGCCATCGCTCTCGTCAACCTCCGAAACAAAAATGCCGCCAGAGCCGACTCTTGCGGAGGCGAACGGTGCATCCGCCGCAACAAAGTTCTTCATCACCGCGCCGTTCATGATCGTCGGATCCCGCCCTGCGGCGGTGAGGATCCATCCGATCATCCCCGTCACGGTGGATTTGCCGCTGGTGCCGCCCACCGCAATGCTATGCGCACTCGCGTTGAACAGTCTCGACAGCAACTCTGCGCGGCTCATACGCTCACAGCCGAGCGCCTTGGCTTTGACGACTTCGGGGACAGTATCCTCGACAGCCGCCGAGGCTACGAGCACTTGGCCTGCCGAGGTCAGGCCTGAACCATCCTGCGCAAACAGCTTAAAGCCGAGCGTTTCCAGCCATGCGAACTTCTCCGGCGTCCTGCCCTGATCGCGGCTGCGGTCAGACCCTGCAACCTGGGCCCCCATTCCCCGCAGGATCAGCGCGAGCGGCAACATCCCCGAGCCGCCGATCCCGCAAAAGAACCAGTTGCGCGTGGTGAGATCGGAAGGGGCTGCAGGATCGGTCGTGGTCATGCCCTTGCGGTATGCGCCCGCGCGGCTGGTGACAACCATCCGATTGCCGCTTTTACCGCAGCGGAGAAACCGGCTAGGGAATGCGGGTGACCAGACGCATCGCCATCTGCGCGCCTTCGACGCCGTTCACACGGGAAGACGCCGCGCGCGTGATTGCCTTGGCCGAGGCGGAATCCCCCGAACTCGAACTTGTTTTCCACGAACAGTGCTTTGTCAGCGATGGGCACTTCGCCGGATCGGACGCACTGCGGCGCGCAGCATTCGTCGAATGCGCCAATGATCCCGCGTTCGAGGCGGTTTGGTTCGTGCGCGGTGGTTACGGCGCCAATCGCATCGCCATGGATGCGCTGCCCGAGCTCAGCGCGTCGGCCTATGACAAGCAGTATCTGGGCTACTCGGACGGCGGGACTTTGCTCGGACTGCTGTACCGCGCCGGCATTGGCCGGCAGGTCCATGCACCTATGCCGGTCGATCTGCGCCGGCCGGGCGGCGAGGCTGCTGTCCTGCGCACGCTGGATTGGCTAAACGGAGGTCGTGCCGGCCTTGAACCTTCGCTTGCCGGCGGGAAGCCCTCCGTCGCATTCAACCTGATGACGCTCGCAATGCTGTGCGGAACGCCACTGATGCCGAACCTTTCCGGGCACGTCGTGATGGTCGAGGAAGTTGCCGAGTACCTCTATGCGGTGGACCGGCTGCTGTTCCATGTCACCGGCAGCCTTTCCTTGGTTGGCGTGGCAGGGCTTCGCCTTGGCCGCGTCAGCGACGTGCCTGAAAACGACCGCCCCTTCGGTTGCGAGGTCGAGGACATGGCGCGACACTGGTGCTCGCGCACCGGGATCGCCTATCTCGGGCAGGCCGACATCGGCCACGATATCGACAACAAGATCGTCCCGTTCGGGCTTGCCTGAAGAGAACGGCGGCAATAGGGCGCGCGCCACAGTAGTGACGGCAACCAATTCGGGCGCGATTGAGGAGAGTTGCAATGCGAGCTTTCGTTTTTCCGGGGCAGGGCAGCCAGAAGGTCGGCATGGGCCTCGAACTCGCCGAAGCCAGCGCCGTGGCGCGCGAAGTGTTCGAGGAAGTTGACGACGCGCTTGGCCAGAAGCTTTTCCAGATCATGAAGGAAGGCCCGGAAGACGCTCTGACCCTTACCGAAAACGCCCAGCCCGCGATCATGGCCAACGCCATCGCCGTGCTGCGCGTGCTCGAGAAGGAAGGGGGCATCACGCTAGCAGAGAAGGCCGATTTCGTGGCTGGGCACAGCCTTGGCGAATATACTGCGCTTTGCGCTGCGAGCGCGTTCAGCCTTGCCGATACCGCACGCTTGCTGAAGCTGCGCGGCCAGTCGATGCAGGCTGCGGTGCCTGTCGGACAGGGCGCGATGTGCGCGCTGCTGGGGGCCGACATCGAGAAGGCGACTGCCCTGGCCGAAGCTGCGGCCGAAGGAGAAGTCTGCACTGTCGCCAACGACAATGATCCGACGCAGGTCGTGCTTTCCGGCCACAAGGCGGCGATTGAGCGCGCGGTGGCGATGGTCAAGGATCATGGCATCAAGCGCGGCGTGCTGCTGCCGGTGTCCGCGCCGTTCCACTGCCCGCTGATGCAGCCTGCGGCGGATGCCATGGCCGAGGCGTTCGAGAAGACTCCGCCGGCTGCGCTGCGCGTCGCGCTTTTCGCCAATGTCACCGCCGCAGTGGTGACCGATCCTGCGGAAGTGAAGCGCCTGCTGGTCGAACAGGTCACCGGCCGCGTCCGCTGGCGCGAAAGCGCGATGGCGATGAAGGATGCGGGTGTGGAGCAGTTCGTCGAACTCGGCGGCAAGGTCCTCGGCCCCATGATCAACCGCTCGGTTGCCGACGTGTCCGTCACCAGCGTCATTGGCATGGCCGACATCGAAGCCATCCTCAAGGAGCTCTGAGCCCATGGAAAATCGTCTTTTCGACCTCACTGGCATGACCGCCCTCGTCACCGGCGCTGCCGGGGGCATCGGCTCCTCGATCTGCCATGCACTGGCAAAGCAGGGTGCCCGCATCGCCCTGTCGGGCACCAATCCCGCCAAGCTGCGCGCCTTCCGCGAGGAACTGAACGACACATACGGTCATGACCACGTCGAGATCACCTGCGATCTTTCGAACACCGAGCAGGTCGAGCATCTCGTCCCGGCGGCGATGGACACGCTGGGCAAGCTCGACATTCTGGTGAACAACGCCGGCATCACCCGTGACAATCTGGCCATGCGGATGAAGGACGAGGAATGGGACGCGGTCATCCGCGTCAACCTCGAAGCCGCGTTCCGCCTGATGCGCGCCGCGACCAAGCCGATGATGAAGGCCCGCTTCGGCCGCATCGTCACCATCACCAGCGTTGTCGGTGCAACCGGCAATCCCGGCCAGGTCAACTACGCGGCGGCCAAGGCCGGACTCGTCGGCATGTCCAAGTCGCTGGGTCAGGAACTCGCCAGCCGCGGCGTCACCGTGAACTGCGTCGCGCCCGGCTTCATCCGCACGGCGATGACCGATGTGCTGCCCGATGGCCAGAAGGACGCGCTCAACGCCCGCATCCCGATGGGGCGCATGGGCGAGGGTTCGGACATCGGCGCTGCTGTCGCCTATCTCGCCTCGAAGGAGGCGGGCTACGTCACCGGCCAGACGCTGCACGTCAATGGCGGCATGGCGATGATGTCGTAATGCTCTCCTGAGCCCCGCCACAGGCTGATTCTGGCGGTTTTATCCCCAACTTAGGGGACAAGGGCGGGGCCGGTGCTTGCCGAGTCCCGCCTCTGCGTTAAGACAGGTAGTCCGAACCAAACGCCGGGGAGCGTGATTCCCCGGTTCAGCCATATTCACGGGGCAGGGCCATCCGGCCGCTCCCGGGGGGATCGAGACGAGAATGAAGGCGACGATCGAACGCGCGACGCTCCTGCGCTGCCTGTCCCACGTCCAGTCGGTGGTCGAGCGCCGGAACACGATTCCGATCCTGTCCAACGTGCTGATCGAGGCCGCGCCCGACAACACGGTCCGTCTGATGGCAACCGACCTCGATCTCCAGATCGTCGAGACCATGGCTGCCGTCTCGGTCGAAAGCCCGGGGGCCATTACCGTTTCGGCGCACCTGCTGTTCGATATCGCGCGCAAGTTGCCGGATGGCTCGCAGGTCAGCCTTGAGACGTCGGACAATCGCATGATCGTGAAGGCTGGCCGCAGCCGCTTCCAACTGCCGACGCTGCCGCGCGATGATTTCCCGGTGATCGTCGAGGGTGACTTGCCCACCAGCTTCGAAGTTCCCGCGCGCACGCTGGCCGAACTGATCGACCGCACCCGCTTTGCGATCTCGACCGAAGAGACGCGCTATTACCTCAACGGTATCTTCCTCCACGTTTCGGACGATGCGCAGCCCGTACTCAAGGCCGCCGCCACCGATGGCCACCGCCTTGCCCGCTTCACCATCGCTCGCCCCGAAGGCGCAGAGGGCATGCCCGACGTGATCGTGCCGCGCAAATGCGTGGGCGAGCTGCGCAAGCTGCTGGAAGAAGTGCTCGATTCGGCCGTGCTGATCGACCTTTCCGCCAGCAAGGTCCGCTTCACCCTTGGCGGTGAAAACGGCGTAGTGCTCACCAGCAAGCTGATCGACGGCACCTTCCCGGATTATAGCCGAGTCATCCCGACCGGCAACGACAAGCTGCTCAAGCTTGATCCGCGCTCGTTCTTCGAAGGCGTCGATCGCGTGGCGACGATCGCCACCGAGAAGACCCGCGCCGTGAAGATGGCCTTGGAGAATGACCGCGTGACGCTTTCGGTCACCAGTCCGGACAACGGCACTGCTGCCGAAGAACTCCCGGCAAGCTATGCTGCCTCCGGCTTCGAGATTGGCTTCAACGCCAATTATCTGAAGGACATCCTCAGCCAGATCGACGGCGACACGGTCGAACTGCACCTTGCCGATGCCGGAGCGCCGACGCTCATCCGCCGCGATGATAAGTCACCTGCGCTTTATGTGCTGATGCCGATGCGCGTCTGATGCTATTACGGTCCGTGCGATGCACGGACCGGCGGCCGGCACCGGTCTGATCACCATCGTTACAAGACACGATGTTGGGTTAACGAAAGTAAGTTTTGCCTCTCGTAGTGCCACTGTAGTGCCAATTACCGTATTTGAAGCGCAAGGTAGAATAGCGTGCTCGAACAGGAGTATCGAGCATGCAGAGTTCCCACGATCCCCAGGCGGTGGCCAAGAAGCTGGCTTTCTTTAACATCGGCAGCGAGGATCTGGCCCGCTTCCCTGAGATCGCATCGGCGTTGCGCAAGCACGCACCGCCTGCACTGGACAATCTTTACGACCAGATTTCCGCAACCCCGGAGACATCCCGCTTCTTCGGTTCGCGCGCTGCGATGAACCATGCTCGTGACAAGCAGATAGAGCATTGGGCCGGGATGTTTGGCGGCTCTGTCGACAAAGCCTATTTCGACAGCGCCGAGCGGATTGGCAACGTGCATGCTCGGATCGGACTTGAGCCAGGCTGGTATATTGGCGCCTATGCCTCCGTGCTCGAGAACATCGTAAACAAGATGTTCGCAGGCTTCACGGCAATCTTCCGTCGGCGGCAGTTGGCCAGGTCTGTCGGTTCCATGATCAAGATGGCGCTGCTGGACATGGAGGTGGCGCTTTCGACGTACTTCAAGGCCGAGGAAGCTGCGCGAGTTGCGGTCATCGACGAAGTGAGCGCAACCTTGCGCGCGATGGCGGAAGGTGATTTTGCCACTCCGGTGCCGGATTTGCCGACAGCGTTTGCGGAACTGCAGAAGCATCTCGACGGCATGCGGGTCCAGGTTTCAGGCGTGTTGCGCAACGTGGCCGACACATCCGGCTCGGTTGACGTCGGGGCCAAGCAGATCCGCCAGGCTTCCGACGATCTGGCGCGCCGTACCGAACAGCAGGCGGCGAGCCTGGAGGAAGCATCGGCGGCGGTCACTGCGCTGGCCTCGACCGTCAATACGACGGCAGGCGATGCGGCGCACATGCACGATTCGGTGCAGCAGGCGCATGGCGAGGCGATGCGCGGCGGCGAAGTCGTCAGCGAAGCGGTCCAGGCCATGAACGATATTCACAATTCGGCGCAGGAGATCGGCAAGATCATTTCTGTCATCGATGGCATCGCGTTCCAGACAAACCTGCTTGCGTTGAACGCGGGCGTAGAGGCGGCCCGTGCCGGAGATGCTGGCCGGGGGTTCGCGGTCGTGGCCACCGAGGTTCGCGCGCTGGCGCAGCGCACTGCAGACGCCGCCCGGGATATCAAGCACCTGATAACGGCCAGTTCGACGCAGGTAGAGCGCGGGGTGAGCCTTGTGGGGCAGACCGGGGATACCTTTGCCCTTATCGTGGAGCAGGTCGGCCATGTCGCCCAGCTTGCCAGCAGCATCGCCGCGATGGCGCAGGATCAGGCTGGCAGCATTGGCCAGGTTCGCGAGACCGTGCGTGAGATGGACACCATGACCCAGCAAAACGCTGCGATGGTCGAGGAAGCCACGGCAGCGGCACGAAGCCTTGCGGGCGAGGCCAACCGCCTGTCTTCGCTGGTTTCGCAATTCAGGCTTCAGGGCAACTTCGGCCATTCTGCGAATGCAACGTTCCGCAACGCTGCCTGAATTAACGTGAAAGCCGGCAGGCCCGCCCCCGAATGAAGGGGCGGGCCTGCTTGCGTCATTCTGCCGCTTCGAGCAGATCCGCCCGCTGCGGGCCGCGGATCAGCACGCCCGGCGTCGCCCCGGTCCATTCTCCCTTGCGGAACGTCACCTTGCCGCCCTTGATGGTGTAGTCATACCCCTCGGCTTTCTGAAGCAGGCGCTTGCCGCCCGCAGGCAGGTCAAACGCCAACCAAGGCTTGAGCAACTTGATGTTGTCGAAGTCGATGATGTTGATATCGGCCAGGTATCCCGGTGCCAATATGCCGCGATCGTCCAGCCCGTAGAGCCTCGCCGTGTCGTGGCACTGGCGCTTCACGGCATGTTCCAGGCTGATCCTGCCGCCACGCTGGCGATCCCGGACCCAATGCTGTAGCATGAACGTCGGACTGGCCGCGTCGCAGATCGTTCCGCAATGCGCTCCGCCATCGGAGAGCGAGTTCACGGTATCTTCGGATGCTTGCAATGCCTCCAGGAAATCGAGGTTGCCATCGGCGTAATTCAGGATCGGCAGGTAGATGAAGCCGGTTCCGTCATTCTCCATCAGCTTGTCGTAAGCATAGGCGTCCGGCGCAACGCCTGCCGACTTTGCACGGGCGAGCACGCTGGCTTCGGCCTGCGGCTCGTAATCGAAGCCGTCGTCCATGATGAATTGGTTGTGCCAGCCTTGCGAGATCATCATCAGCAGGCCGATGATGTCGCTTTCCGGGTACTCGTTTGCTTCGGACAGGACTTTCTCGCGGAAGGCCGGGTCCTTGAGGTGGGCGAGTTGCTCTTTCCATGGCAGGTCGGCAATCGCCACATAGCTTGGCCGGAAGCGGAAGGGGTGGATCGTGCCCTGCCAGGCCATGATCACGCCGTTTCCGCGCAGAGCGATCTGGGCGACGATGTTTGCCCCTTGCGCGTTCTGGCGGCGCATTTCCGCAATCTGTTCCTCGAGCGGCATTTCCTTGGCGATGGACTGCAGCGCCGCATAGGTGACGGGCAGCCCGGTCTCACGGCTGAGCGCCCCCATCCAGCCGAATTCATCCCATTCGCGGCGCATGTCGGAAGCCATTTCGAACACGCCATGGCCAACACGGCCCATCGCGCGCCCGATCTCGATCAGCTCTTCCGCCGTGGCCGTGGTGCCGGGGACCACTTCACCGTCGACCGACTTGTGGATCACCGTGCGGCTGGTCGAAAAGCCGAGCGCGCCGGCACGGACACCTTCCTCGACGATCTCTGCCATCTTGCGGATGTCGTCCTCGGTCGGGATTGCACCCGGTTTCTCGCGATCACCCAGCACATATGCGCGTACCGCCCCGTGCGGCACGTGCGTGCCGATATCGACCGCGCGCGGCATCTTCTCCAGCGCATCGAGGTACTCGGGGAAAGTCTCCCAGTCCCAGGTCATGCCCTCGGCCAGCGCAGTGCCCGGAATGTCTTCCACGCCTTCCATCAGGCCGATCAGCCAATCGTGGCGATCAGGCGCGGCGGGGGCGAAGCCGACGCCGCAGTTGCCCATGACCACGGTGGTCACACCATGCCAGGAAGAAGGCGCCATTTCGGCGTCCCAAGTCGCCTGACCATCGTAGTGCGTGTGTACGTCCACCCACCCCGGCGCAACGACACGGCCGGTGGCATCGATCTCCTCGGCAGCATCGCCGCGCACAGTGCCGACGGCGGCAATGAGGCCATTCTTCACGGCAACGTCGCCGGTAAAGCGCGGCGCGCCGGTTCCGTCGACGATCGTCCCATTGCGGATGATCAGGTCATAGGCTGGCATAAGCTGGCTCCTTCTCCCCGCGCAGGCCGACTCAAGCTGGTCGCCTGTCGCGTTAACCGGGCGATTAAGTCAGAGGTTTGCCCGACGGTCAACTGTCCGGGCAGGGCGTTGCATCAATCATGGCCGCTGGCCCTAATCATCTCTTCGACGTCCACGAATTTCTCGCGCGGAGCATCGTCCCGTGCGCGCAACGTTTCGGCTTCCTCGATCTTCTTCCAGTCGTCGAAGCTGACCACGTCCAGCTTGCGGGCAGCTGCGAGGGCATCGAAGCCAACGCGCCCGGTCTTGCGTTGGCTCTGGGGAAAGTCCTCAGCGATCATTTCGACGATGCCGAAGCCATCCGGACGGTTGGTGCCGATCGTGCCCGAAGGCCCCCGCCGCGCCCAGCCCACGCAATAAAGGCCGGGGAGGATGCGCCCTTCGTCATTGGCAAAGCGGCCGGCGCGATCATCGAAGGGCACGCCTTCGATCGGCGAAGTCTGGTATCCGATGCACGAGATCACCAGGTTCGCCGGAATTTCGTAGAACTCGCCTGTGCCGACCGCGCGGCCCGCCTCGATACGCGTGTGCTCAACGGAAATCGCCTGCACCTGGCCTTCGCCCATCAGCCCCCGGGGCGAGGCGAAGAAATCGAATTCCACCTCCAGCGGCAGGTCGGCGCGATGGCTTTCCGGGATGGCCGCGAAAGAGCGCAAATGTGTCACGGACTTGCGGATGCCCGGTTCAAGCAGCGCGTCTTCCACTTCTTCGGGCAAGTCGCGCGGATCCACCCACGGGGCGGTGCGGGAAAGGTGGCCAAGCTCACCCAGTTCCTTGGGTGTCATCATGATTTGGTGAGGTCCGCGCCGCCCGAGGATGACGATCCGCTTGATCTTCGAGGCCATCAGCCGTTCAAGCGCGTGCGCCACGATGTCGCTTCCGGCAAACTCCTCGCGCGTCTTGGAAAGGATGCGCGTCACGTCGAGTGCGACGTTGCCCATGCCGATGACTACGGCGGTGTGGCCGGACAAATCAGGATCGAGCGCGGCGAATTCGGGGTGGCCATTGTACCATCCGACAAAGGCCGCGCTGCCGAAGACGTTTTTCAGATGATCGCCCGGAACGCCGATGTCCTTGTCACGTGGCGCGCCAGTGGCAAGCACGACCGCGTCGTACAGGCCCTGCAGTTCCGCAATCGAGACGTCCTGGCCAACCTTGACGTTGCCGACGAAGCGCACGTTGTCGGCAAGCGCGGTCTGTTCATAGCGCCGGGTTACGCCCTTGATCGACTGGTGATCCGGCGCGACCCCGAAGCGAATGAGGCCGTAGGGCACCGGCAGCATGTCGAAGATGTCGATGCGGACGTCATCGCCCCACTGCTTTTGCGCGGCTTCCGCGGTGTAGTACCCGGCCGGTCCCGAACCGACGATCGCGATATGCCGCATGGCCTCTCCTCAGCCTTTCGAGTCTTTCTTCGATGCTATCGTCAAGACAGCAAAAGGAAAGCGGGCCAGCGAGGTTCACGATCAGCCGCGGTGGATATCCTCGTCCAGGAAGGCGCGCAGCTTTTCGATGAAGCGGTCACGCTGGGACAGCATGAACAGGTGACCACCGCCGTGGAACATCTCGATCCGGCTGTGGGTAATGGCATTGTGAAGGAAATGGGCATTAGAGGCCGGAACCAGCTGGTCCTCCTCGTCGGCCATGATCATCACCGGCATGGACAGAAGCGGCAGGAACGGCACGCTGCTCCATGTCGCAAACGCCATCATCTGATATGAGAAGCCAAGCGGCGAGGGCGCCTTGGCCGCATTGAGCGAGACCTTTCCGCTGCCCCCACCATTATAGATCGAGGCGAGGTTTCGGCGCAGTGTCCGCTCTACCGTGTACTCACGTGGATCGGACAGGTGGGCGAGCATGGAGCTATTGCCGGGCACCATGGTCGCGCCGCCGGATGCCGTGGCCGCAAGAACGATCCGCCCGGTCCGTGCGCGGTGCTGGAAGGCGAATTGCTGGGTCAGCGCGCCGCCCCAACTGATCCCGAGGATATCGACCTGTTCGATGCCCAGAAGATCGAGCAGCGACGCCGTGGTCAGCGCCATGCTCGGAATCGTATAGGGCAGTACTGGATCGGGCGAGCCACCGATGCCCGGCATGTCGAAGCAGATCACCTCGCGCTCTGGCAGCGCCCGGGCGACGGGGGCAAGCAGTTCGAGGTTCATGCCGATACCGTTGAGCATGAGCAGAGGGCGATATTGGCCTCTTCCGGCCCCTTCGTGCCAGCGCGCAATGTTGAGACGACGTCCGGCAACGCCGATCTTTGATTGTTTCGGTGTACTGTTCACTATGACCCCACGCTACAGCCGCTGACTAGCACCTTCGCACTCGCAGCAAAAGTACACGAATGCGGATCGCTTAACGCTTTCTCAAAGCACCGTCGTGCAAACACGCGGCATGCCGGGAGACGCTGAAACTCAACCAAACAGGCAAACTGCCACGCGCGACTTCGCGCGTACGCGCCGGCGGGAGCGTCCTGTCGTCCCGGCAGCGCCCGAAGCAGGGGCCAGTTTTCTGTTTGGCAGCGATTCGGCGAACCGCCTGATAGCGCCCGAATGGCCGCAAATGGCCTATGTCATGCTGGTGCTTCCGCTGCTGGTTGCCGGTTTCAACCTGGTAATCCCGAACCCGCTTGCAGCACTCTTGGCGGTTGTCGCCGCTATTGCGGCGCACCTTTCGAAGCTCGCGGTGCGCCGTGAAGCGCAAAGCGAGATGGAGACCGGGCAGCGGATGGCGCTGATGGGCGTGGCAGTTGCCTTGCCCATGTTTCTGTTTGGCTCTGCCATGGGCGTCTGGGGCACTTCGGGTCAGATCGATTGGTTCTACTGCCTCGTCGCAGTGGCAACTGTTTCGTTGCTGGCGACAGTGGTGCTCTCGGGCCGGTTGGTGGGCGTACTGGCGGCTCAGATCTCCGTGTGGTCGGGTGTCACCTGCGTAGCCAGCACGTTCGGCGGCTACTTCTCTTTGCTGGTAGGTGTTGCGATTGCCGTCGCAGCCTACCTGCGCCAGCGCAAGATCGACCTGCTGCTTCGCGAGAAGCTGGAGAACGACCAGCGCGCTTCCACCCGCGCACAGGAAATTCTTTCCGATTATGAAGAGACGGGGCAGGGCTGGTTCTGGGAAACTGATCGTCGTGGTCAGCTGACATATCTTTCCACACCCGTTGCCGAGATTCTCGGTCGCAAGGTCGACGATCTGATCGGCCGTCCCTTTGCCGAGCTGTTCAACCTGTCCGAGCAATCGGGCGAAGGCGAACGTACGCTGGCCTTTCACCTCTCCGCGCGATCCAGCTTCGGCGAACTTGCGGTGCGGGCAGCGACAGCGGAAGAGGAACGCTGGTGGTCGATCACCGGCCGGCCGACCTACGACACGTTCAACAACTTCACCGGTTTCCGCGGCTCGGGCACGGATCTTACCGAAAAACGCCGTTCGCAGGAGCATGCTTCGCGGTTGGCGCACTTTGATTCGCTGACAGGCCTGTCCAACCGCTTCCGCATGTCGCAGACGCTGGAGAAGATCCTTCTCGCTCCGCAACTGCATCAACGCGCCTGCACGGTCTTCCTGCTCGACCTCGATCGCTTCAAGCAGGTGAACGATACGCTAGGCCATCCCGCCGGCGACGCGCTGCTCAAGCAGGTCGCGCAGCGTCTGGAGCGGGTCGTGGGCAAGATGGGCCGTGTCGGCCGCCTCGGTGGCGATGAATTCCAGGTGATTTTGCCTGGCAAGATCGAGCGCGAGCAACTTGGCCATCTGGCCCAGCGCATCATCGAGAGCCTGTCGCAACCGTACTCAATCGAGGGCAGCCGCGTGATGATCGGCGCCTCGGTCGGCATCGCGCTGGCGCCGGACGATGGCGTGACCAGCGAGGCGCTGATCCGCAATGCCGACCTGGCGCTTTATGCAGCCAAGGATGGCGGACGCGGACGCTTCCACTTCTATGCTCCGGACCTGCACAGCGATGCCGAAGAGCGCCGCCAGATGGAAGAAGACCTGTGCGATGCGGTCTCGAATGGTGGTCTTGAGCTTTACTATCAGCCAGTCGTGCAGACAGCGACCGAGAAGATTACCGGATTCGAGGCGCTGCTGCGCTGGAACCACCCCGAGCACGGCTGGATCAGCCCGAGCCGGTTCATACCCATCGCAGAAGATACCGGTCTGATTGCGCCGATTGGCGAGTGGGCGCTGCGCACCGCTTGTCAGGACTTGGCGCGCTGGCCCGATAACGTGCGCGTGGCGGTAAACGTGTCACCGCTACAGTTCGCCAATCCGTCGCTTCCAGTGATCGTCACCAACGCGCTGGCAAGTTCGCAGGTGGCAGCAGAACGCCTCGAACTGGAGATCACCGAAAGCGTGTTCCTCAATGACGACGAGGGCACCGACCAGATGTTCAAGTCGTTGAAAGCCATCGGCGTGCGCCTGGCGCTGGACGATTTCGGCACAGGCTATTCCTCGCTCGGCTACTTGCGGTCTGCGCCGTTCGACAAGATCAAGATCGACCAGAGCTTCGTGCGCGGCGCGACGCAACCCGGCAGCCGCAACGGCGCGATCATCGCCTCGATCGTCAGCCTTGCCGAGGCACTGGGCATGGAAACGACGGCCGAAGGTGTCGAGACGCTGGACGAACTGGATCTGGTCCGCATGCTCGGCTGCAGCCACGTGCAGGGCTATATCTACGAGCGTCCGCTGTCGGCGATGAACGCCGCTGCCCGTCTTTCGACCGGCCTCATGGCTATCGCGCAAGGGCCACGTTCCGCGCGCGCCGCGCGCCAGTCCATGCTGCGCAAGGTCGTGCTCGATCACGGCGGCCATCGCTACAACGCGATGGTCCGCAATATCAGCCAGACCGGGGCGCTGATCGAAGGCTTGTGGAACGTGCCTCCGGGAACGATCTTCCGGGTGCTGTTGGCAGAGAACCACGTGGTTACGGCAACCTGCCGCTGGTCAAGCGATGACCGCATGGGCGTGGAATTCTCCATGCCGCTGCGGCTCGACGAGGGCGGGCGCATCGCTGCCGTATCGGGCATTCCGCCGGTCAGAAACGAGCCCGAACCGGTCGTTCAGCGCAAGGTGGGATGACTGCTCAGCCGAGCGCGGCCATCTTCTCTTCAGCAAGACGGTCGAGTTCGGCGCGGCTCTTCTTCTCCGCTGCCGTCTTCAACTGCCCGCAAGCTGCGTCGATGTCGCGCCCGCGTGGCGTGCGCACCGGTGCGCTGATCCCTGCTTCGAACACGATGTTCGCGAAGCTTTTGATCCGCTCCGGGCTGGAGCACTCGTAGGGTGCGCCGGGCCAGGGGTTGAACGGGATCAGGTTGACCTTGGCCGGCAACTTGTACTGACGGATCAGGCGCACCAGCTCGCGCGCGTCGTCGTCGCTGTCGTTCTTGTCCTTCAGCATCACGTACTCGAACGTGATGCGGCGGGCGTTCGAAGCGCCGGGATAGTCGGAGCAGGCCTGCAGCAGTTCGTCGATGCCGTACTTGCGGTTGATCGGCACGATCTCGTCGCGCACGTCCTTGGTCACCGCGTGGAGAGAGACCGCGAGGTTCACCCCGATCTCCTCGCCGCAGCGCTCCATCATCGGCACGACGCCGCTGGTCGAGAGCGTGATGCGACGCTTCGACAGGGCAAGCCCGTCACCGTCCATGACCAGCTTGAGCGCATCGCGCACATTGTCGAAATTGTAGAGCGGCTCGCCCATGCCCATCATCACGATGTTCGTCAGCAGGCGACCATCGGGGGTGTAGGCGCTGGCAGCTTCCTCGTCTTCATCGTCGAAGTCGAGCCCGGCCATCGTACCGCCAGCCTTGGGCCATTCGCCCAGCGCATCGCGCGCGAGCATGACCTGGCCGACGATCTCGCCCGGTGTCAGGTTGCGCACCAGGCGCATCGTGCCAGTGTGGCAGAAGCGGCAATTGAGCGTGCAGCCGACCTGGCTCGAAACGCAAAGCGTGCCGCGATCCGCATCGGGGATGAACACCATCTCGAAATCGTGCTTGTCTGCCGTGCGCAGCAGCCACTTGCGCGTGCCATCGGTCGAAACCTGCGCCTCGACAATGTCGGGGCGGCCGATGACGAAGCGCTCCGCCAGCCATGGACGCATCGTCTTGGCGATGTCGGTCATCGCTTCGAAGTCGGTCACGCCGCGATGATAAAGCCAGTGAAACACCTGCTTCGCGCGCAGCTTGGCCGCCTTGGCATCAAGACCCGCGGCTTCGAATAGCGAGGCGATCTGCTTCTTCGGCAGGCCGATGAGGTCCACCCGTCCATCCTCGCGCGGCGTCACGTCGCGCGGCACCGGAACGGGATCAACGTGCCCAGCAATGGGCATGTTGGCGGGAAGCGAGGGGCTGGGATCGATCTGGCTCTGCATCGCGCGCATATAGTGATTCGAGGCCCCGGGCGCAAACCGAGGCTCGCGCGAACGCCTTGGGGGCGTCGGTGTTCCAGTATTTCATCGCCCGTGTGCTGCACTTCATCGCATTTTATGTGGCTGAAATGTCACGGTTTCCTGTTGTGTGAGGTTCAGGAAACCGGATGCAGTTCCGCTCATTCCACCGGTCACTGTCGGGTCGCAACGACAACAGGACCGGCAGGAAGTTTTCGAATGGAGTGAGACATGAAGAAGATCTGCGCAATTCTCGCCGCCGGCACCGCCATCGCCGCCGCCCCTGCGTACGCGCAGGACGCTACCCCTGCCGAGAGCTTCAGCGGCTTTCGCGCTGAAGCTCTCGTCGGCTACGACCACAACCGCTCCGGCAGCAGCGAAGACGTCGACGGCGACCGTGATCTGAAGCAGTCGATCGACGGCGTCGAATACGGTGCCGCCATCGGTTACGATATCCCGCTTGGCACCAACCTGGTTGCCGGCGCCGAAGCCGAAATCACCGACAGCAGCGCCAGCTGGGACAACAACAACGACCAGCCGAACGTGTTCAATCTTGGCCGCGTAGAAGCCGGTCGCCAGTACTATGTCGGTGCCCGTCTTGGTTACGCCATGAGCCCGAGCACCATGGTCTACGTCAAGGGTGGTTACAGCAACGCCCGCTACAACCTGCAGGGTACGAACGGCACGACCAATCTGCGCCAGCGCCTTGACACCGACGGCTATCGCGTCGGCGCGGGCGTCGAGCAGAACATCGGCACCAACGCCTTCGTGAAGCTCGAATACAAGTACGCCAACTACAGCGAAGGCGAATTCGACTTCAACGGCGACACGCCAGACTCGAGCCGCTTCAACATCGACACCGACCGTCACTCGGTGACTGCTGGCGTCGGCATCCGCTTCTAAGCGTCAAGCTTGAAGACAAAGGGAAGGGCGGGCCGCCAAGGCTCGCCCTTTTCCTATCCGGCACACCCCAACGCCGCGGCATCCATGGCAGAGGCTGCACCGCCAAGCGTGTATACATCGCGGAACTTCCGTCCGTCTGCCCCTTGCGCTGTCACCACCACGCGCGGCGCGCTGCGCAAGGCGGCTACAATCCCTGCGTTGGCGCGCTGGTCCATCGGCCAGGCATCGGCCTGTCCCGCCTGCAGCGTGAAGTTCGCTTCGGGAAACGAGACGTTGACCGACGACCCCGGCGCCAGGCGCCTTGCAAGGCGCAAATGTACCGCACCGCGAATGCCGCGCTTGGGCCAGTATCCCACGGTGAAGTAGGGCTGGAAAGTCTGCTCCCGCCCGTTGACCTTCTCCGCCATGGCAATCGCATAACAGCGCGGTACACCCGGATCGCGAAACGCGCCCCAGGTGCCGAAGACGCCCAAGCTGTCGCGCGCGACGGCCGTCCCGCCAAGCACCAGTGCTGCCAGAACCAGCAGCCGCCTCACGGCTCCTCCCGTTTCGCGCCATCGAGCAGTCTTGCTGCTCGTTCCGCTTCTTGCGCCTCGCGCAGCTTTTCGCCCTTGGTCCGCCCGAACTTGGCCCGGTTGGCCTGCGCCTCAACTTCGCGCGAAACCCGCGCCTTGGCCTTGCGCACTGCTCGGAGGTTGACGACATCGCCCATCAGGCGTGCTCGATCCCGCGTTCCGAGCCGAACAGGACCGATTCTTCGCCGTCCTGGATCAGCGCAATTGAACCTTGCACGAGCGACGGCGCAATTGGTGCGCCGTGAAGGGGATGCACCGGAGAGCCCGCCATGATCCCGCGCAGCACGCGGCTGGAGATGCCGTGCATCACGACGATGTGATCGCCGCTCTCGTCGGTCAACCCCTCGAGCCAGCGGTTCAGCCGCGCCGCAATCATCGGGTAGTCCTCGCCATCGGGCGCCGGACGCAGCAGGTGGTCTTCGATCACGATCGGGCCGACCTCGTCCTCGACATCACTGTAGGATCGGCCGCACCACGATCCCATGTCGATCTCCTTGAGATCCATCGTCCGCTGCCCGGCGAACCAGTCTAGCCCCAGTTCCTCGGCAATCAGCGCCGCCGTCTGCAAGGCGCGCCCGGTGTCGGAGATATGCAGCGTCACTTGTGGTCGCTCGCCCAGTTCGGCCCGCAGCGCGCAGCCCATCGCCACCGCCTGCTCGAAGCCCTGCCGCGTAAGCGGCGTGTGGATGTGGTTCGCCTGCAGCCGACGCGTCGCATTATAGACCGTCTCGCCATGGCGCATGATGTAGAAGCGACCCCGTTTCATGGGAACGCTCATAGCGCTAGGCGTCGGGATAGGAAACGCTCATGATTTCCCATTCCTTCTCGCCCGAAGGCAACCGCACCACACGCAAATCGCCAACCCGCGCACCGCGAAGGGCCTTGGCAATCGGTGCGCTCCACCCGATCAGCCCCTTCGAGGCATCCTGCTCGTCATCGCCGACCAGCGTCAGCACCTTGCGGTTGTCATCCTCGTCGGCAATCTCGACACAGGCCCCGAACAGCACCCGCGTCCGATCCTCCTGCCGCGCCGGATCGACCACCCGCGCCCCCTTCATCCGCCGCGCCAGAAACGCCAACTCCCGATCAATCTCCCGCATCCGCTTGCGCCCATAGAGATAATCGCCGTTCTCCGACCGGTCGCCATTCCCCGCTGCCCAGCTTACGATCTCGACAATGGCCGGACGCTCGGTGCCGAGCAGATGATCGTAACGCGCGCGCAGGGCGGCAAATCCGGCGGGGGTAATGGGATGACCGTCAGGTTTCATGAGATGGCTTTAGGGTTGGGCGGAACGGCAGGGCAAGTGTCGAGTTTGCCGCAAACTTCCGCCTCCTCTATCCGTCATCCCGGGCTTGACCCGGGATCCCGCTTCTTTTTTCACGCGCTCGCCAGAAGAAAGCGGGACCCCGGATTAAGTCCGGGGTGACGATGAGTTGGGTATTTGTCTAGAATTTAGCACCTGTTGCGGATGTAATGCTTCACTGCCGGTGAAAAGTGTCTTGTCAAATGCCCTTCACGATCGATCGCGGGGAGGTGTTCCAGAAAGCACGTGCCAATGGCGTTCTCGAGACTGTCATCGATAGCGATGCATTCCTCGATCAACCGCGCAAGCCATTGAAGCTGTGCAGGATTGGCGGAAGCCGCAACAAAGTAAGATGAAAATTCAAACATAACCGTGTGGAGTGTGCAATCTCCATCGAGATAGTTCTCTTGAGTTTCGTCATCCCAGAAGTCGCTGAAAATCTCCGTCAGGGCGGATGCCAAGCCAAATGGTTGCGTAATAGCGCTACGTGACGGTGGGTTAGGTCGCACTCACCCCGGCTCCCGCTTCCCGATAAAGTAGCTCATCGGATTGCTTCCCCGATAGCTCGCATATTGCGGGTTCATCGCCTCATAGACCACCGCGTTTTCCAGCACGCGCTGGACGTAGTTGCGGGTTTCGGAGAGGGGGATCTTCTCGATCCATTCCACCCAGTCGATCCCGCCGTTGCGGGGGTCGCCATTGGCGCGCAGGAACTTGTTCACGTTGCCGGGGCCAGCGTTGTAGGCCGCCACCGCCAGCGGCCACGAGCCGCCGTAGTAATCGAGCATGCGCTGGAAATAGCCTGACCCCAACTGGATGTTGTACCCCGCATCCTGCGTCAGCGACGAGGCGTTGTACGAAAGGCCCAGCTTGCCCGCCTGCTCGTTCGCCGTGCCCGGCATCAGCTGCATCAAACCCCGCGCGCCGGCATGGCTGACCGCGTTCTGCGCGAACTGGCTTTCCTGGCGGCTGATCGCGTGAATGCCGGTCCACTTGCTCTCATAGCCCGGCGGCACCGGGATCAGGGGGAAGGCGATGTGCTGGAAATCGAGGTAGCCGCGCGCCGCCGCTGCCTGCCCGACGATCACGCCAAGGTCGCGCCGCCCCAGCTCGCGCGCCAGGTTCGCCACCATCATGTGCTGTGCTTCGCTCTGCTGCTGCTCGGCCACTTCCTTGAAGAAGCGCACGGTCGTCTTCCAGTCGCCATTGCGGGCGACCTCGCGCACAGCGAGCGTCAGCGGCTGGCTATAGAACCGGCTGCGCTCGTCGGGCGAGGGCTGGACGTCCGAATCCTTCGCGAACTGCGGCACCGGACGGCCCAGCCGCTCCAGCGCCAGCAACCCGTAGAACTGGTCGCCATATTGCGCCGCCATCTCGAAGTAGCGCCGCGCCTCGGCTTGCTGCCCGGCGCGCGCCGCTGCCTTTCCGGCCCAGTAGAAGCCCTTCGAGCGTGTCCCCGGTGTCCGCGCCGCCGCGCCATAGCGCCAGAACAGCGGCGCTGCCCCGGCATAATCGCCGGTGTTGAAGTATCCCTGCGTTCCGCCCAGCCACATCAGCGAGGTGTAATCGTCACGCAACCCATAGTTCAGCTGGCTGACATCCTCGCCGGGAGCAAAGGCGTCATCAATCCCCGCCGCGATCCGCATCGCCGAACGGGCATCGCCCGACGTCGCCGCACCCCGTGCATTGACCAGCAGTTCCTCGACCCACTTTTCGCGGTCGAGCGGTAGCCGGGCCAGCAACGGGCGGTTGGCGAGCAGATCGCGCGCCGCTGCGCCCTGGCCAGACTTGCGCAACTGGCGCACGCGCTGGAAGATGAAACCGGGATCGGCGTTGAACTGCTGCGCCGGAACGCCCGCCAGAATGCCATAGGGATCGCCCCCCTGCATTGCCGCCAGTCGCGCCCCGTCGATGCCCTTGCGCGCAGGGCTGACCCAGACGATCTGCCGTGCCGCCTGATCAGTCGATCCAGACCACAGCAACGCATCCATCCGCGCATCGTGATCGTCGGGCGTGAAGCTGGTGCCCCATGCGGCGAGCAGAGCGGCCTCGGCCGCATCGGTCATCGCCCCACCGCGCCAAGCCGCCCGCGCGGCTTCCCGCGCTTCGGGCCGACCGAGCTGCGTTAACGCCAGCGCATATTGGGCGCGGCCAAGGTTGGTCAGCGGCGGCTTCTGGCTGAAATAGGCAACCAGCCGCGAAGGCTCGGCAAAATCGCGTTCCAGCGAAAGCTCGGCATAGCGCCGCAGCTTCTCCTCGTCGGGAAAGCCGGGATACGACAGCACGAAATTCGAGTAATCGGAAAAGCCGAAGCGGTTGGAACTGGACAGCAGCTTCCATCGTTCCACAGCAGCCATCATCGGCCCACCCTGACTGGCGGTGAGACTAGCGCGGGCGCGGTCCCAGTCGGATCCATCGGCACCGTCGGCGCCGCTCGCGTGCACTGCGCTCGAGGCGACCACCGTCTGGAGCAGAACCCCGGCAAATCCCCAGCGCAACATCAAGGCTTTCACGTCCATGCCGGACATACTATGGAGCGGCTCCTTATCACGCGCTGAACAGGCCCCCAGCGGGTTCGGATCACGATGAACCGAACTGCATCATGGGGTAAATTGAGGGGTATTGTCCATGTTTTCCGGCTCGATTCCGGCCCTAGTGACTCCATTTCGCGATGGAGCGTTTGACGAGAAAGCGTTTCGCCGCCTCGTCGACTGGCAGATCGAGAACGGATCGTCGGCGTTGGTCCCCTGCGGCACCACCGGCGAGGCATCGACCCTGTCCAATGCCGAACACCACCGCGTCATCGAAGTCTGCGTCGAACAGGCAGCGGGCCGCGTACCGGTCATCGCAGGCTGCGGCAGCAACGACACCATGAACGCGCTGCTGCACATGAACTTCTCGAAGAAGTGCGGTGCCCAGGCGGCGCTTTGCGTCGCGCCTTATTACAACCGGCCCAGCCAGGCGGGCATCATTGCCCACTTCAGCTATCTTGCAGAGCACAACGACCTGCCTATCGTGCTTTACAACGTGCCCGGCCGTACGGTGACCGACATCCTGCCCGAAACAGTCTGCGAACTGGCGAAGCGCTATCCCGACAAGATCGTGGCGATCAAGGACGCCAGCGGCGACCTTTCGCGCGTGACCGACCACCGCATGGGCATCGGCAAGCACTTCTGCCAGCTTTCAGGCGACGACGAACTGGCGCTTCCGGCCAACGCTGCCGGTGCCGTGGGCTGCATCTCGGTCACCGCCAACGTCGCGCCGAAGCTCTGCGCCGAGTTCCAGGCCGCTTGTGCCGCCAACGATCTCGAAAAGGCGCGCGAGCTCAACGACAAGCTCTATCCGCTGCACTACGCGATGTTCTCCGACGCATCGCCAGCGCCGCTCAAGTACGCACTTTCCCGCGTGTTCGAGGGCATCAACGAGGAGCTGCGCCTGCCGCTCGTTCCTGCCAGCGCGGACGCCCGTGCCAAGGTCGACGCAGCGCTGGAGCATGCCGGCCTGATCTGACGCGTCGCGTCCGGAAAACTGCTGCCCGACAAAGTGCGAAGTTCCCCTTCCGCTTTGTCGGGTCAGCGCCTACATGCAGCCGCATCATGGCACGTCCCGTACATCCCGAATTCGACAAGAAGAAGATCGTCGCCGAAAACCGGCGCGCCCGCTTCGAATACTTCATCGAGGAGAAGTACGAGGCCGGCATCGTGCTGACCGGGACCGAGGTCAAATCCCTCCGCTTCGGTGAGGGCTCGATTGCCGAAAGCTATGCCGAGGTGAAGGGCGGCGAGGTCTGGCTGGTCAACTCCAACGTGCCCGAGTTCAGCCACGGCAACCGCTTCAACCACGTGCCCAAGCGCCCGCGCAAGTTGCTGCTGAAGGAACGGCAGATCGCCAAGTTTACCGGCGCCGTCGAGCGCAAGGGCATGACGCTGGTTCCGTTGTCGATCTATTTCAACAGCCGTGGCCGCGCGAAGGTCGAACTAGCACTGTGCAAGGGCAAGAACGTCGCCGACAAGCGCGCCACGATGAAGGACCGCGACTGGAAGCGTGACAAGGCGCGGATCATGAAGGACCACGGCTAGGTCGATCCGGGGTGAGGCACTTCACCGACCGGCAAGGAAATCCGGTCTAAGCGAACAAACGGGCCCGTGGCGGGGCGGACGGGAAACGGATACAACAGACGCGCAATGTTCGAGCGGATCGTCAACTGGGCGCGGGCCAACATGCCAACGCGCGAGCAGATGGAGCAGAACCGCTTCGCGCGCCCGCTTGCCGCCCGGCATGAACTGTGGCGCTTCACGCGCCGTTCGGTGCCACGCGGAGTCGCCGCCGGACTTTTCATAGGCATCTTCGCGCTGATTCCCGGCATCCAGATCATCGGTGCGGCCTTGATGTGCGTGCCGTGCCGGGGCAACATCCCGCTTGCCGTGCTGATGACCTTCATCTCGATCCCGCCGACAACGCTGTTCGTGTTCCTTCCAGGCGCCATTGCCGTGGGCAACAGCTTCGGTTTCCACGCGGACTTCTCCACCGTGCAGGCCATGGTTACCAAAGGCGCGGGCATCGGCGAATGGCTCGTCTGGCTTGGATCGGATGCGGCGCCGTCCCTTGTCATCGGGCTTTTCCTGATTTCGGTCGTTTCGGCCGCAATCGGCTATGTCCTTGCAGCGTTCGGTTGGCGCTGGTGGACCGCGCACAAGCGCAAGGTGCGCAACATGCGGGCCGCCGCGCGGGACTTTCCCGACTGATGGCGAACGTGGCCAGCGAAGGGGCGGCTGTGGTCACGCCGACCGTACCCTTGCGCGATTGGCTCATGCTATCAGGCGCGGTTGCGGTAAGCGCTGCAGCGCTTTGGGGGATCTCCGGCCAACCGCTGCTCGCCGCCGGGTTTGCAGGAGGGGTCACTGTCATCGGCGCAGCCTTGCGCGTTTTGCTTCGCCCCCGCCAGGATGCAGTTACCGAGGATTTCGCCGTTCCGGATTGGACGGTCACCAATGCCGCGATCGCGCGCGACGATGTGGGCATCGCCATCACCGACAGGGCAGGGCGGCTGGTCTGCGCCAATGGCCTGATGGGGGCCTGGTTCGGTATCACCGCCGCACCGCCACGTCTTCCGGTCGAGCGCGGCTCGGTCGAGCTGCTCGAAGCTGCAACGCGAGCTGCGTGGCGAGATGGCTCTGCAAAGGCCGACGGCGTTGCGTCAAGCCAAGGCACGTGGACGGCAGAGATTCAGCGCGTCGGCCGGGGCGAGGACTACCTCGTCTGGCGCTTCGTGCCGGTCGTCACGCAGGATCTTGTGGCAGACATGGCGGGGCACATCGCCGGCAAGGTCGGCCGCGCTCTCGCCCGCGAGGGGCTGCAGGCGGCCGTGGTCTCGCCCGAAGGCGTGATCCTCGCGGCCAACGCAGCCTTCGCCCAGCGCGCGACCGGTTCGGTCAGTGCCCAGATGGCAGGCGCCGATTTCGTCTCGTTCCTCGCCAGCGACGAAAGCGACCGCATCTACTACGCCCGCGAGGGCGGCAAGGGCACCCCGGTCAAGCTCGTCCACGTGCCGGTGGCCGACCCCGATGGCGTCGCCAACACCGATCCATCGCGCACAACCTCATTGTTCCTGCTCATTGACAATGGCGGTTTCGGGCAGGGCATCGGCGATGTCACGGCGGGCCTGCCGCAGATCGAGGCGTTGCTTGCTCGCCTGCCGCTCGGTCTGGCGATGACCGACCGTGACGGGCGCTTCCTCTTCGCCAATGCCGCATTCCTGCGCGCTGCCGGGCATGACGACACGATCCCTCCGCCATATCCGTCGGACCTTGTCATCCGGGAAGACAAGGGCGCGCTGGTCGATGCCGTGCGCCGCTATGCGCAAGGGCAGGCAACCGCAGGCGACGTGGCCGTGCGCTTGCGTGCCGCACCGGACGAGCCGGTCTCGCTCAGCCTTGCGGGTGTGCGCGGGCTTGGGGAAGGGGCCGTCCTTCTCAGCCTCAAGGATTCCTCGGAAGAAACCCGGCTCAAGCGTGAGATCGCGCAGGCGACGAAGATGCAGGCCGTTGGCCAGCTTGCCGGTGGCGTTGCGCACGATTTCAACAACGTGCTTACCGCCATCATCGGCTACTGCGATCTGATGCTGATGCGCCACACGCCCGGCGACAGCGATTACGACGATATCCAGCAGATCAAGGCCAACTCGAACCGTGCGGCCTCGCTCACGCGGCAGCTTCTTGCGTTCTCACGCCAGCAGACATTGCGGCCGCAGGTGCTGCAGTTGCCCGACGTGGTCGCCGAGGTTTCCGCTCTTCTCAAACGGTTGATCGGCGAGAAGATCACGCTTGAAGTCGTGCACGATCGCGACCTCGGCTTTGTTCGTGCGGACCCCACACAGCTTGAACAGGTGCTGCTGAACCTGGCCGTCAACGCGCGTGACGCCATCAATGACAAGCTTGCCGCTACGGGGGCCAAGGGCGGTGGCGTGGTCAAGTTGATGACCCGGCGGGTGACGGCGGCTGACGTGCGCGCGATGAAAAGCGAGATCCTGCCGCTCGGGGATTACACTGCGCTTGTCGTCGAAGATAATGGTCACGGCATCAAGCCGTCGCAGATCGGCAAGATCTTCGAGCCGTTCTTCACCACCAAGGAGAAAGGCAAGGGCACCGGCCTTGGTCTTTCCACCGTGTACGGCATCGTGAAGCAGTCCGGCGGTTTCATCTTTGCCGAAAGCGAGGTGGGCAAGTTTACCCGCTTCAGCATCTATCTCCCGGTCCATGTACCCGATGCCAGCGAAGCGCCCGCGCGCCAGTTAGCAAGCCCCGAACCGAAGCGGGAATGGTCAGGCGGCGGCCGGATCCTGCTGGTTGAGGACGAGGACACCGTTCGTGCCGTTGCCGAGCGTGCGCTCGTGCGCCAGGGCTATGAGGTGACCACGGCGGCCGATGGCGAGGAAGGGCTCGAGGCGATCGGCCGGGGCCAGTTCGATCTGGTCGTGTCCGACGTTGTGATGCCGACGATGGATGGCCCGGCCATGGCCCGTGAGATTCGGGCACTCCGCCCGGACCTGCCGTTCCTGTTCATGTCGGGTTATGCCGAGGAGCAGCTTCGCCGCGAGATCGATATCCCGAACATGCATTTTCTCGCCAAGCCCTTTTCCGTTCAGCAGATCTGTGACGAAGTGGAGAAGGTCCTCAGGGCCCGCTGAGGGTGCCGGGGAACCCGAACATCGTCATCGTCAAGGTCACAGTGATCTGCGAGCCCCCGTCCCCGAACTGACTGTCCATCGAATTGTCTCGACGAGACCATCGAGGAGCGGGCAACACAATCGCGCTAGTGCCTTACGGCTAACCTGTCACGTCTCGCCGCGCTACGTCGGGTCAGATAAACGATGCCACGAGGTCATTCGAGGGTCGGCATCCCATCGTATGAAGTGGCGGAGCGGGAGGGATTCGAACCCTCGATACGCTTTTGACGTATACTCACTTTCCAGGCGAGCGCCTTCGACCACTCGGCCACCGCTCCGCATTGCTCTGGAAGGCGCCCACTAGCCGCACAAGATCGCTTTCGCAAGGCGTGGCTTCCTGCAATGATGAAGATATGTCGCTTCTTCTTGCATTGGCCGCCGTTGCGGCTTCGCCTGTGTCTGCCAAGCCTGCCGCCGCGCTGTCGCCGGGGGAGGTCGTGGCGGCTTCTCCGGCCCCGGACTGGCAAGCGATTTCGCCCGATGACCTGCTGGTGATGGACCTCGCACCCGCTTCCAACGGCAGACCCCGACGCGTGGTGATCCAGCTGATGCCAGAGCCTTTCTCGCAAGGCTGGGTAGGTAACGTGCGCAAGCTTGCGGCGGCGCACTGGTGGGACGGGCTGACCGTCTACCGTGTGCAGGACAACTGGGTGTCGCAATGGGGCGATGCCGATGGCGAAGACAAGGCCAAGGCCAAGCTTCTGCCCGCAGGTATCGAGCAGGTGCCGCAGGAGCGCTATGTCGTGCGGCCTGAAGGGCCTGAGCGCAGCGCCACCCACGAAGAACTGGATACGTGGCTGGCGACGATCGAGGGCACGCATGCGGCGTGGCATGCGCTGGCGCGGAAGGGGTCGAAGGTCAAGGATTCCGATCCTTACGCCGACGAGACCTTCTTCTATCGCGGCTGGCCGGTGGCGGCATCGCAAGCGGGACCGAGCGCGTGGCCGGTGCACTGCTATGGCAGCATTGGCGTTGCGCGCGACATGCCGCCCGATACCGGGACCGGGGCCGAGCTATATGTCGCCATCGGGCATGCGCCGCGCCAGCTGGATCGCAACCTGGCGGTGGTCGGGCGGGTGATCGAGGGAATGCAGTTCATGTCCTCGCTGCCGCGCGGGCCTGCGCCGATGGGCGTCTATGCCGATCCGGCAGAGCGCACCCCGATTGTCTCGGTCCGTCCGGCGAGCGAGGTGGCGGACCTGCCGGTTTACGAGTTCCTGTCAACCGAAAGCGCATCGTTCCGCAGCTATGCCGAGGCGAGCGCCAACCATCGCGAGCCGTTCTACGTGCAGCCAGCCGGCGGGGTGGACATCTGCAATCTCAAGGTGCCGGTGCGTCGCCGCAAATGAACGACGAAGTCTACAGCCTGGCTACGACGTTGTGGCGCTGGGTGGGCGGCGCAAATGGCGGCGACTGGTTCTTTGCCACCATCGACGGCCCGGTGGGTGAGGCGCTTTCGGGGACCGCAGTGATGCACAGGCTGGAAAGCGGGCGGCGTTCGGGGTGGGGGTCGGTCAAGGTCGTGGCAAAGGTTGGCCAGACCGAGTGGCGAACCTCGGCATTTCCCTCGAAGGCGCTAGGATGGATGGTGCCGATCAAGTCAGCGGTGCGCAAGGCTGAGGGATTGGTCGAGGGCGAGCCCTTTACCCTTTCGCTCATCTTCTAGGGAAGGCCGCCTGTCTGTCGCAGGGCCTCTGCTACGGCGATCGAGGCGGAGGTCGCGAGGTTCATCGAGCGGACCTCTGGCCGCATCGGGATGCGCACCCGGGCGTCGGCGATGTCCGAAATCTCTGCAGGGACGCCAGCGCTTTCCTTGCCGAACAGCAGGATATCGCTGGGCGCGAAGGTGAAGTCGTAGATCGAGGCGCTGCTCTTGGTTGTGAAGAGTACTAGACGGCCGGGTCCAGCCGCCTCGCGGAAGAACGCGAAGCTGGGGTGCCGGATCACGCGCACGTGGTCGATATAGTCCATTGCGGCGCGGCGTACACGCTTGTCCTCCCACTGAAAGCCCAGCGGCTCGATCAGGTGGATCTCCACGCCGAGGCAGGCGCCGGTCCGCATGACGGCGCCGACGTTTCCAGCGATTTCGGGTTCGAACAGGGCAATGCGCATGGCGGCTGATTGGCGGTGGTGCGGGGCAAAGGCAAGACCCATGCGAAGGCCTTGTCGCCAGGATGCAACCGGGCGTTGCCTCAGGCGTTGTACGCACAAGATCGACAAGGCAGGAGGAGGACGCCATGAACGCACCGCGTGAGAGCAAGACCGCTATCGGCAATCACGAACTGCATCCCGAAACGCTGATGCTGAACTACGGATACGACCCGTTCCTGTCCGAAGGCGCGGTCAAGCCGCCGGTGTTCCTGACTTCCACCTTCGTGTTCCCCACGGCCGAGGAAGGACGCGACTTCTTCGACTACGTTGCGGGGCGCAAGGAGCCGCCGCCGGGGCAGGGCCGCGGCCTAGTCTATTCGCGCTTCAACCATCCCAACAGTGAAATCGTGGAGGACCGGCTGGCGGTCTACGAAGGGGCCGATGCCGGGGTGGTTTTCTCATCCGGCATGGCTGCGATCACCACGACGTTGCTTGCCTTCGTACGGCCATGCGAAGTGATCCTGCATTCCCAGCCGCTCTATGGCGGGACCGAGACCCTGCTGGCGAAGACGTTTGCCAACCTCGGCATCGGGGCCGAAGGCTTTTCTGATGGTCTCAGCGAGAGCGCGGTCTGGGCAGCAGCGGAGCGCGCCTTGGCGCGCGGCCCAGTTCCGCTGGTGATGATCGAGAGCCCGGCCAATCCGACCAATGCGCTAGTCGATATCGCGATGGTGGCGCGGGTTTGCGAAGCGATCGGGCAGCGTCAGGAGAAGCGGCCGCTGCTGGTTTGCGACAACACGTTGCTTGGCCCAGTCTACCAGCAGCCGCTGCAGCATGGTGCGGACATTTCGGTCTATTCGCTGACCAAGTACGTCGGTGGGCATTCGGACCTTGTCGCGGGTGCGGCCCTGGGCTCCGCCAAGCTGATGCGCGACGTCCGATTGCTGCGCAGCGCAATCGGAACGCAGCTCGACGCTCACAGTTGCTGGATGCTCGGGCGCTCGCTCGAGACGCTAGGGCTTCGGATGGAGCGGGCCAATGCCAATGCCGTCGCGGCAGCAGAATTCCTAAAGGATCATCCGGCGGTGGAAAGCGTGGCCACACCCATGTTCGCCGACGCAGGTTCGATGGAGGCGGAGGTGTTCGCGCGGCAATGCGGCGGGGCGGGATCGACCTTCTCCTTCGACATTCGTGGCGGGCAGCCGGCGGCGTTCCGCTTCCTCAACGCACTGCAGATCTTCAAGCTGGCGGTCAGCCTCGGCGGTACAGAATCGCTGGCAAGCCACCCAGCGACGACAACCCATTCCGGCGTGCCGGTGGAGTTGCGCGACAAGTTCGGCGTGCGCGATGCAACGGTCCGGTTGTCGATCGGGATCGAGAACCGCGACGATATCGTTGCCGACTTGTCGCAGGCCTTGGCCGCGGCGGAACAATGAGTGATAAAGCGCGCCGTCCTTATTGATCCGCCTTGCGCCGGGCTACTCCTTCACTGTCTCCATCGCCACGAAGGTCGAGGTGCTTGCCACGTGCGGCAGGCTCGAGATCTTTTCGCCCAGCACGGTCCGATAACGGCGGATGTCGGGGGTGCGGACTTTGAGGAGGTAGTCGAAGCTGCTGGCGATCATGTGGCATTCCTCGATCTCGGGGATGCGCAGGACGCCGGCGTTGAATTCGGCGAGGGCCTTGTCGCGGGTGTCGGACAGCTTCACTTCGGCAAAGGCGACGTGGTCCATGCCGAGGCGCGCGTAATCGACCTGGGCGGCGAAGCCGCGGATCACGCCGCCTTCGACGAGGCGTTTGAGGCGGACTTGGCAGGGAGTCTTGGACAGGCCCACCTTTTCGGCAAGCGCGGTGACGGGAATGCGGCCGTCAGCCTGCAGGACCTTCAGGATCTTGCGGTCGTGATCGTCCAGATCGACCGATAATAGGCCGGATTTGTGCATTATCGTCCTTCATATGCCGCATCAAAAGGCAATATAGCTTGCTTATGGAGCCAGTTCGGTGAGATTGCCGTGTGGCCTCGTGGTATGTCAATTGCCATGATAACGCCCTTCGCCTCGTTCGCCCCGCCTGTCCGCCCTGCCACGCCGCTGCGCCGTGAGATTACGTCTGCGGCGCGGATCGATGAGGCCGAGGCTCTCGCGCCGCTGTTGCGCGCGGCGACGTTGCCCGAGGACATGCGCGCGGCCATTCGAACGACGGCGAGCCGGCTTGTGACGGCGCTGCGCAGCGAGCATCGCGGCACAGGCGTTGAAGGGCTGGTGCAGGAATACTCGCTGTCGAGCGAAGAGGGCGTGGCGCTGATGTGCTTGGCCGAGGCGCTGCTGCGCATTCCGGATACGGCGACGCGCGATGCGCTGATCCGTGACAAGATCGCCGATGGCGACTGGAGCGCGCATCTTGGCGGCGGGCGCTCGCTGTTTGTCAACGCAGCCTCGTGGGGGTTGGCGGTGACGGGCAAGCTGGTGAGCAGCGTCGACGATCGCGGCCTTGGAGCGGCGCTGACACGGCTGGTGGTGCGGGCCGGTGAGCCGGTGATCCGGCGCGGCGTGGACCTGGCCATGCGCATGATGGGTGAGCAGTTCGTGACCGGCGAGACCATCGAGCAGGCGGTGGGCCGCGCGCGTGAACTGGAAGCGAAGGGCTTCCGCTACAGCTATGACATGCTGGGCGAGGCGGCGACGACGGCGGCGGATGCGGCACGCTATTATGCCGATTACGAGAAGGCGATCCACGTGATAGGCGCGGCTTCGGCCGGGCGCGGCATTATCGAGGGGCCGGGGATCTCGATCAAGCTTTCGGCGCTGCATCCGCGCTATTCGCGGGCGCAGGCAGGAAGGGTGATGGACGAGCTGCTGCCGCGGGTGAAAACGCTGGCGAAGCTGTGCATGGGCTATGACATCGGGCTGAACATCGATGCCGAGGAAGCCGACCGGCTGGAGCTGTCGCTTGACTTGCTGGAAAGCCTGGCGACCGATCCGGAGCTGGCGGGCTGGAATGGCCTGGGCTTCGTGATCCAGGCTTATGGCAAGCGCTGCCCGGCGGTGATCGACTGGATCGTCGATCTGGCGCGGCGGTCGGCACGCCGGATGATGGTGCGGCTGGTCAAGGGCGCCTACTGGGACGCCGAAATCAAGCGCGCGCAGGTGGAAGGGCTGGAGGACTTCCCGGTCTATACCCGCAAGGTCCACACCGATGTTGCCTATGTGGCATGCGCGCGCAAATTGCTGGCCGCGCCCGATGCGGTGTTCCCGCAGTTCGCGACGCACAACGCGCAGACGCTGGCGACGATCTATCATTTGGCTGGGCCGGACTATCGACCGGAAGACTATGAGTTTCAGTGCCTGCACGGCATGGGCGAGCCGCTCTACGCCCAAGTCGTCGGCGCCGACAAGCTGAACCGGCCGTGCCGCATCTATGCACCGGTGGGGACGCACGAGACGCTTCTGGCGTACCTGGTGCGCCGATTGCTGGAGAACGGGGCAAACAGCAGCTTCGTCAACCGCATCGGCGACCCGTTAGTGCCGGTGGCCGAGCTTGTCGCCGACCCGGTTGAGGTGGTGCAGGCGATGCCGCACCCCGGGGCGCGCCATGACGGGATTGAACTGCCCACGGCCATCTATCCCGACCGGCGCAATTCGGCGGGGTTGGATCTGGCCTCCGAAGCAGTGCTGGAAAAGTTGACGCGGGATCTGCAAGCGAGCGCGGCGGTGGACTGGCGCGCGGGTGAGGGAGAACGGCGGGCAGTGCTCAACCCTGCGGATCACCGCGACGTTGTGGGGCATGTAGCCGAAGTCTCGCCCGACCAGGCGGTCGCCGCTGTGGCGCGGGCGGCGGCTTCGCGCTGGTGGCAGGAACCGGTGGCAAGCCGGGCGGCCAAGCTGGAGCGGGCGGCAAGCGTGATGCAGGCGCGGATGCCGGTGCTGCTGGGGCTGATCATGCGCGAGGCGGGCAAGTCCTTGCCCAACGCGATTGCCGAAGTGCGCGAGGCGATCGATTTCCTGCGCTATTATGCCGCGCAGGCGAGGGCCACGTTCGGCGCGGCGCAAGTGCCGCTGGGGCCGGTGGTGTGCATCAGCCCGTGGAACTTCCCGCTGGCCATCTTCACCGGCCAAGTCGCGGCGGCACTGGTGGCGGGCAATGCGGTACTGGCCAAGCCCGCCGAGGAGACGCCGCTTATCGCTGCCGAAGCCGTGCGCGTGCTGCACGAGGCGGGCGTGCCGGAGGATGCGCTGCAGCTGGTCTGCGGAGATGGTGCGATCGGGGCGGCGCTGGTGGGCGCAGAGCAGACGGCTGGGGTGATGTTCACCGGATCGACCGAAGTGGCCCGGCTGATCCAGCGGCAATTGGCGGGCAGGCTCTCGGCGGATGGCAGGCCGATCCCGCTGATCGCCGAGACGGGCGGACAGAACGCGATGGTGGTCGACAGTTCGGCGCTCGCCGAACAGGTTGTGGCCGATGTCATCGCTTCGGCCTTCGACAGCGCCGGCCAGCGCTGCTCGGCGCTGCGGGTGCTCTGTCTTCAGGAAGAGGTGGCCGACCGGACGCTCGCCATGCTGAAGGGGGCGTTGCAGGAATTGCGGATCGGGCGGACCGATGCGCTCGATGTCGATATCGGGCCGGTCATCACCGCCGAGGCGAAGGGCAATATCGAGCGACACATTGAGATGATGCGGGCAAAGGGACTTGCGGTGAGCCAGCTGGCGCTGCCGGACGAGTGCGCGCAAGGGACGTTCGTAGCGCCGACGATCATCGAGATCGGCTCCATGGCGGACCTTGGGCGCGAGGTGTTCGGGCCGGTGCTGCACGTGCTGCGCTTCCGGCGCGAGGGGCTGAACCGGCTGGTCGACGAGATCAACGCGAGCGGCTACGGCCTGACCTTCGGCCTGCACACGCGGCTGGACGAGACGGTGGCGAACGTCACCGCGCGCATTCGCGTCGGCAATATCTACATCAACCGCAACGTGATTGGCGCGATCGTGGGCGTGCAGCCGTTCGGCGGGCGCGGGCTTTCGGGAACGGGGCCGAAGGCGGGCGGGCCGCTCTATCTCGGGCGGTTGGTCAGCCGCGCGCCAGTGTTTGCCGGGCGCGGGGGGCGCGTGCCGGGCGCAGCGCAGGACCTTGCCGACTGGCTCGACGCGCAGGGCGAGGCCGAGCTTGCGCGCAAGGCGCGGCGCTACGCGGATGCCTCGGCGCTGGGGGCGGAGCTGGAGCTGGCGGGGCCGGTGGGTGAGCGCAATCTCTATGCGCTGCATCCGCGCGGATCCGTGCTGCTTGTCCCTGAGACACGCGAGGGCCTCCTCGAGCAGATGGCGGCGGTGCTCGCCACCGGCAATCGCGGCGTGGTGCAGGGGATGGCCCTGCCGGACGGGCTGCCGGAAAGCGTGGCGCGGCGGTTTGCTGCCGGGGGCGAGGGTTATTCGGTCGCGCTGGTCGAAGGCGGGACGGAGCGGGTGCGAGCGGTGCTGGCGCAGGTTGCCGGGATGGAAGGGCCGATCGTGACCGTCCATGTGGCCGATCCGGGAGCGCCGCTGGCGTGGAACTGCGACTGGCTGCTGGAGGAAGTCTCGACCTCGATCAACACGACAGCGGCGGGGGGGAATGCGAGTCTGATGATGATCGGGTGAGGGTGGCCTTTGGTAACGCGGGAGGCGCGCTTGCGATTTGAGCGGGCGTGCGAAGCAAGAAAAGCCAAGTCCCGGATCAGGTCCGGGACGACGGGTTTTGGGTACTCACCGTTGCGGGCTGAATGGCTGGTTCGGGGTGGAAAGCTGTCGCGGAATAGCTAGCGAGCTATACGTGCCCGCCACCTAACCGACACCCGCTCTAACGATATCCGATGATCTTCAGCCCTTCCGGCGTTTCCTCGATCGGAAACTGGCCCACCTTCGACAAAGCGCTTTAGATGGCCGTGAAGTCCTGTGGCAGCATAGGCGCAGCGGCAGCATGTGCCGTGAATGGCGGCACAACGGTTGCTGGGATGATCAACCACTCGATCGATCGAAGCTCGATTGGCCCACCAAATTCAGTAGAGTCGACCCATTGTCGCGGACCCCAGAAGCTGTGCTCGCCGGGCCATGTCCACAGTTGATCCTCCGGCTCATCGGCGTCGACGAACTTAATTACGACCCGACTGGGATGCCAACCCGATCCATTCACGGCGTCGAACAACTTACGCCATTTGGTGTCCGACATGAGTGCGTGACTATACCGCCGCCGTGTAAACCGGCTGATCCTTTCCAAATCCTCGCGCGTGTGAACAGTCATGACTATGTTCTGCGTCATGTCCCGAACGTCCGCTATGGCGTCGTGTCCTGACTGACTGCTTTATGGATCAGATTGCCCGGAAGCCGCCGCTGATCCTCCCTGTTTTTGCGGAGCACAAATGGGGAGGATTTAGCGGAGGATCCGAGCTCGCTTCATCCCATCCTGCCAAAAGGGCCAGTAGGCATCGCGCGCGCCTGTCTGCGATGAAACCGGCAAGGTTGCCGGATTTACAGGTGGCCGCAATGCAAGGTCTTGTTTTTTCAGGGCCGGGAGAGCGGGGAATTGCGCCGGGTGTTGACTACCGACGATCTGATCGCGCGCCATGGCATTCTCAATGCGCTGGCCAATCATAGCCGGGGCGTCGACCGGGCGGATGCGAACCTGCTGGGTTCGGCCTATCATGCCGATGCGACGGTAGATTACGGGTTCTATGCCGGGCCTGCGGCGACGCTGGTGGAGATTCTGGCGGGCGCGCAGAAGGGGGCGCTGCCGACGCTGCATCGCACTTCGAACTGCTGGATCAGGGTCGAGGGTGAGCGGGCGAATTCGGAATCCTATGTGATCGCCTATGTCGAGGAAGCGGAGCTGCAGCGGTTCGTGCTGGGGCGCTATCTTGACCGGCACGAGTGTCGCGACGGGGAATGGCGGCTTAGCCATCGGACCTATGTGCTCGACGGCAACGTGAACCGCCCGAACAGCGCCGTGCGCGCCGATCCGCCGACAGGCTTTGAACATTTCGTCCCCGCAGGCGGCAAAGGCGCCGCCGATCCGGGCCGGGCGCTGCTCGCCTTTCACGCCGCAAGTGCAAGGAATACTACGATGTCCACGTCACCGAACAAGGAAGCCGCGCTGGAGGCAGCGCTCGCCCGCGCCGAGATCCACGATCTGTGCATGGCCTATGCGCGGGGGGTGGACCGGGCCGATGCCGAACTGCTCGCCTCGATCTTCACCGAGGATTCGACCGTAATTTCGGGCGTTGTCAACGGATCGGGCATGGATTTCGCCCGCGAGATCACCGCGTTCGTGTCCGCCAATCTCGAGATGTGCTTCCATTCGGTGGCGAACGAATGGGTCGACGTGCGCGGCGACGAGGCGGTGGGCGAGCATTACGTCATCGCGCAAATGGTCCAGGCCGGGACCGAGGTGCTGACCGGCGGGCGCTATATCGACCGCTATGTCCGCCGCGACGGGCGCTGGCTGATCCAGAGCCGGACTTTCGTGGCCGACTGGAGCCATTCGCACGAATCGACGATGCAGCGCGACGGCTTCTACGAGGCGCTGACCAACCGGGGCTGCTTCGGGCGGCAGGACCCGGTCTACGCCCACTGGGCGGCTTGAAGGAGGGCACGCATGAGCATTCGCGGACACGTTCCCCTGCCGATGGACGGGCGCGATCCTTCGCACCTGCGCGGCGATCCGATAACCGGTGACCGGTACTTCTCCGCCGAGTTCGCGCAGAAGGAATGGGACCACATGTGGACGCGCATCTGGCACATTGCCGGGCGCACCGCCGACATTCCCGAAGCCGGGGATTTCCTCGTCCACAACTTCATGAAGGAATCGGTGATCGCGGTTCGCCAAGAAGATGGCACGGTCCGGGCCTTCTACAATTCCTGCGGCCATCGCGGGATGCGGATGGTCCATGATTCAAGCTCGGTCGAGGCGTTCCACTGCCCCTACCACGGCTGGAAGTGGGGCATCGACGGAGTGCTCAGGCACGCGCAGGACGCCGATGTCGATTTTAAGGCGGGCAACCCCTGCGGAAAGCTGAAGCTGAAGGAACTGCGCTGCGACATCTGGGGCGGCTTCGTGTGGTATTCGATGGCGGACGACAGCCCGTCGCTGATGGACTTCCTCGAGCCGATGCCCGAGCTCTATCGCAATTACCCGATGGACAAGGCCGTGCGGGTGGCGTGGTACCGGATCGAGATCAACGCCAACTGGAAGTTCGTTACCGACAACTTCTCGGAAAGCTATCACACCCGTACCGCGCACCCGCAGGTGCCGCCGTGGATCGATCAGGACGTGGATTCGGCGCGGCACGAGATGTGGCCCAAGGGCCATGGCCGCACGGTTCAGCCGATGCGCCCGTCGCTGACTGACCGGCCTGAGGGCGGCGGCAATGCCATGTTCGAGGCGGAGCTGGCCAAGTGGGACATCGATCCTGCGTCCTACGCAAGTTACGAGGACTTCGCGCTGCAGGGCTGGCTCGACCTCAAGGCGGCCAAGCAGAAGCTGTGGCGCGAGAAGGGCTATCTCCACTACGAGCACATGGATGACGAGGAGATCACCGACAGCCCGCATACGGTGATGTTCCCGAACGTGACGATCAGCTTCCTGCCCGACAACCTGATCCTGTTCCGCAGCGAACCGCACGCGACCGATCCGGAGAAGTGCTACTTCGACCTGTGGTGCATGGCTTTCCCGGTCGAGGGGCAGACCGAGGTGCAGTCGATCATGGCCGGCATGAAGCCCTTGCGCGAGGTGGCCGAGTGCGAGCACCGTGTGTTCGATGGCGGACGCGGGGTTCCGGAACTTGCCGGGCAGATCGTCTATCAGGACATGGAACTGGCCGAGGCAATGCAGGCGGGGATGCACTCGCGTGGGTACACCGACGCCTATCTTTCCGATCAGGAGACGCGCATCCGGTTCTTCCACGAAGTGCTGAACGACTGGATCGAAGGGCGGCAAGGTCGCTGACACCATCAAGCAAAGAAGAATTTCCCGGAGAGAGACCCGATGAGTGGTGATGAGATGACGTGGGATCGCGAGGCGGATGTTGTCGTGCTCGGTTCGGGCGGTGCAGCACTGACGGCGGCGATTGCGGCGCATGACCACGGCGCGAAGGAGGTGGTGATCCTCGAGCGCTCCGGAATGGTCGGTGGCACCACTGCGATGTCCGGTGGTATGCTGTGGATTCCGGGCAATCATCACCAGCTCGCCGCAGGGATCGAAGAGTCGGACGAGGACGTCGTTGCCTACCTTGACGGTCTTGCGCCGGGGGCGCTTGACCCCGAAACCCTATGGGCATTCATGCAGGGCGGGCCTGAGATGTTGCGCTATCTGGAAGAGAATACGCCAGTGCGGATGTGTTCCTTTTCAGACTTCCCGGACTATCAGCCCTATTCCCCGGGCGCGAAGCCCGACGGCGGGCGCTCGCTCGACAACGAGGCATTCAGCTTTGCCCGGCTGGGCAAGTGGGCAGCACGGGTGAACCCCAGCAAGATGGCCTACCCCTTGCGCGGCAGCCTGATCGAGGCGACGCGCGGCACGCTGGACGAGGCTACCCTGGCCGAGCGCGAGGCGGGTGACTATCGCGGGCTGGGGCAGGCGTTGGTCGGTTCGCTGTTCCTTGGCGTGATCGAACGGGGCATTCCGGTGGAATTCGAGAAGCGCGCGCGCAAGCTGGTCAAGGATGGTGAGCGGGTAATCGGCGTCGTGGCCGAGGACGCGAACGGCAAGGACTTTCGCGTGCGGGCGCGGCGCGGCGTGGTCATCGCCACTGGCGGGTTCGAATGGAACGAGACGCTGGTGAAGGCCTTCATTCGCGGACCGCTGACCGGCCCGGTGAGCGTGCCCGAAAACGAAGGCGATGGGCTGCTCATGGCAATCGAAGCCGGGGCGCAGCTTGGCAACATGCAGAACGCCTTCTGGATGCAAAGCGCGCTGGAATTCAAGCCACAGCACCGCAATGCCAAGCCGAATTACATGCTGGGATCCGATGAGCGCGCACGCCCCGGGGCGATCCTCGTCAACCGCAAGGGCAAGCGCTTTGTCAACGAGGCGGCGAATTACAACGCGCTGGGCAAGTCGCTCCATGCCTTCGTGGGCGGCACGCATGAGTATGCCAACCTGCCTTACTGGCTGATCATCGACCAGCGTTACCGCGACAAGTACCCGCTGTTCAATTCGCAGCCGGGAAGCCCGACACCGAGCTACGCCATCAAGGCGGCAACGCTGGCCGAACTGGCGGAGAAGGCCGGCATCGATCCGGCAGGGCTGGAGGCCGAAGTTGCGCGCTTCAATCAGATGGTTCGCAACGGTCATGACGACGATTTCAACCGCGGCGATACCACCTATGACAACTTCTACATGTGGGGCGACATGGCGTTCGACCCTCCCTACCGCACGCTCGGGGTGATCGATCAGGGACCGTTCTATGCGGTGAAGATGGAGGCGGGAGCCTTGGGTACGGCAGGCGGCCCGAAGACCAACGCCGATGCGCAAGTGTTGGACTGGAGCGGCAATCCCATTCCCGGACTATACGCGGCGGGCAATGCCATGGCGGCCGTGCTGGGCGAGGTCTACGGCGGTGCCGGCGGTACGCTGGGGCCGGGGCTGACCTTCGGCTATCTGGCGGGCAAGCATCTCGGTTCGCACATCTCCAACCATTGATCCATGTTGGCTTGCGGCGTGCTTGCCAGCATGGCCATCGCACAGGGTGACCGCTTGGTCCTTCGGGGCGGAACTGGTGGATGAACAGAAGCTTCTCTCGGCTCAAACCCTGAGGAGAGACAGCAATGCCCGCATCCGCCATTTTCGACAACCACGCACAAGCGGAACGCGCCGTCGGAGATCTCCGCGGCCTTGGCGTGCGCGACAGCCAGATGTCAGTCATCGCGCACCACGGAGGCACGACCACGACACGCTCTGGCGATGGCGAGGTGACGGACGAACATCACCGCAATGTGTTGCGCGGCATAATCGGCGGCGGCGCATTGGGCGCAGGGTTAGGCGTTGCAGCCTTGGCGATACCCGGCGTCGGACCCTTGGCTGCGGCTGGCGCGATCGCGGCTTCGGCGGTACCCGAGGCTATCGGCATCGGCGCGGCGCTTGGCGCGATTGGCGGTTCGTTGAACGAGGTGCTGACCAAGCACGGCATCGATGAGGCCGACGCGACCTACTACAACGACCACATGAAGGATGGAGCCGTTCTTGTGACGGTCGAGGACGACTTCGCCGACAGTAATCAAGTAACGGAAATCCTGCACCGCAATGGCGGCCACAACGCGACACGCCACGGATGATCTGACCTTAACGCAGCGCCGTACGCGGAATGCTGATGGCGCAGAATACACCTTCGGGGCGGAACTGGTAATCCAGTTTCCCCCCGATGCCGTGGGAGACCGACCGTTCTATCAGCCTTGTACCAAAGCCTTTTGCGGAAGGCTCTGCAACGGCGGGGCCGCCCGCTTCTGCCCATCTCAGCACCAGCGCCGCGTCGTCCTCGGACGAACTGCTGCAGGTAACCTCGACGCTGCCCTCGGTCGAGAGCGCGCCATACTTCGCCGAGTTCGTCGCCAATTCGTGCAGAACCATGCCCAGCGCCTGGGCCGTGGCAGACGTCAGAATGAGGTTGGAGGTTTCGTCCCCAAGTGCAAACTCAATTCCGTAAGGCGTCAGTTCGTCTGAGATGAGCGCCTGCAATGGCACGCCGTTCCAGCGGTTTTCCGACAGGTGACTGTGGGCGCGGCTGATGGCGGAAATGCGACCGATCAGGGCATCCTTGAATTCGCTGACTGTGCCCTGCGCTTTCATCATCTGGACGATCGACTGGACCACGGCGAGCAGGTTCTTGGCGCGGTGATCGACTTCACGCGTGAGCAGATCCTCACGTTCGCGCGCTTGCTTGAGGTCGGTGATCTCGACGCAGAAAATACCTACGCCCCGCCGAAATCCGTCCGGGCCGTGAACGGGGTAGAACACTTCCGACCAAGTGCGCTTCACGCCTGGCTTTGCCGGTGTCTCGCCGGTGATCTCCACCCCGCGCAGCACTTCGCCGCTTTCCAGGACCTTGCGCAAGAGCGGTTCCGCCGAGGAGCGCAAGTCGGGGAGAAGATCCCACACGCTTTGCCCTAGATGATCCTCGGCTGAAAACCCGTTCATATCCGCAAGTGCCGCGTTGATGCGCGCGAATTTGAGATCGCCATCGAGCAGGCCAAGGCCGACAGGAGCCTCGTCATAGATTGCCTGCAACTCGTCGATCACGCCAAGAAGATGGGCTTTCTGTTCGGCCTGATCGCGGCCTTCGCGTTCAAGCGCCTCTTTTGCCGCGATGAGGTTCATCGCGCTGGTGCAGAGCGAGTAGACGACTTCGAGCACGATTATGGTGCTGGGAATATAGACCAGCATGGCCACCGGCGCGCCCGGCTGCATGCCAATGCCCGTCCCGGAATTCAGGAACAGATAGCCAGCGCATATCCATGCCAGTGTCGCCGCGATATAGCCTGGTAAGCGGCCTCCGAGAAAAGTCGCGATGACAATTGGCGGATAGAAGGGCAGAAGCGGCGCAGGTGGCGGCGTGCCCATGGCGAGCCGAACCACGAGAGCGAATGCGATCAGGCCGATGGCGGACAGTACGCCAGGAACGGGGCGGCCGAGAAAAACATGGCACAGTGAGAACGGCCATCGACCAAACAGGTGCGCTTCACCTTGCTGGCGACCCGATTGCATCCCCCATCACCCTTTCGGCAGGTGCACGCGCAGCCGGATGACTGCGTATGCCCATCTTGCCCGAGTTTGCCTGCGTGGCAATCCCTGCGCGATGCTGAACCCTTGAAAAAGCGTCAATTATGGCAAAGTGAAACGCGGCTGGCGCGCATGTCACAACATAGGTTAGCGAACCTGCGATAAGACGCGACAGGTCATGGCTTGGCCGCGGTCGCCAATCCGTTTGCAGGCCACCAAGACAGCGTGTGCACATCGTGCGCCGAGGTCCAGATGCCCTTGGGCGTATAACGCAGTGCGCCGCTGCCCGCTCGCTTTCCACCACGCTGGGCGACGGTCATGGTCACCGGGTCGATCGCCGCCCAGACCTGATCGTCGGTGGTGCGCAGCCAGACCTTGCCGCCGCCGGTGTCGATGTCGCCCCACTTCAGGTTGGCCCCGACCTTGACCCGCCCGACGACCTGGCCCGTGGCCGGATCGGCGCGAACGAGCGTGCCGTCACCCTGTTCCTGCACCCACACGCCACCTTCGCCCGCAGCGAGGAAGCCCGGCATCGTGCCGAGCGCGGCGCGGGCGACGACGGTGTTGGTGGCGGGATCGATCTTCTGCAGCGTCTGCTTGGTAGCGCTGACCGCCCAGACGGCGTCATAACCGAAGGTCACGTACCAGGTATCGGGATCGACCGGGATGGAGGCGACGACGGTGTTGGTCTCGGGATCGACACGAGCGACCGCGCCTTCGGGCTTGCTCGCCAGCCAGATCGAGCCGGCACCATTGGCGACGATCAGCTCGCCCTGCTTCTGGTTGGCAATTCCGGTGGGGATCGTGGCGGTGATCTTCGCGGTTTCGAGATCGATCCGCACCAGCGAGCCATCGGCGCAGTTGGCGACCCACAGTGAACCGAACGCCACGGTCAGCGCACCGCAGGGGCGGGCGACGGCAACTTCCGCAAGTTTGCCGGTGCGTGACCACTTTTCGACCTTGCCGCGATTGGTCGCCCACACAGCGTCGCCATCGACGGCGAGGAAATCGGCGAAACCGGGAACGGTCTGCGCCTGTTCGACCTGCGCATGGGCGAGGGTGGGGACGAGGGCGGCGGCGGCGAGAAGCAGTTTGCGAAGCATCTGTTTTCTTCCTGACAGCTCCGGAAACCCTCCCCGCTGCGACTAATTTCGCCTTTGGCTCAATAAGTCTCGCTCCCCTCCCTCAAGGGAGGGGTGGGGGTGGGTTTACGACGCCTGTTTTGGCAAACGACGTGGACTTTGGGGCTTAGCTACGCGAGGCGATATAGGCGCGCCATCCGCCAAGGTGCGTAATGTCTTCGGCTCCGGTAAGGGCGCGCGGTTCGGCGACGAAGCCCTTTACGCTGCTGCCGTCCGCCAGCGTGACGGTGCCGATGGCGAGCGGCGGCGGAACCTCGACGGTGAAGCTGCCGAACTCGGCGACGCCCAACTCGTAGACCTCCAACTTGATTGCCGCCCCACCTTCATCGAATACTAGCGCGGGCTTCGGCGGCACGCTGTTGGCGATCGCGTAGAGCCTGTACGTCGGTGCGGTTTCAAAGGCGCCGACGAACTTCGCATTCCGGGAGGTCAACTGCCAGTGCAGCGGCATGCCTTCGAGGTGTGCGCCAACAACGGCCAGTTTCACGGTCTGCATCTTGCCCTCCAGATCGAGCGGGGGTGGGGGAGAAAGGTTGGCGGCAGCGAGCCACGCATCGGCGGCATCGAGCAGGGCGCGTTCTGTGGCGGCCGGGCCGATCAGGGTGATGCCAAAGCCGGTGCCGTTGTGGCGGGTGCCGGCCGGCACGGCGACGGCGGCCATGTCGAGCAGGTTCACGAAGTTGGTGTAGAACCCGAGGTTGCTGTTCAAGGCGACAGGGGCGACCGCCAGTTCGGCCACGCGATAGGTCGTGCCGGTCGTGGGGAAGGCCAACATATCGACGCTTTGCCACAACTGATCCGCATGGCGTTTCAGCTCGGCCATGCGGTACAAGCCGTTCCACAGTTCGACGGCGGTCTTGTCCCACCCTGCCTCGACCACGGTGCGCACGGTGGGGTCGACAGCTTCGGGGTTGTCCTTGAGAAGTGCGGCGATGGCAGCGGTGCGTTCGGCCACCCACGGTCCGCCATAGAGCAGTTGCGCGGCTTCGAGCAGCGGGGCGATATCGATTTCGACCACTTCTGCACCTTGCGCCAGCGTGGCGAGGGCCTGATCATAGAAGAACTCGGACTCGCCATCGCCAAAGAATGCCCGCTGATCGCGGCGAGGCACGCCGATGCGCCTGGGGTTGAGCGGGGCTTCGGTGAGTTGGCGCGACCATGGATCGCCAACGTCAAATCCGGCCAGCGCATGGTCGACGAGACGCGCGTCGATGGTGTCGCAGGCGAACACGGTGATGCAGTCGATCGAGCGGCAGGCCGGAACAAGGCCCCTGGTGCTCCAGCGGCCCTTGGTCGGCTTGAAGCCGATCAAGTGGTTGAACGCGGCGGGCACGCGGCCCGAACCTGCGGTATCGGTGCCAAGCGCGATGGGCACCAGGCCAGCGGCAACCGCGATGGCTGAGCCGGAGCTGGACCCACCGCTGACGTAGTCCCGGTTATAGGCATTGCGCGGAATGCCATAGGGGCTGCGCGTACCGACAAGGCCGGTAGCGAACTGATCGAGGTTGGTCTTGCCCACGCAGATCGCGCCTGCGGCCTTGAGCCTGGCAATGACCGTGGCGTTTTCCGCGGGCGCATAGGCGAAGGCCGGGCAGGCCGCGGTGGTCTGGAGCCCCGCCACGTCGATGTTGTCCTTTGCGGCATAGGGCACACCGGCGAGGGGGAGGACTTCGCCGGCTGCAATCCGGGCGTCGACTGCTCGGGCCTGCGCAAGCAAGTCCTCCGCCGTGGCGCGGCTGATCCACACTTGCGGCTGGATCGCATCGTAGGTGGCAATGCGGGCGAGCGTTTCCTCCATGACGGAGACGGCGGGCGTCGTGCCGGCATTGACGCCGGCAGCGATGGCTGCGGCGCTGCGGCGGTCGAGCACGGTCATGCGCTCCTCCGCAGGGCCAGCATCGGCGTGCCGGGCTGTAGCGGCTGTCGTTCCTTGATGTAGAGCGCAGCCACCGTGCCGGCGCCGGGGCTTTCGACCGGGCATTCCATCTTCATTGCCTCGATCACCGCGATGGTCTCGCCCGCCTGAACCGTGTCGCCGGGCTGAACGAGCAGCTTCCACACGCTGCCGCCGAAGGGTGCTTCGATCAGGTCCGCGCCCTCGGGCACGTCCACCGCGTTTTCTGCCGGAGCCTCGCTCTCGGCAAGCGCACTGACCCGGTCGAACTCGCCCCGGCGCTCCCACTCGGCGCGCTCGGCATCGAACGCGGCCGTGCGGCGCGCTTCGAACGCGGCGATGTCATCGGCGTTGTCGGACAGGAACTTGCGGTAGTCCGACAGGCGAAATTCCGACGGTTCGATCTTCAGGGAGCGCTTGCCGCTGGGGAAATCGCGGCGCCACTCGGCCAGTTCCTCGGCGCTGACCGGATAGAAGCGGATCTGGTCGAAGAAGCGCAGGAGCCAGGGCTTGCCCTCGATGAAGTCTGCCGTCTGCCGGTGCGTGTTCCATACCTGCACGGTGCGGCCGAACAACTGGTAGCCGCCGGGTCCCTCCATGCCATAGATGCACATGTAGGCGCCGCCGATGCCGACGACATTGGGCGGCGTCCAGGTGCGCGCGGGGTTGTACTTGGTGGTGACGAGGCGGTGGCGCGGATCGACCGGCGTGGCAACCGGCGCGCCGAGGTAGACATCGCCCAGCCCCATGACGAGATAGCTCGCCTCGAAGATCAGGTTCTCCACCGCCGCCACGTCGGGCAAGCCGTTGATGCGGCGGATGAACTCGATATTGTCCGGGCACCACGGCGCATCGTCGCGGACCGCGCTCATGTACTTCTCGATGGTCTCGATCGTGGCCGGATCGCGCCAGCTGAGCGGCAGGTGGACAATGCGCGAGGGGATGGCGAAGTCCTCGAGATCGCCGAGGCGCTCCTCTGCCGCCATGAGCGCGGAAAGGGCAGCGGCTTGCGTGAGACTGCGTCCATCGAAATGCAGCTGGAGCGAGCGGATGCCGGGCACGACGTCGATCACGCCGGGCAGGGCCATGCGCTCCAACTCCGTCATCAGCGCGTGGACGCGGATGCGCAGTTCCAGATCGAGGACGAGCGGCCCGTATTCGACGAGGATGTTGCGATCGCCCTGCTGGCGATAGACGACGCCGGGGCGTCCGGGCGCGGCCTCGATTGCCCCGAGGATCGGCGTCTGGGTGGCGGCATCGCAGGGGCGGCTGGAGGCGGGCTTGGCGCCAGTTGCGAGGTATTCCTGCTGGGCACGGTCGGCGGCGGTCGCCTCCTCCATTGTTACGGGCACGAAGCGCACCCGGTCGCCCGGAACGAACTGGCCGATCTTCCACCGATCAGCCGCGATCACCACGAAGGGGCAGACGAAGCCGCCAAGCGAGGGACCATCGGGGCCGAGGATGATCGGCATGTCGCCGGTAAAGTCCACCGCGCCAATGGCATAGGCGTTGTCGTGGATATTGGACGGGTGCAGGCCCGCTTCCCCCCCATCACGCCGCGCCCATTCGGGCTTGGGGCCGACAAGGCGCACGCCGGTGCGATTGGAATTGTAGTGCACCTGCCACTCGGCGGTGACCACCATGTCGATGTCGGCTTCGGTAAAGAAGTCCGGCGCGCCATGGGGACCGTAAAGCACGCGCACGCACCATTCATTGGGGAGAGCGGGGAGCGCGGCAGGAGCGAGAGGATTGCCAATCGGTTCATGAGCGAGGTGAAGGACGTCCCCGGCGACGAGGCGGCGCGCCGCGTGGCCGCCGAACTGGCCGAGTTCGAAGGTGCTGCGGCTGCCGAGGTAGGGGGCGATGTCGAGCCCTCCGGCGACGAGCAGGTAGCCGCGCATGCCGCCACCCTTTGCCCTGCCGACGACCAGCGTTTGCCCTGCCTTTGCCTCGAAGAGTTGCCCTGGAGTTACCGGTTTGCCCTCGAGAGTTGCGCCGAAGTCCGCACCGGTGAGGCACAGGGTTGCATCGGCGCCGAACTGGAGCGTGGGGCCGGTGACGGTCATCTCCAGCCCGGCGGTACCTTCAGGATTGCCGAGCAGGCGGTTGCCGAGGCGGAAGGACTGGTCGTCCATCGGGCCGGAGGGCGGTACACCCACGGCCCAGAGGTGCTGGCGGCCGGGCCAGTCCTGCACGGTGGTGGCCGTTCCGCCACTCAGCACGCGGATTGATTGGCTTTTGAAAACAACGTCTTCGAGTGCACGTGTTGAGACTTCACCTGAAGTGAAGGCAGGCGCGGCGACGACGCTGCGCAGCCAGCGCAGGTTGGTTTCGATGCCATCGACGCGGGACCGCGCCAGCGCCTCCTGCATCGCGGTGACGGCGAGATCGCGAGTGGGCGCGTGGACGATCAGCTTGGCAAGCATCGGATCGTACCAGGCGCTGACCTCGGTGCCCGCCATGACCCAGGTTTCGGCGCGGATGTCGGCTGGAAACTCGACACAGGTCAGGGTGCCCGAGGTGGGGCGGTAATCGAGCGCGGGGTCTTCGGCGTAGAGGCGGATTTGCACCGAATGGCCGCTGGGGGTGGTGGGGGCTCTATCGAGGAAGCTGTAGTCCCCGGCAGCGCCGCGGATCATCCATTCCACTAGATCGACACCCATGACCATTTCGGTCACGCCGTGTTCGACCTGCAGCCTGGTGTTCATTTCGAGGAAAAAGAATTCCTTGCGCTCGGAATCGTAGAGGAATTCTACGGTGCCCGCCGAACGATAGCGGGCTGCTTCGCCGAGGCGGATGGCGGCTGCGTAAAGCGCCTGACGGACCTCGTCGGGCAGGAGCGGGGCGGGGGCTTCCTCGACGACTTTCTGGTTGCGGCGCTGGAGCGAGCAGTCGCGCTCGCCCAAGGCGACAACGCGGCCCTCGCCATCGCCGAAGATCTGAACTTCGACATGGCGGGCGCGGCGGACGAAGCGTTCGAGGAAGACACCGGCGTCGCCAAAATTGCTTTGGCCGAGGCGGGCAACGGCGGCAAAGCCTTCGCGGATGTCGTTAGCGGTTTCGCACACGCGCATGCCGATGCCGCCACCGCCTGCCGTGGCCTTGAGCATGATCGGGAAACCGATGGCGTCTGCTGCGGCGAGCGCTTCCTCCTCGCTGGTCAGCAGGTTGCTGCCCGGCGCGAGGGGGACGCCATGGGCAGCGGCAAGCTCGCGGGCGCTGTGCTTTAGGCCGAAAGTGCGGATGTTGTCGGGCGTGGGGCCGATGAAGACGATGCCGGCTTCGGCACAGGCGGCGGCAAACTCGGTGTTTTCGGAGAGGAAGCCATAGCCCGGATGGATTGCACCGGCGCCGGTGCGCTTGGCCGCTTCGATGATCGCGGCGATATTGAGGTAGCTTTCCGAAGGCCGCGCAGCGCCAATGCCCACGGCTTCATCGGCCTGCGCAACGTGGAGAGAGGCTTCGTCGGCCTCGGAATAGACCGCGACCGAGCGCAGGCCCATCTTTTGCAAGGTGCGGATGATGCGTGTGGCGATGGCGCCGCGATTGGCGATCAGTACCGTGTCGAATGCGGGGGCCATGCTCATGCCGCGACGATCATGCGGACGGGGGTGGGGTTGAAGGCGTTGCAGGGGTTGTTGATCTGCGGGCAGTTGGAAACGACGACGATCACGTCCATCTCTGCGCGCAGGTCCACTGTGAGGCCAGGGGCGGAAATGCCGTCAACGATGCCAAGCGCCCCGTCAGCCTCGACCGGCACGTTCATGAAGAAGTTGATGTTGGAGACGATGTCGCGCTTGCCGCGGCCTTCCCAGAGGTTGGCCTCAAGAAAGTTCTCGACGCAGGCATGTTGCGACTTGGTGTGATGTCCATAGCGCAAGGTATTGGATTCGCACGAACACGCGCCGCCGATGGTGTCGTGATACTCGACCGCGCTGCCGGTGATGGTCATCAGCGGGCGGCCTTCGTTGGAAAGCAGCACGGTGCCTTCGCGCAGGAACAGGTTCCCCTGTGCGGCGACAGTATCCTGCGCGCTGTAGCGTTCGGAATCATCGGCGGCGCTGTAGATCAGGAAGTCGACCGCCTGGTTGCCTTCGAGATCGACGATGCGCAGCGTCTCGCCCTGCTTCACGTGGTGCGCCCACGGCGCGCGGGCGGGGACGATCTCGTCGTGGACGATCTTGCCGGAAAGGCCGGAGATGTGGGGATCGGTCATCGGTCCTGTCCTTTTCAGCGGCGGTAGTAGTCTTCGACATTGAGGAAGGCCCGCTGGCCCTCCGGCGTCGCGTTGCGGATGGGGTCGCTTTGGGTTGTCACAGGTCCGCGCCATGCGGTGAGGCGCAGCGGAGTGACACTGTATTCCGGCCTTGAATCAAGGACATGCGGGCAGTTCGTGACAACAACGATGATGTCCATCTCTGCGCGTAAAACCACGCTGCGTCCGGGCGCATAGGGGCCAACCTGCGGCGTGATCGTGCCGTCATCCTCAATGCGGATGCCCTTGAACAGGGTGACGCAGGGGTGAACATCACGGCGACCGAGGCCGTGCTTGGCAGCGCCCAGCAGGAAACGGTCGCGCCCGTTGGGATAGCTGCCGCTATTGCAGCCTTCGCCGTATTTGGCGGCATTGGTGGCGGCATTCGAGGTGCCGCAGAAGCAATCGTGCGTGCCGGCATCATCCGCCTCGATGCTCATCAGCACGCGGCCCATATCCGACAGGAGAAGCTTGCCGGTGCCAAGGTAGGCATTCCATTGGACCTTGACCGTATCGGCGAAGTTCAGCCGCTCCGTCGGCATTTCGGCGTTGAAGATGTTGAGCGAGGCGCAGGCATCGCCCTTTACGTCGACGAGGCGCAGCCGGGTGCCGCGGGCGATGCGGCGCGTGGCGTACCCGCCGGGGGCAACGGTTTCTTCCCAGAGCAGGTCATCGGCGTTGACGCCATCGGGAAGGTCTGCCGCGATTGGGGGAAGGATCGGCATGGCTTCCACGACCGTTCCCGCCATCGAGCGGGCGTGATCGCGGGCGGCGTTGGGGTTTGCCAGTGTGCTGGTTGGGGCGTCGGTCATGCGGCCGCTCCTTTCTTCGATCCGGGGCCAGCCTCGGACAGAGGCGGCAACAAGGCGGTGGTGGTGACAAGCTGGAGTTGCTGGACTCCGCGCACACGGCGCAGAGCGTCGGCAAGACCCTTGAGCCGGGCGGCGGGGCCTTGCACCAGCAGGACTTCCAGCGACTGGTCGTCCTTCAGAAAGACGTGCTGGGTGGAGATCACTTCGGTCTGAAAATCGGCCTGCGTGCTTGCGAGTTGCTGGCGCACGCGGCCCCGGTCGCCACGGTAGACGAGGGTGATGGTGCCGGCGAGGATCTCGTCCGGGCGAGTCAGTGCCTCGTGCGCTGCAAGGGCGTGGCGGATCAGCTCCGCAATCAGCTGCGAGCGCGAGGGGAGCTGGCGTTCCTCGACCATCATGTCGAGCTTGCGGAACAGGTCTGCCGGCAGGCTCATGCTGAGGCGGGCGAGGCTGGCGGGTTCGGTGGACATCACGCCGCTTCCGGTTCTGGTTCAGGCGCAGGCTCGTCCTTGCGCAGTTTCAGATCGTAGACTGCCGTTGCGCCAAAGCGGTGCGGGGCGTGGGGATCGTGGCGGCGCTTGTCGAGCGCGAGAACGCGGGTGCCGAGCGAGAAGGCTTCCTTGATGTCGTGCGTGACCATGATGACGGTCAAGCCGAAGTCCTTCCAGAGCTGGCGGATCAGCACGTGCATGTCGGCACGGATGCCGGGATCGAGCGCGCCGAAGGGTTCATCGAGCAGGAGGATGCGCGGGCGCATGATCAGGGCCTGCGCGATGGCCAGGCGTTGTTGCATGCCGCCCGACATCTGGCTGGGGTAAAGGTTCAGGCTGTCGCCGAGGCCGACCGCCTGCAGCATCGCCGTGGCTTCGTCGGCGGCACGCTTCTTCGCATCGCGGAACAGGCGCGCAAGCAGCGGAGCCTTGGTGCATTCGAGGCCGAACATCACGTTCTGAAGGACGGTGAGGTGCGGGAAGACCGAGTAGCGCTGAAACACCACGCCGCGATCTGGGCCGCATTCGCGGGCGAGCGGCTGGCCGTCGAGGGTGATCGTGCCGGAAGTGGGCACTTCCTGGCCGAGAACGACGCGCAGGAACGTGCTCTTGCCCGCGCCCGAAGGGCCGACGACCGAAACGAACGATCCTTCTGCGACGTCGAGATCGACCTTTTCGAGGACGACACGGTCACCGTATTCGACCCAGACGTTGCGGAGGGAAAGGAGCGCGCTCAATGGCTTGCTCCGTGTGCCCAGGGGAACGCCCTCTGGCTCAGGTTCTTGAGGCCCCAGTCCATGGCGATCGCGAGCAGGGCAATCCACGCGACGTAGGGAATGATCACGTCCATCGCGAGGTATCGGCGGACGAGGAAGATGCGGTAGCCAAGGCCGACATCGGACGCGATGGCCTCTGCCGAGATGAGGAATACCCAAGCCGGGCCGAGCGCGAGGCGCAGGGCGAGGATCAGGCGCGGCATGGCCTGAGGCAGGGCAACGCGGATGAGGATCTGCCATGAGCCCGCCCCAAGCGTCTGCGCCTTGGCCAGCATTTCGCGCGGGAGGGTGCCGACATGGCCGGCGACGTCGCGGATCATGACCGGCGCGATGCCGATGACGATCAGGGCGACCTTGGCCGTTTCACCGAGGCCAAGCGCGACGAACAGGATGGGCAGGAGCGCGATCGGCGGGATCACCGCAATACCTGTTACGAGTGGTCCGAAGGTGGCGCGCACCGGGGGCAGCGCGCCCAGGACAAGGCCGACCAGCAGCGCCATCAGTGTGGCGATGGCAAGGCCAAGGCCCAGACGCTGGAGGCTGGCGAGGGTATCGGCCCAGAACACCACGCTGCCCGTTAGCACGTCGACCTTGGTCATCTGCGCCCAGAGCGCCGTCGCCATGCCCGAAGGCAGCGGCAGGATCTTGTCTGCCGGGTTCCCCGCATGCCGGCCATAGGCAGCGAAGAGGTAGACGATGACCAGCAGCAGGATCGGCACGGCGCCGAGCGCGAGGCGCTGTTTGCGGTCCGGTTCGCGGTTTACCCAGCGCATGAGGAGTTGTCCCGAAGTATCTAGGAGATCAGAGCTTTCCGTCGGCGGCAAGCTTCATGAAGCTGTCATCGAAGCGCAGGGTGACGTGGGCTGGATCGCCCAGCGTCTTGCCGCCGGGGAAGGCCATGCCCACTGCATCGGCGGAGGATGCGCCGGGGAACAGGCCCTTGGAGAAGCTGAAGTCGCGCACGCGGGTCATCGTCTCGATGAGCTTTGCGTCCTGCGTGGCGGCTACCGCGTCCTTGGGCTGGGCGTAGAGGTAGGTGGTCTTGAGCTGGGCTTCGAAGACGTCCGGTGTCGTCCCGGCGAGCTTTGCCATCGCGGCGCGGGCCTGCCTGCCCTGCTCGTCCTGCGCAGTCATCACCTTCATCGTATCGTACCAGATGCCGGCGAGGGCCTTGCCGAGATCGGGGTTGGCCTTGAGCGTTGCGGTATCCACGACGAGGAGGTCGAGGATCTCACCCGGGATGTCCGCCGAGGTGAAGACCTTCGACACGCCGGGCTGCGCGGCCATGACCGAGAGTTGCGGGTTCCAGGCGACAGCGGCCGTTGCATCGGGCGAAGCGAAGGCGGCAACGATGTCCGCATCGGACGTGTTGATTGTCTTGACGTCGGTCAGCGCCATGCCGTTTTTGCCGAGCGCGCGGGCGAGCAGGTAATGCGAGACCGAGAGTTCGGCGAGGTAGACCTGGCGGCCCTTGATCGCGGCCAGAGCGTTTGCGCCTTTGAGCAGGATGCCGTCATTGCCGTTGGAGTAATCGCCGACGATGATCGCGCTGGTGTCCTTGCCGCCGGCGGCGGGGATGGTGAGTGCATCCATGTTGGCAACCGTCACGCCGTCGAACTTGCCGGCCGTGTACTGGTTCACAGACTCGACGTAGTCGTTCACCTGCACCACGTTGATCTTGATGTGGTACTTGTCGGCCCACTTCTTCACGATGCCGGCCTGCTGGGCATAGGGCCATGGCATCCAGCCCGCATAGATCGACCAGCCGATGCTGAATTCGGTGCGCTTTTCGGCGGCCTTCTCACCGCCCGAGCACGAGGCGAGGGCGAGTGCCGCACCGATCAGCGCGGTCTTGCCGACTTTTCCGATATGAGTCCGCAAGCGCGTCGCGAAGGCATGTAGCACCAGCCATTCCCCTTGATGGAGTGAAGCGTTGTCGCAGCCCCGGACCGGCTGGTCCCTGGTATTACGATTAGCTGCTTTGGTAATACCCGCCCGGCCGAAAGTGCGGATACGTCGATTGACGTAGCGCCCGGTTTGGCGGGTTGGGCCTAAGTGCGTTATATCTGCTTCGTTCAGGGGTTTTGCGGGCAAGCGACATGAACATCAGGAAATTTGCAGTCGATATGCTGCCGCCGGTGACGCTGGCGATTGTCGTTTCCTTCTGGGGACTTGCTCCGAAAGCCTGGGTGGAAAACACCTGGACCGCAATCATCATGACCGCGCTTGTGACGACATGGGTGCTGGGACTCGAGATGGTGTTCGAGCGTCATGCCGGGTGGCGGATGAATCGCCAGGAGTTCTTCACCGACCTGTTCTACATGGTGTTGAACGCGACGCTGATATCGAAGGTTTCACAGCTTGTTGGGGAAGCCCCGCTCATGGCTTTCAAGAAGGCAGCGGGCATCGAGACGCCTTGGGCGGCAGAGATGCCGTTTCTGGCGCAAGTGGCGCTGATCTTGTTCGTCTATGAGTTTGGCCAGTACTGGATGCATCGCCTAATGCACAATTCGACGCCGTTCTGGCTGACCCATGCGCCGCATCACCACATCACGCAACTCAACGCGATGAAAGGCGCGGTGGGCAACCCGATCGAACTGGTGCTGATCAGCCTGAGCATCGTCGTGCTGTTTGACGTATCGCAGGCAGCAGTGCTGGGCGCATTCGGCGCAACCAACGTGATCTCGACCTTTGCGCACGCCAATGTCCGGTCGGACCCGCCGAAGTTCTATTCTTTCTTCTTCACCACGATCCGCCACCACAGCTTGCACCACTCGGTGCCCTACGAGGATACGCGCTGCAACTACGGCAATTCGCTGATCCTGTGCGACCGGATCTTCGGCACCTACAAGGAGGGCGAGGCCAGTGTGGTCGGGCAGGACGATCGCAGGCGGCTGTCTATCCGCGAGCAGTGGGTCTTCCCCTTCGTGCCGCTGTTCAAGGCGTGGCAGTCACGGCGCGCCAATGCGCAAACGGGCAGCAATGGAGTGGTTTAGCGACGTCGGCGCCGGTCGGAGGAGCGCAGCCACAAGGGCTGGAAAAAATCCTGCTTACCCGGTTGACCGGACAGGCAGCCACAGCTAGAGGCCCGACCTGCCCAGCGGACTTCAGTTTCGCGCACCGGGGCGGAGTAGCTCAGCAGGTTAGAGCAGCGGAATCATAATCCGCGTGTCGGGGGTTCGAGTCCCTCCTCCGCTACCATCCCGGATTGTCCACCGGTGGCCCACTGAGGCCACTGGCAGACATTTTTCGAGGAAAATCAAATATTTTTCGCGTCCCGTTGCGTACGCCGGCGTCCCGGTGCGACCCGCTGCGGCCACCCACGGCGATTTGGATTGGGGGTATTTTGGGGGTATTTTTCGGCTGTCCCCAAAACAGGCGATACCCCCAGATGGCTTTGAAAGAACTTGAGGTCAAATACGCCACCAAGCGGCAGCGCCCCTACAAGCTGTCCGATGGAGAAGGCCTGCACCTGCTCGTCCAGCCGAACGGATCGAAGCTCTGGCGCCTGAAATACCGCTTCGACGGCAAGGAAAAACTGCTGAGCTTCGGCAAATATCCGACCGTCACGCTGGCGATCGCCCGCGAGAAGCGGACCGAAGCCAAGCGGCTGCTCGATCAGGGTGAGGACCCCGCCGAGGCCAGGAAGCGGGCGAAGAAGCAGAGGGCCGCGCTCAAGCTGTTCGAAGAGATTGCGCGGGCCTGGCACGCCAATCGTATTGAAGGGCTGGACTCGGCCCATGCCCTGCGCGTCATCAACCGGATGGAGCGCGACGTCTTTCCGGTCATCGGGAAGCGTCCGATCACGGAAATCGACCCGCCCGAGATTCTCGAGATGATCCGCGCGGTCGAAGCGCGCGGCGCCCTCGATATCGCCCGTCGCCTCAAGCAGAACGTCAGCCAGATCTATCGCTTCGCGATCGCGAGCGGCTGGGCGACCATCGATCCGACGCTCGGCCTCAACGATGCGCTCAAGCCCAAGCCGCCCGTCAGGCACATGGCGCGCGTGCCGCTCGCGGAGTTTCCGAAGCTGGTGCGGGCGATCTTCGCCTATGACGGCGAGGACACGCCGCGCCGCCGCGAGATCACCCGTGACGCGCTGCTGTTCACCTTGCTCACATGGGTCCGAACCAGCGAAACCCGCTTCGCGGCCAGGGACGAGTTCGAGGATCTCTATGGACCGAACCCGCTATGGCGTCTGTCGCCGGAGCGCATGAAGATGGAACGTGAGCATCTTGTTCCGCTGTCCCGCCAGGCCGCAATGATCGTTCAGCGCCGCTTGCAGGCGACGAACGATGCGTTCCTCTTTCCCGGAGCCAAGCCTGGAAAGCCTATTTCCGAGAACACCATGATCTATGCCTGCTACCGCATGGGCTATCTTGGCCGGCAGACGGTGCATGGGTTTCGGGGGCTCGGCTCGACCTGGGCGAACGAAGCCGAACGCTACAAGCCCGACTGGATCGAGATGGCGCTCGCCCACGAGGATGAGGACGAAGTGCGCGGCGCCTATAACAGCGCGCTCTATCTCACCCCGCGAAGGCGGATGCTGCAAGATTGGGCCGACGTGATCGACGCGGCAACCGCAGTGTCGGATGTCGAGAAGGATCCTATCGAGTTCTCACAGCTCACGGGCTGTTCTGCGCCCATCCAGCGCTTGCCGCCGAGCGACCGGAGACAGCCGTATTGGCAGCGCCCTCGTTGGGCGGCTTCGCGATAAGCGTCACGGCTCGGAACCGCTGATTAAGAGCGCGGCTTTCCACCATAATTATTATAAACGTCAGTTACTTAGATGCATCCGTGAATAGTGGGACTGAACAATAAGAAGCAGTATCGTATCATATCCTACCATGCCCTACGTCACAAATTCACCTACGTCGGAAGAGCGCCCTCATGGCGGACATTCGTTCAATCAAGCAGGCAATCACGGTGAGCGGCATCAACCATCGAGCTTGCCAATGCCCTGTACCCTAAGACACGATAACAATCCCCCCACGCAAAAGTCCTCCATGGCCTTCAGGGTCACCGAGATGTTCCGTGAAGAAAGTCGCCCACCCGACATGTGATCGATCCGGCGATTGTCGGCGAATGTGTACAGCGTACAGCTCAGAATAAACTGATAGGCCTGCAAGGCATCATCGCGCGATGACTTTGGTTTGATAGATATCATCGCCTCGACATATCGGCGAGATATTTCATCAAATAGCGGTGCAACTATTTCGTCCATCCAGAGTTGCACGCCTGCTATCTGTGAGATGAGGCGACAATAATTCATCCACCCCGGCTCACCGGATTCAAAACGGCTCAAGAGGGGGCCGTAAAATGCGCGGATGAGAAGTCGAGCCGATGCTTCCGGGCGATCTGGATCGAGGTCCAGCTCCGCAAGCCTTCGCAGCCGCTCTTCGTTCAACCACGCGCTGCGGCGTTCTATGACTTCCGTGAACAGCGCTTCCTTGGTTCCAAAATGATAATTCACAGCGGCGAGCCGTGTGGACGCTGCATCCGTTATTTCTCGCACCGAAACGCCGAAATAGCCCCGGTCCGCGAACAGCGACTCGGCGGCGTCCAGGATCTGCTCGCGCAGATCCGGTCGTTCCGTTTGCGGCTTGGAGATTGCCTTTTTTGGCTTAATATCTGGTAATTTCAATCATCTTCTCCCCCAAAAGCGCCCCGAATTGACATGTGAGTGGAACGTTCGTATCACTCGATCAAGGACGCGCAGCCTACGCTGGCTTCCGTCACAAAAATAGATGGTAGGGGAACGAAACTGTGAGACCGATCCTGATCCGTAACGGCTATGTCATCACCGGCGATCCTGCGATCGGCGACGTGCCCAGTGGGGATGTTTTGATCGTGAACGGACGCATCGCTGAGATCGGTCAAAACCTTCACCATGATGAGGCAGAGGAGATCGACGCGACCGGCACGATTGTAATGCCAGGCATGGTCGATACGCATCGGCATACTTGGCAGACTCAGCTACGCGCGATTTGCGCCGACATGAGCCTCATGCAGTATATGCGCTGCATCCGCTTCAACATCTCGCCCGTCTATACGCCAGAAGATGTCTATGTGGGCAATTATATCGGCGCCCTAGAAGCTCTGAACGCCGGGATCACGACGCTCTATGACTTCTCACATACGTCGCACAGTCCGGAACATGCCGATGAGGCCATCCGCGGCCTGCGGGACGCCCGGATTGCTGGCCTCTATGCCTACGGCTTCTATCCAGCACCGGTCGACCGGCCTTATTTTACGAGCGTCGACCAACGCATCGCCGATGCGGAACGGATAAGGACGCAGCATTTTTCGTCGGACGATCAGCGGCTGGGCATGGCGGTCGCGATCACCGAGGTCGGGATGTATCCGTTCGATTCGACGCGTAAGGAGATCATGACAGGCCGCCGACTTGGCGTGCAGCAAACAATTCACACGAACTGTTTCTGGGGCTCCGCTTTTTGCAGCGGTATAGAGGAACTCGCGGCGGCCGGACTCCTTGGACCCGACCAGGTCCATGTGCATTGCAATTCCGTGACAGACAACGAACTTCGCCTGCTCGCCGATAATGGCGCCAAGGTTTCATGCACGCCCGATACGGAACTGCAGATGGGCATGGGCCACCCCTTGATCGGCCGCGCCCACGATGTCGGCATCAAGCCTACACTTGGGGCCGACGTTATCTCCTGCAACGGTGGCGACCTACTCACGCAGGCACGCCTCGGTCTTCAAGACGCGCGCGTCCTGGCCAACGATCCGGTCAATGCGCAAGGTCGGATGCCTGAGGATATCCCATTCAAGGTACGTGACGCGATCGCGTGGATGACGATCAACGGCGCGGAAGCGATGGGTCTTGATCATCGCACGGGATCGCTCACGCCGGGCAAGGATGGCGATATCGTTCTCATCGCGCCCAACGACTTCAACCTCATGCCGCTGAACGACATGGTGGGCGCGGTCGTGCTGCAGGCTAACGTTTCCAACATCGATACGGTGGTCCTGCGCGGCGAGGTCGTGAAGCGCCACGGTCGCTTGACTGGCGTCGACTTCAAGCAGTTGCTCCGCATGGCGGAGGGCTCGCGCGAGCGGATCATGGAGCAGGCCCTGCGTCGCGGTCCGCTCGTTCCGCCGCCCAACACCACGGCAATGGCAGAGATGGAGGAGACCGCGCGCCAGAACCTGGCCGCATAGCGGGGTAGGAAACCAAAGGCGCCGCATGAACCGCGTCGGCGTCCAACGAGGAGGGGATTACGAAATGGATAAGCTTTGGCCGCGCGCCGCGCGGATCGGACTTCTTTTGCCTGCGGTCGTTGGCACAAGCGCTTACGCACAGACTGAGCCGGCTTCATCGGCTGCGAGCACTCCGCAGCCGGAGGCCGTATCGACGCCCGCCGCACAGGATCAGGGCGCCGGTCTTCAGGACATCATCGTGACTGCGCAGAAGCGCAGCGAGTCGGTGCAGAAAATTCCTCTCGCGGTGACGGCCCTATCCGGCAATGACCTCGCGAAGGCGGGCATCAACAGCATCGAGGGTCTGCAGGCCGCCGTCCCCAATCTCAACCTCGGCCAGCAGCTCGGCGTCGCGAGAATCTCGCTGCGCGGCATCGGCCTCGACAACCTCAGCACCGGCGCCGAGGGAAGTATCGCTTTCCACCTCAACAGCGCGTTCATTTCGCGCGGCGCCGCAGCGCTCAGCGCATTCTACGACGTCGATCGCGTGGAAGTTCTGCGCGGGCCACAGGGCACGCTCTATGGCCGCAACGCGACCGGCGGCTCAATCAACCTCATAACGCGCCAGCCCACCGACACGTTTTCGGGTTATGGCGATGTCACGGTCGGCAACTATGGTCGTTTGGCGTTCGACGGCGCCGTCAGCGGCCCGATTGTCTCTGATAAAGTGCTCGCGCGGATCGCTTTCTCGACGGACGACCGCAACGGCTATGGCCGAAACATCACGACCGGCACTAGGATCGACGACACCAATGCCCGTTCGATCCGTGGTACGCTGAAGCTTTTACCCGCCGACGATCTCACCATCACTCTGATCGCCGACTATCATCGAGAAAATGACAACGCGAACGGCTATCATTATTTCGGACCCGCGGGCCAGACTGCCAGCGGCCAGACAATCACACCTTTCGGCATTCAGTTCGGCGGCGTCACCGCAAGCAATCCGCGCGATATCGCAAACGAAGCCGATCCGTTCAACCGGCGCACGATCTGGGGTGTCAGCAGCGAGATTGCATATCGATTCGGCGGCGTCACAGCCAAGTCGATCACGGCCTATCGCAGCACGAAATACATTACCGGATCGGACCTCGATTCCACCAGTTTTCGTCTCGCGCCGATCTTCCAGAACGAAGACGACAAACAGTTCAGCCAGGAGTTTCAGCTCTCGTCCGAATCCGACCGGTTCCGATGGCTGCTGGGGGCATTTTATTTCCACGAAAATGACGCCGGCGCGATCATCATTCCCTACAATGATATTGGCTTCGGCGGTCCCGGCGTCATCCGCCAGGGCTATTATGCCGGCGGGCGTCTCGAGACTGATGCCGGCGCCATCTTCGGGCAAGCGACCTACAATCTGACCCCGGAGATTCACCTCGTCGTCGGTGGCCGTTACAGCATCGAGCGAAAAGGCATTTCCGAACAGCTTCAGTTCGACCTCGCGCGACCCTATTCGCCCGCCAATCCCGTCGCGCCGCTCGCCCAGTGCGGAGCCGATATCCCATCGGTCCCGACCTGCCAACCGCACAAGACCTTCCGATCCTTCACGCCGAAAGTGGCGCTCGAGTATCAAATCACGCCCGACGCTTTGCTCTACGCCTCGGTTTCGCGAGGCTTCAAAAGCGGCACCTACAATGTCGGCGGCGTGCAGCCGCCCGTGAAGCCGGAGAAGGTCACGGCCTATGAAGGGGGCCTGAAATCGGAATTCCTCGATCGGCGGCTCCGCATAAATCTTGCCGGCTTTTATTATGATTACAAGGATCTCCAGGTCGGCAAGGTGGTCAACGCGTCACTCGCGCTGGAGAATGCGGCGACAGCGACGATCTACGGTGCCGAGCTCGAGTTGCGCGCGCGCCCCACGCCCGACTTAGAACTGGGTCTGACCGGCTCCTATCTCAACGCCAAGTTCGACAGTTTCATCAGTATCGATCCCGCGCGACCCGGAGGTGACGGGCGCACCGTCGACCCGGCGACCGGCGCACCGGCTTTCAACAACGCCGGCAACCGCCTGCCGCAAGCCCCCAAATGGACGGTCGACGCCATGGCACAATATACCGTGCGCTCGGACCATGGATCCTTTGCCCTTCGCGGAGAGGTCTTGTGGGTCGATAAGGTCTATTTCAGTGCCTTCAACGTTCCGCAGGTGTCGCAGCCGGCAAAGACCAAGCTCAATGCCTCGCTGATCTACACCGATCCGGGCGATCGCTGGAGCGTGACCGTCTACGGCAAGAATCTCGCCAACAAGACGTACATCTCAAACGCCTTTGTCAGCTCCAGCATCGTGGGATTTGGCGTCAACGGCTTCCTCGAGGAGCCGCGAACCTATGGCGTGACCATCGGGTATAAGTTCTAGCCGGGAATATATTCTCATGATCACGATTCCCACCGCCGAGTCCATCATCGACATTTCGATGCCCATCGAGAATGATATCGTATCGGATCCGGCGGCCTTTCGTCCACGGGTCCGATATTTCGGGCACGATGATACACGAGAACAGATGCTGGCCTTCTTCCCCGGAATGACGGCCAGCGACCTGCCCGATGGCGAGGCCTGGGCGATCGAGCATGTCGAGCTGATCACGCACAACGGCACGCATCTCGACGCACCTTACCATTTTCATTCGACGATGGATGGGGGCAAGCGGGCGATCACGATCGACGAGGTTCCGCTCCACTGGTGCTGCCAACCAGGCGTCAAGCTCGATTTCCGGCATTTCCCCGATGGCTATGTGGTGACCGCCGAGGATGTTCGGGCTGAACTCGATCGGATCGGCGTCAAGCTCAGCCCGCTGACCATCGTGGTCATCAACACGCGGGCCGGTTCGGCCTACGGCACGGATGACTATGTCAACGCGGGGTGTGGAATGGGCCGCGAAGCCACGCTTCACCTGCTTGAGCGCGGTGTCCGGGTGACAGGGACCGATGCATGGTCATGGGACGCGCCGTTCACTTACACGGCGCAGAAATATGCCGAAACCGGGAATGCCGACCTGATCTGGGAGGGGCACAAAGCGGGTCGGGAAATCGGCTATTGCCATCTGGAGAAGCTGCATAATCTCGAAGCGCTTCCATCCTCCGGATTCACCGTGATGTGTTTCCCGACCAAGATCAAAGGCGCTTCGGCAGGCTGGACCCGCGCGGTCGCCGTCCTCGACGATTGAATGGAGTCTGGCCATGAGCAACAAGGTCATCATCAGCTGCGCGGTGACGGGATCGGCGCACACGCCGACGATGTCGGACGCGCTCCCGGTCACGCCCGAGGAGATCGCCGAGCAGTCGATCGCCGCCGCCGAAGCGGGCGCGGCGATCCTGCATCTCCATGCCCGCATCCCCGAGGACGGTAGGCCGACCGGCGATCCCGAGGTCTATGCCCGCTTCCTGCCCGTGATCCGGCAGCGCACCGACGCCGTCATCAACATCACGACGGGCGGTGCGGCCACCATGCCGGTCGCCGAGCGCCTCGCCGCCTCTGCGCGTTTCAAGCCCGAGCTTTGCTCGCTCAACATGGGCTCGCTCAATTTCGCCTTCTTCCCCGCCGCGAAGCGCATCGCCGACTGGAAATACGCGTGGGAGAAGGACTATGTCACCGGCTCCGACGACTATATCTTCCGCAACACCTTCCGCGATATCGAGACGATCCTCACGACGATGGCGGAGGCGGGTACCAAATTTGAGCATGAATGCTATGACGTCGGCCATCTCTACAATCTCGCCCATTTCGTCGATCGCGGCCTGGTGAAGCCACCCTTCTTCGTCCAGATGATCTTCGGCATATTGGGCGGCATCGGTGCCGATCTCGAAAATCTTCATTATATGAAGGAAACCGCCGATCGCCTCTTCGGACGCGGCAATTACCGCTGGTCGGTGCTCGCCGCGGGTAGGCACCAGATGCCCTTTCTGACGCAGGCGGCGTTGCTCGGCGGCTATGTCCGCGTCGGGCTCGAGGACAGCCTTTTCATCGAACGCGGCGTCCTTGCGGCTTCGAATGCCCAGCAGGTCGAGAAGATCAAGCGCATCCTCGCCGAAATGGGTCACGAACCCGCGAGCCCCGCCGAAGCGAGGGAAATCCTCGGTCTCAAGGGCAGTGACCGCGTCGCCTTCTGAGCCGTGCACAGGAAGCAAGCGAATGAGGGCTTCGGTCATCGACCGATTCGGCCGTCCAGACACGGCCCTTTGGCGTGCCTGAGAATCCGTATCGCCAGATGAATTCGTACCTCATCTTCATGATCCAACAACGGCACAATGCACAGCCCGTATACGCGGATGTCGACGGGGCTGCTTTCAAGGCGCGCTGTCGCCGCTCACGGCGACAGAGATGGTGCATTCACGGTCACCCGAATAGCTGATTTCCTTTGCTACTCGGCAAGGGAAAACCGTTGGCACCGCCGATTACACCGATACACCGTTTGGAAAAGCTGGATTGGAACGCCTCGCGCGCGCGCATCCGTCCCGCTGGGCGCGCTCAGCGTGACTATTCCAATGAAGTGTATGGGGTCATTTGCTCCGCCACGAGACGTCGCCGGTGCAGGCTCAACAATCCTCAATCAATGAGTGGAAGGAATAGTTCGCCAACAAATTGAATTGGACGATGAGCCCCAAGGCGCGGCAAATGGCGCCAAATCAAAAAATGCCGTGGGGAGGACAGTCATGGTCACAGCCTTTAGGACAAATTTGCTTTGTGCCACCGCGCTATCGATCGCGTGTGCGCTTGCAGTGCCGGCACATGCCCAGGACGCTGCATCGCAGGGCGAAAAGCCCGAGGCGCAGGAAGGTGGCCTTGAGACAATCGTCGTCACGGCGCAGAAGCGCGAACAGAATTTGCAGGATGTTCCGGCCGCCGTTTCCGCCATAGGCGGCGAGACGCTGCGCACGCGCGGCATCACGGAGACCTCAGACTTGATGGGCGCGATCCCCAGCCTGCAAGTCACCACTCCCTATGGTCGCACCCAACCGAATTTCTCGCTGCGCGGGATTTCAGTGGCGAACGAATTTTCCGCCTCCACTGCGTCGCCGGTTGGCGTCTATGTCGATGAAGTCTATCAGAGCTTCCGGGCGAGCCATGGCCTGCAACTCTATGACATCGACCGGGTCGAGGTACTGCGCGGACCGCAAGGAACACTCTACGGTCGCAACACCACGGGTGGCGCGATCAGCTTCTTCACGCGCAAGCCGGATCTGGGAGAGGCCAATGGCTATCTGACCGCCGGCTATGCCAATTACGACACTTTCACGGTGCAGGGCGCCGCTGAAGCGACGCTGGTTCCCGACATCTTGGGCGTCCGCGTCGCCGGTACTTTTGCAAAAGGGGATGGTTGGCAGCGCAATGTACTGCCTGGGAATGAGCGCGACCTAGGGACCACCGATACGATCGGCGGTCGCATCTCGATCCGCTTCCGGCCCGATCCCGATCTCGACATCAATTTGAAGCTCTATGCCGCGAAGGACGATCCATGGGGCACCGCGCCCTATGCAGGTGGTCAACTCGCGGGCGGGCAGGATGCGCTCGGCTATTCGCGTTACGATCCGCAACCTTTCCTAGGCGGGCGGTTGCTGCGTGACAATGAGGTCGCAGTTGATCGGGTAGGTAAGAACATCAGCAAGTCGAAAGGGATAGCCCTCAACATCAAATGGGATGTCAGCGACCAATTCTCCGTCACCTCGATTACCGGCTACGACACCGGCGACTATATCAACAATCCTGATGATTGCGATGGCGGCCCAGCCGATCTCTGCTCGATCGGCCTCACGTCGACGAGCAAGAATTTCAACCAGGATCTGCGTTTCAGCTATTCGAACGACCGCCTCGATATCATTGCCGGCCTTTATTATGGCAGGGACAAGGTCAAGTCGGTCAACTACCCGGACTTTTTCGGGGCGCTGAGGCCGCTGCTGCTTGGCGCCGGTCTTCCGGGCAGCTACAATAACGCCGCAATCGGAACGCCCGACGCGATCCGCTATATCCCAGCCTTTGCCGCCAATCCGGCGTTGGGGCCTGGCGATGCCGGATTCTGCGACGCGATCGAGATCAATCCCAACGGCTTCCTTGATGCACGCTCGCTGATTGCACTCCAGACCGACATCGCGATCAATAATACGGGCAATGGCGGCATGGGGGGTAGCTTTTCGGCGGGCTGCGCCGGGGCAGGCGCGCCTCCGTTCACCCCGATCCTCGGCGAACAGCGTTTTGACGTGTCGCGCCCCTCGAAGGCGATCTACGGCGACGTAACCTGGAAAACGACCGAGCGGCTGACCGTGGCGGTGGGTGCACGCTACACCCAGGATAAGGTCAATTACCTTAACGGCAGCACTTTCCTCTATGCGCTCGACGGTACGACGCCGGTTGTCAACCTGATCCCCTACAGCAATCCATACAACCCCAATCTCGCGCCGCTTGAGCAGCGCGAAAAGGCAAACAGGCTAACCGGCCGTATCAATGTCAGCTATGAGTTCGCCGATGATATCATGGGCTATCTCCAGTACAGTCGCGGTTACCGCAGCGGCAGCTTCAACGGGCTTGCCTATCAGGGCGTCAATCAAGTCTATTATATCCAGCCTGAAAAGGTGAATGCATATGAGGCGGGGCTCAAAACCCGGCTGTTCGATCGCCGCGTCCAACTTAACCTCGCGGGCTTCTACTACGAGTATTCGAATCACCAAGTAACGCAGGTGGTTGGCGCTACAACCTTCACGCGCAGCGCCAATGGTCGCCTGTTCGGTGGCGAGGCCGAACTCGCCTGGCAGGTGGCCGATACGTTGCGTTTCGATGCTTCGCTGGGCTATCTCAACAGCAAGTACAAAGGCAATGTGATCGATCCGGCAAACCCGGCAAGCCCGACATTGAACGTCAACGGCAATCCCTTCCCGAACGCGCCGGAGGTTACGTTCCAGGCCGGATTCGACTGGGATATGATCGATGACGGCACCAACAAGCTGACCTTGCGCGGTGATGCGTCCTACATGGGCAAGTACTATTTTGATCCGTTCAAGAATTATGGGCAGACACCGTGCGATACACCCCCAGCGGGATCGAACATAACGCTCGCGGGTAAGGCGATTACATGCGCAAATCCGGGCTACTGGCTCGCCAATGCGCGATTAACCTATGCGCACGACAATATGTCGGTTAGCTTGTGGGCGAAGAATCTGTTCGACAAATATTACTACACCTACGGCCTCAACATGAACGTGTTCGGCTACGATTATCTGAACCGCGGCATGCCGCGCACTTATGGCGTCGAAGCGACAGTCAAGTTCTGATCGCTGCTGCGACGGGGGCGGCGGGCATCCTCTCCCGCCCGCTGCCCCCGATTTTTCGACCTGACTTTCAGACCGAGGAGTATCCATGATGCGTTCCACCGGCAACGGTCCCTCATTCATCGGCACGGCGTACAGAATCGAGCGCGCTGCGATCACTGAGATCGGCGCAGCTGAAAGCACCGCCCAGGCGAGCAGCGCCGAGCGGCCGGCGCGCCTCCGGACGATTTAACGTGGATGCGTCTTGGAACAGAACTGAGCTGGAACGAATTTTCGCGACCCAACGCGAAGGGACGCGTGAGCAGGTTTCGCGCAGCTACGAAGAACGCATGGACCTGCTCGGGCGCCTTGGCCGGATATTTGAGCAGCACAGAGACGAATTGGTCGATGCCGTTGCCGCCGATTTCGGCATTCGATCCCGCTACGAGACTATCCTGCTCGACCTGATGCTTGGCATATCGGAAATTAAATTTGCGCGCCGCAATCTGAAGACGTGGCTGAGGCCGCGGCGGGTGAAGACTGACATCTTCGGCCTTCCCGGTTCATCGCGCCTGGTCCCCCAGCCCCTAGGTGTGGTGGGCGTTCTCGGCACGTGGAACTATCCGCTCGGCACCATATTCGTTGGCGCGGCCGGTGCATTGGCGGCCGGCAACCGCGTGATCGCAAAGCCGAGCGAAGTTTCCGCCAACGCCGCCGAAGCCAGCGAGCGGCTTGTGCGCCGGTATTTCGCCGAAGAGGAATTCGCGATTGTCCAGGGCGGGCCCGACATGGCACAGGCGATGACGGCCCTACCTTTCGACCATATTCTCTTCACCGGTTCACCCGCGGTTGGCCGCAAAGTCTATGAAGCGGCGGCTGCCAACCTTACACCTGTTACTCTGGAACTTGGCGGCAAATGCCCTGCCATCGTGGGCAAGGGTGCATCGCTTGCACAAGTCTGTGAAAGCTTAGTGTTCGGCAAGCTGCTCAACGCCGGCCAGACCTGCATCGCCGCTGACTATGCCTTCGTCCATGTCGATCAGATGGAAAGCTTCGTCGCCGCACTCCGCGCTCAGGTTGCCAAATGCTACCCCAACGCGGCAAGCAACCCCGATTTCACCAGTATCATCAATGACCGACAGTTCGCGCGGCTCCAAGGTTTGCTCGATGATGCCGAAGCCAAGGGCGCGACGGTGCTCAACCTCTCGGACAACGGCGATGGAACGCTTCCTGAACGGCATCGGATCGTGCCGTTGGCGGTTCTCGACGTTACCGATGACATGGCGATGATGCAGGAGGAGATTTTCGGACCGATCCTGCCGATCATGCCATATCGCTCCGAAGACGATCTCATTCGCTACGTAAACCGGCATGAGCGCCCGCTGGCGCTCTATTATTTTGGCGACGAAAGTGAGGAACGGCGCAAGATCATTTCCGAAACGCACGCTGGCGGCGTGACTCTCAACGGCACGGTCATGCACGTCTTCCAGCGCCGGCTGCCTTTCGGTGGCATCGGACAGAGCGGCATCGGTGCCTATACCGGCGTCGCCAGTTTCGAGCGCTTCACTCATTACAAGCCGGTGTTCTCTCAGCCGAAACTCAGCCTGCTTGGTCAACTTCTGCCACCCTATTCGAGCAAGACCGAAGGACTACTCAACATCTTCGAAAAGATCCTCTGACGTGGCTGCGGCGGTTGATGCTGGCATGTTGCATGACGCCGGGTCGCCAGCATGGGTCGAATGACAAGGGAAGCAAATGGCTGACTATGTAATTATTGGAGGTGGGTCGTCGGGCGGCGTTATCGCCAGCCGGTTGTCCGAGGACCCCGATGTCACCGTTTGCCTGCTCGAGGCAGGCGGCCCAGGCACCTCGCCGCTTGTGTCCACGCCCGGCGCTTTTGCGGCGCTGATCCAAGACTATCGGATCAATACGCTCAACTGGCGGTTCAACACCGACCCTTCAAAGGCGCTCAACGACCGCCGCCTCTACAATCCGCGCGGGAAGATGCTGGGTGGATCGAGCGGTATGAACGGGATGGTCTATATCCGCGGCGACCGGTCGGATTTCGACCACTGGGCCGAACTCGGCAACGACGGCTGGGGTTACAACGATGTCCTGCCCTATTTCCGCAAGGCTGAGAATAATGAGCGCGGTGAGGATGAGTTTCACGGCTCGTCGGGACCGCTTCACGTATCCAACGGCAAGCGCGAATTCGATGTCTATGATGCTTTCATCGAGGCGGCGACTGGACTGGACCATCAAGCCAATCCGGACTTCAATGGGGCCAGCCAGGAAGGTGTCGGCATCTATCAGTTTACCGTGAAGGACGGGAAGCGCGCCAGCGTGAAGGCGTGTTACCTTGATCCGGTGATGGGCAGGCGCGGCAACCTCCGCGTCGAAGTACATGCCCGCGTCCATCGTATCAGGTTTGAGGGCAACCGCGCGGTGGCAGTCGAGTATTCCCAGGACGGGCAGTTGAAGACGATCCCGTGCGAAAAGGAAGTCATTGTCAGCGGCGGCGCCTATAATTCGCCCCAACTGTTGATGCTTTCCGGTATCGGACCGCGTGATGAGTTGGAGAAGCATGGAATCGAAGTGATTCATGATATTCCCGGTGTCGGCCAGAATCTTCACGACCATCCTGACCTGATGCTGGTCTACCAGTCGAAGAAGCGGCTCGGGATCGCACTCAATGTCGTTGGCGCGATCAAGACCGTGCGAGACCTATTCCAGTATCTCACGCAAAGGAAAAGCTGGCTGGCATCGCCGCCCACGGCTGCAGGCGGTTTCTTGCGATCCGCGCCGGGGCAGAACCGGGCGGATTGCCAGGTCCATGTCGTGCCGCTCGCCTATCGCGACCATGCGCGCGACTACAAGCTGATGACGAAATGGGGCTATACGATCATTCTCAATATTGGGCGCCCAAAGAGCCGCGGCTGGGTTGCCTTACATGACTCAAACCCCGAATCCGATCCCAAGATGGACCTCAATCTCTTGAGTCATCCCGACGACCTCAAGACGTTGCGCAATGCCTTCCGTGTCGTGCAGGAGATCCTGCATTCGGATCGCATGAAGGCGATGATGAAACGGCCTCTCTATCCTGACCGCTACCTTGAAACTGATGAAGAGATCGACGCCTATATCCGGGCAGAAGCCAATCATGCTTATCATCCGGTGGGAACATGCAAGATGGGCACCGACGAGATGGCGGTGGTCGACAACCGCCTGCGCGTTCACGGCCTCGCAAATATCCGCGTGGCCGATGCCTCGATCATGCCATCAGTCGTCAACGGCAACACCAATGCAACCTGCATCATGATCGGCGAGAAAGCCGCCGACATGATCCGGCACGATAATATGAGCAGCAAGAATAGCATCGCAGAATATTGAATTGGACGATTGGATCAATGCTGCAGACACAGATGCTTACGAAAAGAAGTCCGGAGAGGCCTATCGCATGTCAGTTTATTATGTGTCGACTGCGCCATTGTGGGCGAGCGCCTTAGAGGAGCGCGGCTGATGGACGTCCGTACGCAAATACGTCGCGCCGCACGTTATTTCGCCCAGCAAGAGGCTCTCGTTCACGGCCACAGGCGGTTGACTTTCTCGGAAGCCTGGTTGCGCGGCGTGAAGCTCGCAAATGCTCTTGCGGAGTGCGGCCTTCAACCGGGTGACCGGATTGCTACGCTGGAGAAGAACTCCATCGAGGCCGCCGACATCATACTGGCGGCTGCCATTGGAAACTATACGCGTGTTCCTCTCTATGCGCGCAACCGATGTGAAGCGCACGCCCATATGATCGCGAGTACCGGATCTCGGTTGGCGCTGGTCGATGAGGCATTGGCTTCGGAGTTGGCGGGGCTGGATGCCCAAGCTCCGACGCTTGAGCGGATCATTATCCGCGATCACAACTATGAGAATTGGTTGGCGACAGCCTCGGACCGGGATCCCGATCCCGTCGTCGCGCCGGAGGACTATTGTGTCATCCGCCACACCGGCGGCACGACGGGCAAACCCAAGGGCGTTGCCTATCGGCACCGTTCATGGATGACGATCTCCGCCGCATTTTTCAGCATCGGCCCCCAAGTGGCTCCAGGGGATGCCATTCTGCATGTCGGCCCGTTGTCCCATGCATCGGGCTTCCTGTTCGTGCCGGCCTGGTATTGCGGCGCCCGCAACGTGATGATGGACGGCTTCGATCCAGCGTCCTTTCTTGACACTCTCGAGCAGGAACGGATCAGCCATGCCTTTGTAGCCCCCACCATGCTCAATGCCATAGTGCATCACGACGGGGCATATGGCCGCCACTTTCCGAATTTGAAGTTTCTGCTGAGTGCTTCAGCGCCGATCTCCGAGCCGACGCTTCGCAAGTCGTGCCAGATATTCGGGAATCATGTTCTTCATTCGGGCTATGGACAGACCGAAATCCTGCCCATCGCGTCTATGGGGCCCAACGAGTGGTTCGGCGAATTTGAAGGTTCTGCCCCAATTCGGGCGGTCGGACGTCCCATGAGCGGCGCCGATATCGAAATCCGTAACGAGGACGGAAAGGTGCTGGGACCAAACGAGCCCGGCGAGATCGTCGCACGGTTCGAAAATGGCCAGATGGAGGAATTCTGGAACGATCCGGAGGAAACCGCCCGGCGCATGGAAGATGGCTGGGTCAAAACCGGCGATGTCGGCATGATCGACACAAACGGATTTTTGTATCTGCTCGATCGCAACAACGACATGATCGTGTCAGGCGGCTTCAATATCTATCCCACCGAAATCGAAAACGTAATTGCCGACCATCCCGGTGTACTCGAGGTCGCGGTCTTTGGCGTGCCCCATGAAAAATGGGGTGAAACGCCGCTTGCAATGGTGCGTGTCAAGCCCGGAGCACAAATCACGGAGACCGAGATAATAGATTTGGTGCGCCAGCGTCTGGGCTCCGCAAAAAAGCCAAGCAAGGTCGTTTTTACCGCCGAGCCACTGCCGTTGAGCAATGTCGGAAAGGTGCTTCGTTCAAAGCTTCGAGAGCCCTATTGGGCGGGCCAGGACCGGCGCATTTCGGGGGCATGACCGACGCAGCCATCCTAGCCACATCCTCTATTCCGGTGACCGCCTGCCGGCGCGCGGGAGACTGCAATGGATTATGAATACATCCTGGTTGAGCAACGCGGCCCAGCGCTTTGGGTGACCCTCAACCGGCCGGCAGCGTTGAACAGTCTGTCGTTGGCTTTGGCCGAGGAACTAGCCGCAGCGATCGAGGCAGCGGAAGCAGATGCGACGGTGCGCGCTTGCATTCTTACCGGCGCCGGACGGGCGTTTTGCGCTGGCGCGGATCTGCTCGCAATTGGCGATGGAACAGGCGGACAAACTCTCGCCGAACGCTTAAATCTGTTTCTGCCGCGGCTCGGTCAGGCTTTTAACAGGATCGAGACGTCGCGCCTTCCGATAATTGCGGCGGTCAACGGCCTTACGCTCGCCGGCGGCTTGGAACTGGTGTTGTGTTGTGATCTCGTCATTGCCGCGCACCCGGCCAGATTTGGCGACGCCCATGCAAATTACGGCCTGTTGCCCGGCGGTGGAGGGTCGGTTCGACTCCCTAGGAAGATCGGCGAAGCGCGTGCGAAACATCTGATGATGACCGGCGGGACCATCTCGGCTGCCGAGATGAAGGAAGCCGGACTCGTGACCCAACTGGTTGCTCCCGAGGATCTCATTGCGGCAGCGCAAGCGCTGGTAGAATCTCTTGCAGAAAAGAGCCGGCCAGGGCTCGCCTACATGAAGCAGCTAGTCCGCGCTGCGCAGGATAGCTCGCTCGAAGTCGGGCTGCGTCAGGAACTCGAAGCCATGGCTGCTTACGCCTTGTCCAACGACATTGTCGAAGGACTGGCGGCATTCCGGGAGAAGCGGAAGCCCGATTTTTCCGACCGGTGAGACCTGATCGGATGCGGAACACATTGGAAGAATGGATCAACGAATGACCGACATATTCGTCATGGGGGTTGGGATGACCCCGTTCGGAAAACAGTTCGACAAGAGCCTGAAAATGCTCTGCGCCGAAGCTTCGTCGCAGGCCTTTTCCGACGCAGGATGCACCGCCGGCGATGTCGAAGCCATCTTCTTCGGCAATTGCGTCCAGGGGCATATGGAGGGCCAGGACATGATCCGCGGCGAAATCGTGGCGCGAGCGATGGGCATCTCAAGCGTTCCCGTGGTGAATGTCGAAAACGCATGTGCGACGGCTTCCACGGCCTTGCACATGGCCGCCGCCTATGTTCGATCGGGGGCAGCGGATGTCGTACTCGCGCTCGGCGCGGAGAAGATGTACTCGCCCGACAAGGCGCTCATGTTCAGTGCATTCGATGGCGCTTGGGACGTGCATGAAACCGAGTCGGGCCGCGCGCAGCTGCTGGCCATGGGCAATGGCGTCGATGTTCCGGAAGGAACGACATCGAGTCAGCCTTACAGCGTTTTCATGGATGTATACGCCGCGATGGCACGCGCGCACATGAAGACCTACGGCTCGACGCAAGCGCAAATCGCGGCCGTCTCGGCGAAAAATCACATGCATTCGACGCGCAATCTGCTTGCCCAGTATCGCCTCCCATATACCGTCGAAAGTGTACTCGCTGCGCCTCCGATCGTTTACCCGTTCACACTGCCGATGTGCTCTCCGATCAGCGACGGCGCCGCCGCTGCGATCATCTGCAGCGAAGCCGGTCGGCGCAAACTGTCGGCAGCCCCGGACAGGGCGCTAAGAATCCTGGCGTCTGTGCTGCAAACCGGCGCCGCGCGCGATCCCTTTGATTATGACCACCATGTCAGCCGCCTTGCGGCGAACCGGGCCTATGCGATGGCCGGCGTGGGGCCAGAAGATATTGGCGTCGCGGAGGTGCATGACGCCACGGCGGTTGGCGAGATCATTGAAATCGAGGCGCTCGGCCTGACGCCGCCTGGCGAGGGCGGACTCGCGGCAGAGCGCGGTGAGACGGCGCTGGGTGGGCGTATTCCGGTAAACACGTCGGGCGGGCTTGAATGCAAGGGACATCCGATCGGCGCCACCGGGCTCGGCCAAATCTACGAGCTTGCGCTGCAATTGCGCGGCGAGGCGGAAGATCGACAGGTTCCGAATGCCCGGTTCGCGATCGCGCAGAACGGCGGAGGTGTCATCGGGGTGGAAGAGGCGGTGGTCGCCGTCACGATCCTGGGCCGGTAGTTGTCAGAGCGCGCCTAGGGAAACACGGGGTCACGATATGAACTTTGAGCTGTCCGATGAACAACGCATGGCGGTGGAAACCGTCCGCCGCTTTCTCGACAACAAGCTTGAGCCGGAAATCCGCCGGCATGGGGAGCGGTTCATCCCCAAACCGCTCATGAAGGAATGGACTCAAGCACTGACCGGCTATGGCCATATTACCGCACCGCATCAGGAGCAATGGGGCGGGCTTGATATGGGATGGCTCACTCATCTGCTCATTTTCGAGGAGATCGCCTATTCCTCGCTCGATGTGGCCATACCCGGCTTCATCAACGCGGTTGGCGCAGAACTCATCCGCCGCTTCGCCCCGGAGACGATCAAGCAACGCTATCTTGCCGACCTCGTCGCGGCCGAGAAGTTCGTTTCGCTCGGCATCTCGGAGCCCGATGTCGGCTCGGACGTCGCCGCCATCAAGACACGCGCCGTACGAGACGGCGATTTCTGGGTCATCAATGGCGAAAAGACCTGGATCACCAACGGAGCCTACTCGGACATCTTCATCTGTACGTGCAAGACTGGCGAAAATGAAGTCACTCACATCCTGGTCGATCGTGACGAGAGTGAGTATGAGGTGCGCGATATCCAGAAGATGGCGCTCAACGGCCAATCGACTGCACAGATATTCCTGACCGAATGCCGCGTACCGGTGGCAAACACGATCGGCCGGGTCGGCGATGGATTGCGCAATACGTTGCAAGTGTTCGAGATTGCCCGCTGCCATATGGCGATGTGGAGTATCGGCATCGCACGGCGAGCAATGGATGAGGCGATCGCGTACGCTCGCGATCGCGCGCAGCATGGCAAGAAGATCGCCGGCCATCAGCTGATCGCCGACAAGATCGCCATCATGGCGACCAAGATCGACGCAGCCCGTCTGTTGACGCACCGGGCAATATCCCTCGTCCAGGCGGGCACGCGCGCAGAGACGGAATGCTCGATGGCCAAGTGGTACGCCACCGAAATGGCGATCGAAGCGACGCGCGATGCGCTTCAGATCCATGGCGGCAACGGCGTCACCCGCGAATTCATCGTCGAGCGGCTGGTGCGTGAGGCGATCATTTGCCCCATCCCCGATGGCACGACGGAGATTCAAAAGCTTGTTGTTTCGCGCGCCCTGACCGGCATTCAAGCCTTTCGGTAAGGCTCAGACGAAAACGACAGCGTCGACGGAAATGGAGCCGCGTGCCTGACTCGCACAGGATCAAATGCGCAGATGCGTCGCTCAGGTAAAAGAGGCAGACAAGCGATGGACGAAGAGCTTCGTTTCGATGGCAGGGTAGTGGTTGTGACCGGAGCCGGAGGCGGACTTGGGCGCCAGTACGCGCTGATGTTTGGCGGGCGCGGAGCCAAGGTGGTGGTGAATGATCTGGGTGGCGACGAGAAAGGGAGCGGCAGCTGCTCCACAGCCGCTGACAATGTGGTCGACGAAATTCGAGCCACGGGCGGTCAGGCGGTGGCAAATTATGCGTCGGTCGAGGAGGGCGCGCTGATCATCCAAGCCGCGCTTGACAACTTCGGAACCGTTGACGTCGTCATCAACAATGCCGGCATCCTGCGCGATGTGAGCTTCCACAAAATGACCGACGAAGACTGGACACTGCTTCAGCGGGTCCATCTGAATGGGACGCGGGCAGTGACGCAGGCAGCATGGCCGATACTGCGCGACAAGGGCTATGGCCGCATCGTCATGACCACGTCTGCAGCCGCAATCTACGGCAACTTCGGTCAGGCCAACTATGCCGCAGCCAAGCTCGGAATATTGGGGCTTGCGAACGCGCTGGCGGAGGAGGGGCGGTCCAGAAACATCCAGGTTAATACGATCGCCCCAATCGCCGCATCGCGTATGACCGCGACCGCCTTTCCACAAGAGTTTCTCGCCAATCTCAGAGCGGAAGCGATCAGTCCATTGGTCGGTTGGCTTGCGCACGAGAATTGCAGCGAAACCAAAGGGCTTTTTGAAGTTGGAGCCGGCTATATCGCCAAGCTTAGGTGGGAGCGCGCGCTTGGGCACGCCTTCGGAGCGGACAGGGCGTTCACGCTCGATGATGTCGCCCGGCACTGGGGTAGAATTGTCGACTTCACGGATGCCGAGCACCCGCTCGGGCTGAATGACAGCCTTGAGGCGGTAGAACGGGCGCTGAGAGCGTAATCAACCCAATGAATTACCATGATATTTTTGAGCGGCCGTCGGGCTGCCGATGGCGTCGTGCCGCCGCCAGATATCGATGAGCAGCAGGAATAGTTCTGCAGCGAATTGAATTGGACGACGGCCCTCAAATGCCGCCAAACGGCATGAACTACACAATATCTCCTGGGAAGAGAGGATCAGCCATGAGAGGATGTCTATTGGCGTCTGCCGCGTTGTTGTGCTCGGGAACAGCATTTGCCCAGGAAGCAACGCCCCAGGCGAACGACCAAACCGGGAGCGCCACGGAAGCGCTGGCTGAGGACATTGTCGTTACCGCCACCAAAAAGGGCTATGGCGAAAGCGTGCAGAAAGTACCGATGGCGGTCACGGCTTTTGGTGAAGCGCAGTTGGATGCCAAGTTCGTCCAGAATCTTCAAAGTCTGAGCTACGACGTTCCCAACGTCCAGCTCGAGGATGTGGGTACGGCACCGGGCTATGCCAATTTCACTATCCGGGGCCTCGGCATCAACAGCACGATCCCATCGATCGACCCCACCGTAGGCGTTTTCACTGACGGTATTTACCTCGGCATCAACGCTGGTGTCGTGCTGGACAACTTCGACCTTGAGGGGATCGAAGTTCTGCGTGGACCGCAAGGCTTGCTTTTCGGTCGCAACGTTACCGGCGGTGCCGTGGTTGTGCGGACCACACGGCCCAGCTTCGATTTTGGAGCCAAAGCCAAGCTATCCATTGAAACGGGACTGAAGAAGACCGTAAGCGGCACGGTTACCGGACCTATCGTCGATGACGTTTTGGCTGCCAAATTGGCCGTCTACTACAGCGACGACAATGGCTGGTTTCGCAACCGCTTCGACAATCGCAGCTTCGGTAAATCACATGACCTTATCATTCGCCCGGCACTTTCGCTCAAGGGTGGCGACCGCTTCCGAATGGATCTCCGCTATGAGCATGGCGATGTCGAAAGCGATGGAGCCCCTGTCCAGAGTCACGCGCTGTTTCCCCGCGACAGCTTCAGGTTTTCGATCAATTTCCCAGGTTTCTATGATGCCAAATGGGACCAGGCGATCGTGGAAACCAACATCGATGTCGGTCTGGGCGGAGGCGTCTTCACCAACATCGCTGGCTATCGGAAATTCCGATCCTCCGCGGGCGCTGATATCGATGGAACACCACAGTCCTTCTTTCATGCCTTTTTCGAAATCGACCAGGATCAGCTCAGCGACGAACTTCGTTATGCCGGAAGGTTCGGTGACGTCGAATTGACAACCGGTCTATACTATTTTTCCCAGGATCTTCGTTACGCCTAGCTGCGGAATCTTTTGGGCGGTGCTCGGATCGTTTCCGGTGGGGGTACGCAAGACCAGACAACATGGGGCATTTTTGCTTCGACCGACTGGCATTTCACCGATACGCTGACCTTGAATCTCGGCGCGCGGTATAGCTGGGAACGCAAAGCCGTTCGGGTCTCGGCCTTGCGCGCAAATGGTTGCAATCTAGACACGCTGATCTGTGCAACCAATTTCGCCGACGCGGCAAAATGGCGAGGGTTTACGCCGAAAATCGGCCTTCAGTGGAAGCCGGATGACGACACGCAGATTTATGGCCTTTACACGCGCGGGTTCCGCAGCGGCGGATATAATTTGCGCAACACCGATCCCGCTGTGCCGCCGGGGCCATTCAATCAAGAGACCCAGGACAGTTTCGAACTCGGCGCCAAGAAGCAATTCGGGCGCCACCGGATCAACCTGGCGGCCTTCTACAATCGCATGAAGGACCTGCAGCGCGAGATCAACCTGCCCGGACCGCTTGGCGTCAGCCAGGTCATACGGAACACCGCCGACGCCACAATCAAAGGCGTCGAGGCCGAGGGGCAGTTTTTTCTTTTGTCCAACCTCGTGATTTCGGGTCAGCTCGGCTACGTGAATGGCCAGTATCGCAACGTCCAGTTCGACCTCAGCGGTGATGGCGTCATCAACGATGTGGATCGTGCGCTCAAATTGCCAAGGCTGTCGCCATGGACCTATGGCGTGGGGCTGACTTATGATCAGCAGCTTGGCGAATTGGGGACAGCAACGGCGCGTGTCAGCTTCACGCATCGCGACAAGGCGGCATTCACCGACAACAACGTCGGCTTCCTTCAGGGCGCCGATATGCTCGATGCGAGCCTCACATTGGCGACCGACAACAAGCACTGGCGCTTCTCCATCTATGGCCGAAACCTCCTGAATGAGGTGACGATTGGCGGCGATACACCTTTGCCGGCGGCCTTCGGGGGCACGGGTGCAAGCCTTTCACCGCTAAACAGGGGGCGCGTCATCGGCGGAGAAGTGGCGATTAGCTTCTAGGCCATTTTCGAGGCGAGTGGAATCACCCGCCAACTCGGAAAATGCCCAAGATCAATTTGCTAGAGCATTTCCTGCCGGAAAGCCGGTTCCCACTTCTGCGCGAAATGCTCTAGCTGATCGCGACGGATGCAGCGGATTTCCGATCGCACCCCGCCCCCTTGCCGTTAATCCGATGGTGCGGTGCGCCATGCCTGACGAACAAGGCTGACGAGCGCACGGCCAGCCGGTTTTACCTGCCAGCGGCTACGCACAGCATAACAAAGCGTCAATGGATCGAATAAACCGATTCCCTCCAAGGCCACGAAATTGGCGCGAAACCATGAGTTCTCGGTGAACTGTTTTGCAACCATCCCGATAGCATCGGATGTGGCAACGATCCGTCGAACCAATTGAAAATAGTCTGTCATGTGGATCCAGTCAGCGGGACGCTTACCGCTTTTTTCGTACATCTGCTGAATGATCGATGTGTAGGGTTCGGAAGATGAGGGCACTACGAATTCGAACTGGACCAGCGGCTCCTTGCTGGTCGGGTTTATCCCCAGAATGGGATGATTGTTCCGCACAAAAGGCAGTATTTCGATCGAGGCGACCCGCTCGCACTTGAATTCCGGCCAGCGTGCAAAGGCCGCTTCAAGTCCAAAGGCGACATCGATATCGCCGCGCGACAGGAGTCGCACGCCCCTTTCGCTGTTGCCCGAAACGACTTCGACGCGCACTGCCGGATGGCGCCGCAGCAAAGAAACCAGAGGTTGGGTGAGCAACCAGTCGATTGACCCTGGGAACAGTCCGATTCGAAGCGGGCCCGCATAGGCGTCGGCGCGGCGGGCTGTATCTCCGAGTAGTTCAGCTGCGTCGGCAAGCAAGCGCGCTGCGCGATCGATAAATTCGCGTCCCTCCTCTGTCGGCATCGCGCCCCGTGAGGTCCGATGGAAAAGGGAATAGCCAAGATACCGTTCGAGTTCAGCGACACTCTTGGTCACCGCCGACTGCGTGACACCAACCGCATCCGCTGCCCTGGAGAAGGAACGAAGCTGACCAACCGCGACGGCATGCTTGAGGCGAGAATCGAGCATGGACATGCCCCACAGGAATAATTGCTCCAGAGAATGAATTAGGCGAATCAAGGTCATTTTGCCAATCTTACTTTCGACACTGCCGCCCAGCACGACTGCAACCCGTCTCGAAATCTGGAGCGGCGAAACGGCCTGGATCAAAGCGCCAAGGTCTCAGACGCAGGTATGCCTGAATGACGAAAACTGGTCCGCTTGCAGGCCTCAAAATACTCGAAATTGCGGGCATCGGCCCGGCGCCGTTTTGCGGAATGCTGTTGGCCGACCTTGGCGCCGATGTCGTCGTCATTGAACGCGTAAGCCCTAACTCCGAAAATATCGATCTTGGCAGCGGCGCCATTGTGAACCGCGGGAAACGTGTAATTGCCTTGGATCTGAAGTCCCCCGAAGGCGTCGCGCATGTCCTGGATCTCGTCCAAAGGGGCGATGTACTGATCGAAGGCATGCGGCCTGGGGTGATGGAGAGGCTCGGCCTTGGTCCCGAGGTTTGCCTAGCGCGTAACCCCCGCCTTGTATTCGGTCGCATGACGGGTTGGGGGCAGCAGGGACCTCTCGCCCAAGCGGCCGGCCATGACATCAACTATATCGCGCTGTCAGGAGCCCTTTGGTATGCTGGGCATCCTGGTGAACCGCCAATGGCGCCGCCAAGCCTGGTAGGCGATATTGGGGGTGGAGCGCTTTATTTGGCCATCGGCGTCCTCGCAGCGGCAATGCACGCCCGGGATACCGGGAATGGGCAAGTGGTTGACGCCGCGATCGTCGATGGGAGCGCTCACATGATGAACTTGCTCCTGAGCCTGAAGGCCGCCGGCCAGGTTGCCAGCATACGCGGCTGCAGCATCCTTGACGGCCCTCACTGGTACTCGACCTATCGGTGCGCCGACGGGAATTTCATCTCAGTCGGATCACTCGAGCCCAAGTTCTATGCGCTGCTTTGCAAAAAGCTGGGGTTGGCCGGCGATAGCAGTTTTGACGACGGCTATGATCGTGATGCCTGGCCCGAGCTCAAGCAGCGTTTTAGCGAGATATTCGCCATGCGGACACGGGAAGAATGGCGCGCACTGCTGGAAGGCAGCGATGCCTGCTTTGCCCCCGTGCTTGATCCGGACGAAGCGGCGCGCCATCCTCATATGGCAGCGCGAGGCGTCTATCGGGAGATCGACAATATCCTTCAGGCAATGCCGGCGCCACGTTTTTCGGGCTCGTCACTACCGATCCCCGGACCGATCCCGCTGCATCATGAAGATCCGAGTACAATTCGGCGGGGCTGGAGCAAACCGGACCGCTGCGGGATTACCGCCAGAACCGACTGTTGCGAGTAGTCGGTTGGCATGGTGGGCGGCCAGCGGCCCGACACGAACGGTGATTTCATAACTATGAACCAATGCGACGCTCCGCTTCGCTGCATTCAAATCAAAGGAGACAACGACACACAGGCACGTCAAACTATCCGATGATTCCTGTACGCCACGCCGGAACGGCGATTGCGGACGTGTCCACGGGACGTTGTTCGCATCGTGATTCGCTCGGCGCTTGAAATCAATGCTCGCCCCGGATGTGACGACGCCGATGGGATTTCCACTGCGGCGGCCACGGCCAATGTCCTGGCGTGAGGGCTTCGGTCATCGACCGATTCGACCGTCCGAATGCGGTCTTTTGGCGCGCCTGAGAATCCGCATCAGAGTTGAGTGCGCGTTGTTCGGGAATCTCATTTAAATATTTGTAAAAACGTAATAATATAGATAATAACTCCAACCTGTATCCAGTGTGGAGTAATGGTCGCAGGGCGTGAACTTACGCCCTTATGGATGCGTCGAAGTCCTTCAGTTTGAATCTCAGGAAATTGCGGCTTGCGATGCGCATCACGCAAGAAGCGCTCGCCCATGATGCGGGCACGAGCAGCTCTTATCTGAGTGCGATCGAAAATGGCCGGTCGAGCCCGACGCTGAAAGCAATGGAGCGGCTCGCGAAGGCACTCGGCGTCAATGCCGTCTATCTCTTGTCCGGCCGGATATCGATCTCGATCGTTTCGGACGACGAACTGGAAATCGGCGCGATACTGGCGCGCCCGGCGGTGACGCTCCGGCGCCATCCGCACAAGCCGACGGGGCGGCCGAGCAAGACCAAGTAAATCATCGGGGGCTGCACGCGCGTGGGCTGGAACCACGCGCCCGATAGACGCGCCCGCAACGCGCGCGTCGAAAGGAGTGCCCCTCGGTGCCGTTTCGCGACCTCGATGCCTATATTAAGCAGGCCAGGCGCGCGAACAGTGATCGCGAGCTGTTCAGTTGCAGCGAGGCCGCCGCACGCCAGCTCGGCCTCCCATGGCTCGCGATCGTCCAGAGCATGGCCTTCTTTCAGCCCGGTGGGCGATATTTCCGCATGGACAATTTCCAGAGCTGGGGCGACGTTTTCGTCGCCGAAGGCTATTACCGCGACGATCCCGCCTTGCTCGCGGCGCGCTCGACAAGCCGGGCGTTCGGCTGGCACGAAATGGAGCGACTGCTGGGCGGCTTCACGCGGCGGCAGGCGCGCATCGTGCGCGAAGCCGCGCGTCATGGCCTGCGCAACGGCCTCACCGTTCCGATTGGCGTCGCCGGCGAGCCGCCCGGATGCTGTACGTTCGCAACGCGCGACGGGCAATTGCCGCCATCGCATATCTGCCGGATCGCGACGCTGATGGCGAGCGAGGCTTTTACCGAGGCGCGGCGCTTGCACGGCTTTCCGGCGCGCCGCCTGGAATTGCCCCATCTCAGCCCAAAGCGGCTCGAATGCTTTCGCTTGGCGGCGATGGGCAAGAGCGACGTCGAGATCGGGATCATGATGCACATCGCGCCAACGACCGTGCGCACCTACATGCGCGACCTGCGCGAGCATTTCGGCATCTATTCCCGCGCGCAGCTCCCGGCGATCGCGCTCGCCTGCGGGATCGTCTGCATCGAGGAGATCGTCCCGCGCTTCTGAGTAGGATCGCCGCATCCTCAATATTGACGACTGTTTGAACTCCGCATCTCTGCTCCTTTTGCGACCGTTCACGTTGAACGGGAGCTACTGCTATGATCCATATTGTCCAAGGGTGCTCGCTTACCGATGCGCGCGCCGCCTCGATGTTCGAGGACCGCAAGACCCTGTTCGTCGATCTGCTGGGCTGGGATGTTCCGGTCGTCGGCGGCCGCTATGAAATCGACAGCTATGACGGCGACAAGGCGGTCTATCTGATCGCCACCGACGATGGCTGCATTCACCAGGGGTCGATGCGGCTGCTATCGACAGAGGGCGCGCATCTGCTCGCCGATCGTTTCGCGTCGCTCTGCGAGTGCGATGCGCCCCGGGGGGAGCAGGTTCGCGAGATTACGCGACTTTGCCTGCCGCAACGATTGGGCGCCCCCGGACGCCTGCGTGTCCGCAACCGGCTCATCTCGGCGATGGTCGATCATGCGCTCGGCAGCGGAATCACCATGCTAACCGGCGTCGTGACCGCTGCTTTTCGCGAGGAGGTTTTGGCGATGGGCTGGCGCGCAGCGCCGCTCGGCCCCGCGCGCCGCATCGATGGCGCGTTCCTTGGAGCGTTCCGCATCGAGATCTGCGCCGGTACGCCTGCGCTGCTGGCGTCGAACGGCATCTATGTGCCGGGTGCGATCACTCCCGATGCGGCGGCAAGAGCCGCGTGAAGGGAATGGCGATGCACGACCCCGCCCGCCTAGCCGCGATGCTGCTCGCCGACGGTTATGTCATTGTCGATAACGCCGTGCCGACCGAGCTAATCACCGCGCTCGAAGCCGAACTCGCACCGCGCTTCGTCGCCACGCCCTTTTGCGAAGGCGGATTCTACGGAGCCCGCACCAAGCGCTTTGGCGCGTTGTTGCGGCGTTCACGGCATATCGCCGGCCTTGTGCTGCACCCGATCATCTGCGGTATCGCCGAAACGGTGCTCGGGGAATGGTGCGATCGTATCGTTCTCAACCTCACCCAGGCGATCGAAATCCATCCCGGCGCGCTCGCGCAGGTGCCGCACCGCGACCAGGATCTCTGGGGCGGCGTCAAGACCGGGATGCACTATCAGATCAACGTCATCTGGCCGATCGATCCGTTCACGCTGGAGAGTGGCGCGACGCTGGTCTGGCCGGGCAGCCATCACGATGCGGCATCGCAACCGGGCGATGCACGTCCGGTCGCCGCCGAAATGCCACCCGGCTCCGCGCTGCTGTTCCTCGGATCGATCCTGCATGGTGCCGGCGCTAACCAGTCCGATCATGTGCGCCGCGCGGTCATCACCTCCTATTGCCTCGGATGGCTGCGGACGTTCGAGAATCAGTATCTCGTCTACCCGCCCGCCATCGCTCGAGCGTTCGATCCCGATCTGGCCGCGCTCATCGGCTATGCCCAGCATCGCCCCAATCTCGGTAATGTCGAAGGCCAGTGCCCATCGGTGCTGCTTTACCGCGACGATATTGACGGCCTCCCGGCGATCGACGCGCTGCTTCCCGGTCAGGCGGACATGTTGGACGCCTACGTCGCGGATCAGGAAGCGGCGCGTGCGGGCCTGATCGGCGGGTAACGCGGGTTCGTCGGACTAGACGCTGCATCCATGACACACGATCCGAACGACAAAGCAGGCGGCGGCGCACGAACACCGACCGAGGTGGCGCCGCCCGCTGTGAACGGTGGAGCTGTATCTTCGACCGCGGAGCGCGCCCGGCGGGCACGCGAACATTGCCCGTTCCTGACAACCAAGCAGGCCGCGTTCCATCTCGGCCTCGCAGCGGACACGCTCAAGAAGATGCGCCGCGAGCGGCGCGGTCCGTGCTGCCGGAAACACGGCACCGTCTGGCGCTACCATATCGACGATATCGAGGCCTGGTCGCGCGCGAACATGCGGGATGGCGGAAATGGCTAGGCTGTTACCCTCCCGTCTGCCGGTTCGGGCCTCCGTGCTGATCAGTGTTGGCGTCGCCGCGCTGACGGCGACGATCGCGCTGCCCCCGACGCCGCGGCTGGTCTGGAACGTGTCGGCCAGCGCGCCGATCGGCCTCTATGCCGTTGGCGGCCGTCACGACATCGCGGCTGGCGACATGGTGCTGGCCCGCGTGCCCGACCGCTGGCGCCGGCTCGCCGCCGAGCGGCGCTACATTCCGATCAACGTCCCTTTGGTGAAGCGCGTCGCGGCCGTGCCCGGCGACCGCGTTTGCGCCCGTGGTCGCGATATCTCCGTAAATGGCCGCCCAGTCACTGATCGCCGCGAAGCTGACGGCCGCGGGCGGCCGATGCCGCGGTGGAGCGGATGTGTGACACTGAGAACCGGTGCGCTGTTCCTCCTGATGGACAGCCCGGATTCGTTCGACGGGCGTTATTTCGGACCGACATCGCGCGGCGACGTCATCGGCGAGGCGCGGCTGTTGTGGCTGGGCTGAGGGTCGCCATCACCGCCTTGGCGCTGCTAGCGGCGGCGCCGGCTGGCGCGCAGTCGGTCGTTCACTGGCGGCCTTATATCGAGGCAGCCTCGGCGCGTTTCGGCGTGCCGGTAGAATGGATCGAGCGCGTCATGCGCGCCGAGAGCGGCGGACGCACGATGCTGGACGGTCGCCCGATCACCAGCCACGCCGGCGCGATGGGGCTGATGCAGCTCATGCCCGGCACCTGGTCCGAAATGCGCGCGCGGCTCGGGCTCGGGTCCGATCCACATAGCCCGCGCGACAACATATTGGCGGGGACGCTCTATCTTCGCCTGATGTATGACCGCTTCGGCTATCCCGGTCTGTTCGCAGCCTATAATGCGGGACCGGCACGCTATGCCGAGCACGTGCGGACCGGCCGCGCGCTGCCCGGCGAGACCCGCGCCTATCTCGCGAGCGTCGCCGGAGTGCCCGTCAATTCCCAGTCGGCTGTCGCGGCCGCCAGTGCAACGCCGCGTACCGCCAATGCCATCTTCTTCGCGATCGGCGACCGGCCCCCTGCCGGCCGGAGCGAAGCCGGCGCGGCCACGCTGTTCGTCGTGCTACGCGCAGGGCCGCCCGAGACGGCTGCGCCAGGCCGTCCGTAGTGAGCACCGATCCGGGCTTCATGCGGATTCGTGTTTCTGCTATGTTCCGAGGCTATGGAGTTGGTCGTCATGCTGCTCGGTCTGATCCTTTCCGCCACCGGCATCGTCCTCTTCGCCTGGGCGATGTTCCGGCTCGCCGTCTTCGCGCTCCCGGTCGGGCTGGGTGCGGCCACCTTTCTGTGGGCGGCGGGTGGCGAGCTGGGGCTGTTGCTCGGCCTGCTTCTCGGCCTCGTCGTCGGCGTCGCGGCCTTGCTGATCGGACGCATGCTCATCGCGTCACGGTTGCCGGTTCCAGTTCGCGGGGCGGTCGCTTTTCTCTTCGCTGTGCCCGCCGGGATCGCCGGCCACAGCGTCGTCTCCGGCCTGATGCATCTCGGCGGCGCGCGGCCGACCGCGACCGGCATCGCCGCGGCGGTCGGCGCGATCATCATCGCCAGTGCCGCCATGATGAGCCTGTTGCCCGCGATGACCGCTCGCACCGGTTCGCACGGATCCCCGCTGCACGGTTGATCCGCGGCGGGTCAGTCGGCCGAGTGCTCGCCTCCGCGTCACCGTCGCGTAAGGCGACCATGGCGAGAGTGCGTCAAGACGGCAGGGTCTGACCTGACGCATCCGGGTTTTTGGGCGCCTCGCGCCTGCGGCGCGACCGCCGCTCTATTCCGCTAGGCTCACATCCGTTCGCCAAGCTCCACCGGGCCACGCTTCGCGCGTCCCGGCCAAAGGTGATGATCGGACTGGCGGGATGCCGGAGCCTTGCTCCGGCCTGTCGTCGCCGCGCCTGACCGGCGCGGCGGCGTTTTTCGTTGGGCCTTCCCCTCGTCGCACGGGTGGACGGCGCTCCCTTCTGGGCCCGGCCCGGCGTCCCGCAAGCCGGCCCTCGACTGCGCTCGGGCTCGGCTCCTCCATTGCATTGCGGCCCTGCGGGTGCGGACCGCCTTCTGGCCGCGCCCGGCAGGTCGCAGTTCGCCGCCCACCCCCGCTCCGGGGGAGGCCCTGGGGTTTTTGGGGCGGTGCAGGAGGATAGCCATGCGCCAGAGCGGCAAGCATCGCGCGCGCGGAGAAGCTGGCAGGAGCCAGCCCCCGGCAGAGCGCGCCAATCTTTACGACGAGGTGACGAACCGGATCGTTGCCGAACTTGAGGCGGGCCGCGTTCCTTGGGTCCAGCCTTGGGGCCGCCCCAATGGTCAAGGCTTCTCCGCCGCCCCCGGCCTTCCGCGCAATGCGCTCACCAGCCGCAATTACAGCGGCGTCAACGTGCTCATTCTCTGGGGCGCGGTTATCGAGTGCGGTTATCCTTCGCAATCGTGGCTGACCTTCCGCCAAGCCCTTGAAGCAGGCGGCAACGTCCGCAAGGGCGAGCGCGGGACCACCGTTGTCTATGCCGACCGCTTCACCCCCGAGGCCGAGAAGGAACGCGCACGCCTGACCGGCGACGAGGCCCGCGCCGTGCCCTTCCTCAAACGCTTCACCGTGTTCAACGTCGCGCAATGCGAAGGCTTGCGCCCCGGCCTTGCCGCCGGCCCCGCGCCGCTCCCCGAACGCCAGATCGTGCCCGTCGCCGAAGCGGTTATTGCCGCATCGGGCGTCGATTTCCGCATCGGCGGCAACCGTGCCTTCTATGTACCCGCGCATGATTATGTGCAGGTTCCGCCGCAACCCGCGTTCTTCGAGCAGATCAACTATTATCGCACCGCGCTGCACGAACTGACCCATTCGACCGGCCACGCCTCGCGCCTCGACCGCAAGATTCTCAACCCGTTCGGCAGCAAGGACTACGCCCGCGAGGAACTGGTCGCCTTATCTGGACAGTCTGCGCCGCCCGCAACATTGCAGTAAGGTCGGCGATGGACGCCCACGGTAGGCAGTTA